>NZ_JBEZCZ010000040.1:0-70131 GCF_040647875.1 Micromonospora sp. NPDC049230
ACCAGCCGGATACCTCATACCTCCGGCCTACCGAACCCATCGCCCCAGATCACGCCGACACGCCGACGGACGTCAGCCTTTCAACCTCTGTAGCGTTGCTCCGGTGAAGTGCAGGGGAAGCGTGCCGTTCTGCTGTGCCTGGAGGGACCCGTGGAAGGTTCCGACAAGGACGTAGCCGATCAGGGTCACGATCCCCGTCACGGCGGTGAAACGGGACCGCCCGCTGATCGTGCGGGAGAGCAGTGCTGTGGCGATCCCGAAGAGGAGGCCCTGAACGATGAATCCCGAGTTCATGACGACGTGCAGCGGCGAGTCGAGTTCGCGGCCTTGGAACACCCCGGCCGTTGCCGACCCGAGATCGCTGATCCAGTTGTCGGCATAGCTGTAGCTGGGCGATTTCCACGCCGCGGCTGTGATCCCTTCGGCGGCGAGATAGATCACCGCGCCCAGGAGGAAGGTGGCAGCGGCGAAGGGGCGGAGCAGTTTCATGATGTGCCCCAATCCGTCTGGGTGACTGATTGGTCAGTCATATTTGGGGGGAGAGATGTGTTCGGAGGGCGAGTCACGGCGGTTTTGGCGGTGGCGGATGTCGCGGGTGAGGGTGTGCCCAGGAGGTGTCGCGCCCGTATGGCCCCGCCTGGACGATGAGGGGACACAATTGTCCGTAAGCGATGAAGCGCTGCACGGCTTCGGGGTCGGCGCCGGACGTCAAGCCGACGAGCTGCCCCGCCGAATGATCGGGTTGCGCCGGTACGGGCACTTCAGGTGCGACGGGTTGGTTCACCGGAAGGGTTCATGAGTCGCCCGGCGCGGGCCGGTGGCGCTTCATCAGTAGGAGCGGCCTGAATCGGCGTCAGTCGTCGTTCGAACCAGAGGTGGGCGAGGACTATCAGGGCCAGGAAGACCACGAGCGTTCGGCCGCTGACGGCGGTGGCGAGCAGGCCCAGCAGGAGCGGGGCGGCGATGCCTGTGGTGACTCGTGAGATGGTCCTGGGCAGGTCGGAGCTGTGGCTGGCGACGCCGGTGACCACGCCGAGGGTGAGGTAGGCCGCGACGGCGCCGCACAGCAACCAGCGACCTTGCTCGGGCAGTGGGTCGGAGCCGTGCTGGACCACCAGTGCGAGCGGTACGGCGATGGTGGCGACGACGCCGGTGACCAGGCAGTGCAGGCCGAGGGCGGCGCGGATGGGGATCCGGCCGGCGCGCAGGTGCGGGAGGCCGGCGTATCCGAAGACGACGGACAGGCCGAACATGCCGGCCAGCAGAACGAAGGACGCGATTGCGGTGGCCAGCAGGCCGATGTCGTACCGTGCGTCGCTTGCGGCGGCGACGATCTGCACCACCGATTCGCCCAGCACGATGATGACGAAGAGCCCCAGCCGCTCGGAGAGGTGGGCCGGGTCGACCGACGCTCCGTGAATGACTGGTCCCCTGCCGTCGGGGCGGACTCCGGATCGTGGCCGACGCCGAGTAGTTTTTTGGGCCGTGAGGTACGACTGGACGCGCTGGAGGATCCTGCTGCCGGACAGGACCAGGATCAGCAGCAGGTCGATGCCGACTCCGGCCGCCCAGAGCGCGAGTCTCCAGTGTTCGTCGGCCCAGAGCGACGCGAACCAGGGCAGCAGGCCCGCCGAGTACTGCACCACCGGGAAGTCCAGCAATACCGCGCCGCGTTGCCACGATTTGGATCCGTAGACGCTCGGCCCAGCTCGCGTGCCGCTCGATCCGGGTGTCCTGGGGCTCTTCGTCGATGTCCACCGTCAGTGGCCGCCGCGTGGTGGGGTCGCGGAGATCGTGCGTGCCCGGGTGATGCTGATGTCGGTCCTCCGGGATGAGGTGGTCGGGTCGGTTCGTCGACGATCCGTCAGCTGGCGGGGGCGCTGCTCGTAGTGATGTCGCGCAGGCCGCGGTCGAGGAAGTCGATCATCCAGGTGAAGCTGTCGTCGACAGACGCGTCGATCTGGAACCCGCCGGCGGCTTCCAGGGTCGAGAACCCGTGCAGGACGCTGCGGAGCATCCGCAGGGCGTGGATTTCCTGACCGGGATCCAGGTGGTAGCCGCGCAGCATCGCCGCCCAGGAGGCGATGACCCGTTCGACGGCGGGGATGATCGGGTCGTCGGGCCCGGTCGGGCGGGAAGCAGCATCGCCGGCCGCGTACCGGCCCGGGTGTTCCCGCACGTAGGCCCGCATCGCCTGCGCGCCGGCGGCGAGGGCATCGCTGCCGGCCCGGCCCTGGATGGCGTCGCGAATGGCGTCAGCGAACTCGCCCATGGCCAGGACAGCTATCCGGTGGGCCAGATCGGCCTGGCTGGTGACATGTTTGTAGAGCGCCGGGGTCTTGACCCCCAGCCGTTCGGCGACCAGGCCCATGCTGAGGTTCTGGAAGCCGACCTCGTCGACCAGGGCCGCCCCGGCCTCGGTGACCGACAGCGCGGTGAGCCCGGCCCTAGGCATTCGCCAGCGTCTTGTTCAGGAAAGGCCGGGCCAGCGCAAGGACCTGATCCGGTGTCTGGGCGTGCGGGTAGTGACCGGCACCCTCGATGACGGCGAGCTCACCGAGGCCCCTGGGCAGATCGGCGATGATCTTCTCGCCCTCGGCGCGGGGGTCGGCCCAGTCGGGGTCGAGGCTGCCCTCGATGACCAGGACCGGGCAGGTGACGTTGGCCAGCTGCGCGCCGGCGTCGGTCGGGCTGGTCTTGCACATGGCCTGCAGAACCTTCATCCGGCCGGGCTCCGTCAGCTTCGCCTCGATACGCCTCAGTTCGGCGTCCCAGTCGGCGGGCTTGACCGGGTACGCCGCGTCGAGGTACTTCTTCCAGCTTGCCAGTCTTCCGAGGGCCATGACCTGCGCCATCTGGCTGTAACCGGTCCGGAAGCGCTTCACCCGCATCAGCCCGCCGAGGTCGAAGGGTTGTACGCGGGTGAACGGCGCCAGCTCGATGACGCCGTTGATCAGATCGGGTGCGGTGGTTGCCGCGATGGTCGCCGCGCCGCCGCTGATCGACTGGCCGATGATCACGGCCGGGCCGCCGAGGTGGCGCACGACGGCGACCAGGTCGCCCGCGATGTCGGTGCGGCTGTAGCCGTCCCAGCCCAGGCTGGAGTCGCCGCAGCCGCGGATGTCGACGTTGGCAACTCGGTACCCGGCGTCGGCCAGGGCCGGAGCGAGGAAACGATAGGAGTGCCGACTGTCACCGATGCCGTGCGCCAGGACGACCAGAGGGCCCCGCCCCGACACCTCATAGGCGAGGGTCTTACCGGCGACGCTCAAGTACTCGGTCACAGCGACCTCCACCAGATTGGTTAACCGCGTTGACTGTAGGTTAACTGCATTAACTACATGCGTCAAGCGGTCTTCCTCGACGGCTCGGCCCCTGAGCACCAACGGCAGTGAATCCCGCGCTAAGCGCTGACCGCCTGCTCAGCCCGGTTATGGCGGCAGTCGATCTAGGCCACCCCGGTACCGAAGTTGCGCACCGCTGGTCCTCACCGGCGCCAGCTTCGGTACCGGGGCGGCGGCCGATGGCCCCGCCGGCTTGCGTCGGAGGCCCTGGGCCGCAGCAGAAACTCGCCGCAGTGCTCGGCTACCAGGCACCGCCGTCGATGTGGTTGCGTCGAGGAAGGGTTATGCCCGGTCGTCGGCGACGCGGAGCACGATCTTTCCCCTGGTGTGACCCTGCTCGCCTGCGCGGTGGGCGGTCGCGACCTCGGCCAGCGCAAGGACCTTGGCGACCTCGACGGTGACGGTGCCCTGCTCGATCAGCGTGGCGATCCGCGCCAACGCCGGACCGTCCGGCTCGACCAGGAAGCCGGTGACGCGGACTCCGGCGGCGGCCGCGGCCGTGGCCAGCTCGGGCGAGACCCCGGCCGGCACGGCCACCAACAGCCCGCCCGGACGCAGCGTCTCGACCGACCGGGTGCTGGTGGCGTCGTACGCGTCACCGACCAGGTCGAGCACCACGTCGACGTCCCTGACCTCCTTCTCGAAGCGGCCGGTGGTGTAGTCGACGACCTGGTCGGCACCCAGTTCGGCGAGCCACTGCTGGTTGCGTGGGCCGGCCACCGCGATCACGTGTGCGCCCAGGTGCTTGGCGAACTGCACCGCGAGGTGCCCCACCCCACCGGCAGCAGCGGTGATCAAGACCCGCTGCCCCGGCCGCACGCCGGCGGTGTCCACCAGCGCCTGCCACGCGGTCAGCCCGGCCAAGGGCACAGCGGCCGCCTGCTCGAACGTGCTGCCGGCGGGCATCCGGGCGAACTGGCGCGACGGCGCAGTGACGTACTCGGCGTAGCCGCCGCCGGCCCGCGGGAACCAGGGCATCCCGTAGACCCGGTCGCCCGGGGCCAGGGTGGTGACGCCGAAGCCGACCTCCTCGACCGCACCGGCGACGTCCCAGCCCAGGACGAACGGCGGCGCGCCGAGCACCCCCGCCATGCCCGTGCCACCGCGGGTCTTCCAGTCGACCGGGTTGATACCGGCGGCGTGCACCCGGACCAACACCTCGGTGGGCAGGGGGACGGGGCGCTCGACGCGTTCGACGGACAGGACCTCGGGACCGCCGAAGGTGTGCTGACGGACCGCGTTCATGGTGTCGTTTTCGCTCATGATCCCAGTCTGAATACCGCGGCCGCCCGTCAACAGTGTCCTTAACGACGTCGTGCGTAAGATTCGTGCCATGCCCCATCGCGTTGCCGTGCTCGCCCTCGACGGCGTCATCCCCTTCGATCTCGGCATCCCGGCCCGGGTTCTCAACGAGGCGCACGACGCGGCCGGCCGGCCGCTCTACGACATCGTCACCTGCTCCCTCGACGGCACGCCGGTCAGCACCAACGCCGGATTCACGATCCAGGTGCAGCACGACCGCGACGCACTCACCCAGGCCGCCACGATCGTGGTCGCCACCCAGGAGCCGTCCACCGCCATGCTCACCGCCGGCAAGCTCGACCCCCGGGTCGCCGAACTGCTGCACACCTTGGAGCCGGCCACCCGCGTGGTGAGCACCTGCACATCGGCGTTCATCCTCGCCGCCGCCGGCCTTCTCGACGGGCTCGCCGCGACCACCCATTGGGCGCTGAGCGACCGGTTCGCCGCGCTGTTCCCGGCCGTCGAGGTACGCCCGGATGTGCTGTTCGTAGACGCCGGTCGTGTCCTGACCTCGGCGGGAGCGGCAGCCGGTATCGACCTGTTTCTGCACATCGTGCGCACCGACCACGGCGCGTCGATCGCCAACGAAGCTGCCCGCCGCTGCGTCGTGGCCCCTTGGCGAGACGGCGGCCAAGCCCAGTTCATCGCCCATCCGACTCTGCCCGCGTCGTCGGCGGGAACCGGCCCGACCCGGGCGTGGGCACTGGCCCGGCTGGACCAGCCACTTTCCCTGGCCGACCTGGCCGAGCACGCCACCATGACGAAGCGGACCTTCAGCCGACGCTTCGTCGCCGAGATCGGCGTGACACCGTTGCAGTGGCTGATTGCCCGGCGCATCGACCGCGCCCGGACCCTGCTGGAGAGCACCGACCTGCCCGTGGAACGGATCGCCATCCAGGCAGGCTTCGGCAGCGCCACCCTGTTACGACAACACATGCACGCGGCGCTGAGGGTCACGCCGCAGCAGTACCGACGCACGTTTCAGGCCCCGGTCCCGAGGGCCTGACCGGCGAAGCCGAGCCGACGGCGGCTACGGGACGAGGGCGGACGGTTCGCAACGAACGTGAGCGTCCACGGCCAGTGCGTGTAGGTTGCTATCGGTTCTGACGGCGGCAACGTCTGCTGACCTGGCGCTTGTCGGTGTCTGATCAGCGGGTGTGGCGGCCTGGCTTTTCCCCAAAGATGGCGGATTCCTCGATGAAGATCGCTGCGGGGCTCGTTGCCGCGAACGGACCCGTGGTCGTTGATCTACCGGGTCGCCTTCCCGGGTCCGCGAATGGGTTGCCCTCGTGTGTGACGGGCGTCGAGAGGCTCAGCTCAGTTGATGCGGGCGACGCCGCCGAACAGGTAGACCTCCGGCTCGTTGGACTCGGGGTGGGGGCGCCAGCGGGAGCAGGTAACGATGCCGGGTTCGAGCAGGTCCAGCCGGTCGAAGAAGCGTTCGAGCTCGGTCTTTGTCCTGGTGCGGATTGGGGTGCCGCCGCGCTTGGTGGTTTCCCGCATGACGCGCAGCATCGGTTCGCCGTGGATCTCCGCGGCGATGGGGATATCCGGGATGTGTGCGATCACCTCGTCGCCGGCGGCCCGGTCGACCGCGAAGTTGTCCTTGCCGCCGAGCCAGTAGTTCCAGATCCGCGCCGAGTGCGGAACCGTGGTGTCCAGTTTGGAGCCTGACGGGAACTCCCGGTCCTCGGTCATGAGGGCATTCTTCCGCACGGAAGGCTCGGTGACGCAAGTGCCCGCACGGCGAGGCAAGCTGAAGGGCCGCATCGACTCGGCGGTTGCTGTGGGGAGCGCTGGCCTCGTCAGTGGCCCGGGAAGCGCCGGGGTGCCGAGGTGTAATTGTGGCGCTCTGCTGATCGGCGCGGAACCTCGTTGGTTGGTGCCACGCTGACGAGGTCACGCACCGAGAGCCGTTGTCGCAGACGTACCCCCGCGAGGGCTCTGGGAAATCCTGGGGTAGGTCGTGAACTAATGAATTCTTTTAGCTCAGATACCATTTCCTCGATCTACCAGGGTGCGAACCAGGTGCAGCGGATCGTCATGGCGCGGTCGCTGCTGAAGGGCCGATCCGGGGCTGTTGTGGCAGCCCCACGCCCGCACCCGGAGGCTCCGGCGGTCATCTTCCGAGTAGTTCGATGAGCGTGCGGTCGGCCTGCGCCAGGGTCGGGGGGCCGGACATCGGTCTTGTCAGGATTCGCCGGCAGTGGTCGAGTTCGACGTAGATCTCGCCGCCGGTGTTATCGGCGGCCCGCAGTACGGCGAACCGGTCTGCCGGGGCCGAGCACTCCTGTGCCGGGGGCATCGAGGCCAACGTCCGCACGATGACCTCGCGCCGCTGCTCCGAAAGGAGCAGACCGCTGTCGAAGGTTCCGGCGACGTCGCGTGTTCCCTGCCGATCGGCCGGTACCCGGAACACGCACAGCCGCAGCTCTGCGGTGGGCTCGAACGGAAGCGATATGTGGCCCGGTAGCGCACTGGGCGTCGGGCCGCTGGTTTCGGCGGCCACCATGTCTCGCCAGTCCTGGGTGCAGCCGGAGACGGCGGCCCCGGACGACAGGATCTCCCGTACGACCTTCTCTCTGACGATGGTCAGCCGCAGGGCGTGTACGGCGTTCGCTATCTCGACACGTGCCTTGCCGCAGCCGGTCGCGGGGAGCCCCGGCCGGATCCAGCGGCCGTGGGCGTCGAGGAGCAGCAGGTTCGGCACCCAGGGCATATCCGTGGTGCAGAGGTCGGGGATGACCGTCTCGTCGGGCAGCCGCAGTGCGGCGAGCAGAGCGGTCAGGTCGGTGGCCCGGCCCTCGGTCAGGACCAGGTCCTCACCACGGTCGGCGCGTCGTTTCGGTTCGAGTTGGCAGTGGACGGCGACGGTGGCCGCGAAACCGGTGTCGAGGCGCGGCAGGGCGAGAGTCTCCAGCGGTGGCCGGCCGAACTCCATGGGCGCGTCGGTGTCGCAGGAGGTCCAAGCCCGCTGAACGGCCGGAGTGCCGGTCACGGTCGGGAAGGGCCGCCCCCGCGGCTTGTCAGCTGGTGGCTCGGCGATCCTGCCGGTGTCCGCGCAGGCGGCCGTGACGGCCAGGGCCGCCAGCACGGTGAGCCCTTTGCCGACCGCGCGCATATCACTCCTCTACCCGCACCGGTCACCGCTCGTCCCGGGCGATGGCAGGCGTTGACGAACCTGCTGTCGACTGTTCAACGACCGCCGGGGTTTCCGGTGGCGTCCGCGTACCACCCACCGCTCCGCCCGGTGACGACCTCCGTCTCCCGCCCCGGCGGCGGGCCCACCGGACAAGGGGTGGCATCTCGTCGCGCTCAGTAGGCGAAGCGGCCGTAGCGACCGCGGAGGAACAGCAGGGGCTGCCCGTCCGTCCGACCGTGCAGGTGGTGCACCCGCAGCACGACTATGACGTGGTCGCCGGCGGCATGTTCGGCTTCCACTGTGCCCTCCACCCAGGCCACCACGCCGGCCAGTACCGGTGCGCCACCGGGGGACAGTTCCCAGTCGAGGCCTCGGAAGCGGTCCGCCCGGTCCGCGGCCATGCGTTCGCAGACGCCCTGCTGTTCGACGCAGAGGATGTTCACGCAGAGCCGGTCGGCGGCGCGCATGACCGGCCAACTCCCGCTGTCCCGGCTGACGCAGAAGGAGACCAGCGGCGGGCGAAGCGAGACGGACGCGAACGAGTTCACTGTCAGGCCGACCGGCCGGTTGGTCGCGGGGTCGAGGGCCGTCACCGTCGTGACGCCTGTGCCGAAATGGCCCAGGATGTGGCGGAACTGGTCGGGTTCCACAGTTGACGCGGGTGGGTTCACGAGTCTGTCCTCCGTTCCGGTCGCCGCCGGCCCACGATCGACCAGTTGACCGAAATGAATGAAATCAACGTGGGCGACATTGGGTGTGGCCAGCATGAATGCTGGTAGGCGACAGAGATTTCGAGGATGGTCCGGAATTGTCGGTGTCAGGGTCGTTTCAAGGTTGAAACGTTCGAGATGATAACGGACTTCGACCCTGACGTGGGGGATGGCTACTTTCCGTGATGCGGGTCGGCGGATTGTTCTCAGATGTCCGGACGGGGATGTCGCTTTGTCGAAAAATTGCAGGTCATGGCTGAGGTGGCGCCGCTTTGTGGCGCGTCGGCGCCTGTGGCCGCCGCGATGCGCAGTGCCGCTACTGTTTCACTCCAGGTAATCGTAAGGGGTGCAATGTCACCATTTTTCCACCCGGGCGAAGTCGCCCGCCCCGCTTGATTGATGTGACGTGGATCACTATTGCGCTCGGTGTTGTCTTGGTAATGTGGCGCGGGACTCCTGCGGGGAGACATTGTCATCTGTGCTGCCCCTGCTCATTGTCGCTAGCGCATTCAGGGGGGAATGTGTTGCCAGCAGAATGTTCGCGAGCGGTGCCGTCACTCGTGGAGAGCTGGGTCCAGAGTCGACCGGATAGCCCGGCCATTTTCGACCCGAGTTGTGAAGAAACGACGAGCTACGCGCAATTGTGGCGATCCTCCGGCGCGCTGGCCGCCCACCTTCGCCGGCTGGGCGTGGGCCGGGGCGAGGTGGTCGCCCTTTCCCTGCCGCGCGGTGTTTCGTTGATCGTGGCGATGCTCGCGGTGGCGCGTGCCGGCGCGGCATACCTGCCGGTCGACAGTGCGGCACCGGTGGACCGGGTGCGACGGACACTCGACAGTGCGGGCGTCTCCGTCGTGATCGCCGATCAGGACGAGCCGTGGCTCGGTGCCGCCCGGCGTGTCGACCCGGCGGCAGCCGACGATCCGACCGCACCCGGCCCGGTTCCGGACCTGATCGACGCGGACGACCCGATCTACGTCATGTTCACCTCCGGCTCGACCGGCGAGCCGAAGGGGGTCGTGGTTCCGCACCGGGCGGTGAGCCGGCTGGTGGTCGAGCCGCTGTTCTGCACCGTCGCGCCCGGTGATCGTGTGGCCCACACCTCGAATCCGGCATTCGACGCCAGCACCTTCGAGGTCTGGGGCGCGCTTGCCGCCGGCGGCTGCGTGGTGCCCCTGCCCGCGGTGACCGACCTGCCTCTCGAGGAGTGGACGACGCATCTGGACGGCCTGTCGGTCGATGTGCTGTTCCTGACCACCTCGTTGTTCCACATGATCGCCCGGGAACGTCCGGCCGCACTGCGGACCGTCGGCACCGTCCTCGTCGGCGGTGAGCAGCTCGACCTGTCCGTCGTACGGCGGTTGCTCGCCGGCTCGCCGCCCGCGCGGCTGGTCAACGGGTATGGCCCGACCGAGACCACCACCTTCGCCGCGTTCCACGACTGCACCCCGGAGAGCCTGGCCGGCCGGGACCGGGTCCCGGTGGGTCGTCCCCTCCAGCACACCAGCCTGCATGTGCTCGGCCCGGACCTCACCGAGGTCCCGCCGGGCGAGGTCGGCGAGCTGTACATCGGCGGTCCCGGCGTCGCCCTGGGCTACCTGGGCCGTCCCGACCTGACCGCCGAGCGGTTCGTCACCCGGCCGGGCACCGACGAGCGGGTCTACTGCTCCGGCGACCTAGCCCGCCAGCTTCCCGGTGGTGTCTTCGAGGTGCTGGGCCGGCGTGATCGGCAGGTGAAGGTGCGTGGCTTCCGGATCGAGCTGGACGAGATCGAGCTGGCCGTCACCGCCACCGGCCTGGCCGACGCGGCGTACGCGGAGAAACTCGGCGACGGGCCGCAGGCGCTGCTCGCCGTGGCTGTCATGCCGGCGACCGAGGAACTGGATCTCACCGAGTTGGCCCGGCGGTTGGCCGAGCAGGTCCCCGACTACATGGTGCCCTCCCGGTGGGTTCCGCTCGACCGTCGACCGCCGATCGGCCCGACCGGCAAGGTGGACCGGGCCGCGATCGCCCGGCTGTTGGCGGAGTCCGGCCCGGACGCCACGGCCTCCGGTCCGGCCGGCCCGGACGCCGCCGTCGGGCCGGAGACCGATCCGGTGACCGCCGCCCTGCGGGTGATCTGGCGGGACGTGGTCGGCAGCGAGCCCACCGCGACCCGCAACTTCCTGGAGATGGGCGGCAACTCCATCATGGCGGTCCAGCTCGCCGGGCGGGTCCAGGACCGCCTCGGCGTCCGATCCGAGCCGCACGACGTGCTGCTCGCCGACTCGTTCGCCCACCTCGCCGACCAGATCAGGGTCGCGCTCGAGCGCACGCGCTGATCGACCATCCGGAGCACGCGGACGTGCGGAGCCGGTCGCTGCGGCGACCTCGGCGAGCGCAGGTAACGGGAGGAACACGAATGGACACCCGAGCGCCCCTGTCGGTGCCCGAAACCGACATCCCACCGGCCGACATCCCACCGGCCGACATCCCACCGGCCGACATCCCACCGGCCGCCAGCCCGCAGACCGACCGACCGGAGTGCGGCCCGCTGTCGTACGCGCAGGAGCGGTTGTGGCTGATCGACGTCGCCGCCCCCGACGCGGCCACGTACCTCGTTCCGGTGCTGCTGCGCTGGCAGGGCCAGGTCGACCTGGCGGTGCTCGGTGCCGCGTTGACAGCGGTGATGGCCCGGCACGAAACCCTGCGGACCGGCTACCGGCTGCGCGGCGACGAGCCGGAGCAGTTCGTCGGCCCGGCGGCCGACGTGGCGGTCCGAGTCGTTCGGGCCCCCGGTAGGTCCTGGGCCGACGTCGAGGACGAGGTACGCCAAGTTTGCGCCGCGCCGCTCGACCTGTCCACCGGCCAGGTGCTGCGCTGCGCCGCGTTCACCGGCCTCACCGGTGGCGACGCGGTGCTGCTGGTCCTGCACCACATCGCCTTCGACGGCTGGTCGATGGGGCGGCTCTGCGCCGACCTCGCGACGGCGTACGCGGCCGGCGTCGACGGCCGGCGGCCTGACCTGCCTCCCGTTGCGGCCCGCTTCGTCGAGCTGGCGCGGCGCGACCGGGAGGCCGGGCACCGGCCCGACGCGCGCGCCGCGGTGGCGGAGCGGGCGGCGGAACTCCTCGCCGCCGGGCCCGGGCTCACCCTGGCCGGCGCGCTGCCCGGCACATCAGGGCGCGCGGTGGTGCGGGCGGGCGACGAGGTGGTCACCGCCCTCCCGGCAGGGCTGTGGGACCGCGTCACCGAACTGGCCGCCGAACACCGCCTCACACCGTTCGTGCTGTTCGGCACCGGGTTCCAGGTGTTGCTGAGCCTCTGGTCCGGGCGGGACAGCTTCCGGTACGGGGTGATCGCCGCCAACCGGCCCGGTCCCGAGGCCGACGACGTGGTCGGCTTCTTCGCCAACACCGTGCCGCTGCGGGCCCGCCTGGGCGAGGCGGACGACTTCGCGCGGTTGTGCGCCCAGGCGCGGGGCGAGGCGTTCCGCACACTGCTCTACCAACGCCTGCCGTATCACCAGCTCACCGCCGCGGCGCGCACCGAGCTGGTCGAGGTCGCCTTCGCCCTGCAAAATTTTCCCGTGCCCGGCCCGGAGGTGCCGGTGCGGTGGGCGCTGCCCGAGGTGCTGCCCAACGGCACCGCCAAGTTCGACCTGATGCTCACCGTCGAGGAGCGGGCCGACGGCTGGTACGCCCGCTGGGAGTACGACAGGGCCCGCTATCCCCGGACGGTGGTGGCGGCGCTGGCCGAGGCGTACCTCGGATTGCTCGGGGCCGTGACGGAGCGATTTTCCGTACCCCTGGCGGAGCTGGTCCGGTTCGGTCCGGACCCGGCCTGGACGACGGCGGCGCCGGCACCCGCGACGGCCACGGTGTCCCCGGTGCCGGAAGCGGCGGTGCGCCGGGCCGCCGAGTGTTTCGCCACGGCGATGACCGACCTCGTCGAGGAGCCCCCGGAGGTGATCGCGGCCGGGTTGACCCCGGCGACCGACTTCTTCGCCATCGGCGGCCACTCCCTGCTGGTCGTCACCATGCTGCGCCGGATCGAGCGACAGCACGGCATTGTCCTGTCGGCGCGGGATTTCCTGGCCGACCCGACGGTGGCCGGGCTGGCCCGGCTGTTCGTGGCTCCGCCCCGGGTGGCCGTCGCGACGCCGGCGGACAGTGACGGCAGGCAGGTCACCAGCCCGGCGCAGCAACGCTTCTGGTCCATCGACCGCCTGCCGTGGCTGCGGCAGGCGTACCTGGTCCCCACAGTTGTGGACTTCGCCGGTGAGGTCGACGTCGAGCGGCTGCGCGCCGCCGTCGAGACCGTGCTCGCCCGGCATCCGGCGCTGCGGGCCCGCTTCGAGCTCGACCGCCGGCAGCGGCGGGTCTACTACCGCACCGACGGCCCCGCGGGTGAGGTCACGGTGGTGGACGCCGCCGGTTGGACCGACGAGCAGGTGCGCGAGGCCGTGGCGGAGTGGAGCTGGGCCGGCTTCGACCTGGCGCGCGCCGCCCCCGCCCGGGCGCATCTGCTGGACCGGGGCGGGCGGGACGTCACCCTCGTCGTCGTCGTCCACCACATCGTCTTCGACGGCTGGTCGCGGCATCTGCTGATGCGACAGATCGCGGCGGCGTACCGGGGCGAGGGGCTGCCCGAGCCGGTGGCCGGGACCGGCCACACCGACCCCGACGACACCGCGCAGGCCGATACCCGGGCGGTGGTGCAGGCGCTCGCCGGTGCGCCGGTGGACGTGATCCTGCCGTACGACAGGGGCCGGAGCGACACCCAGGAGACCCGGGCGGGCCGACTGACGTACGACCTCGACCCGACCCGCGCCGACCGGTTGCGCAAGGTCGCGGCGGACGCCGGCTGCACCATGTTCATGGTCTCGGCGGCGCTGCTGGCGGTGGCGCTGGCCCGCGTCGGCGGCCAGCGGGACTTCCTGTTCGCCTTCCCCTGGTCGCAGCGGACGGGGGCGCGCAGCGCCGACGCGGTGGGTCTGTTCATCGACACGCTCGTGCTGCGCGCCGACGCCAGTGGCGAGCCGACCTGGCCGGAGTTGCTGGCCCGGGTGCGGGACGCGGCCAACCTCAGCTTCCGACACTCCGCGGCGCCGTTCGACGCGGTCGCCGCCGCCTTGCATCCCGACCGCGACCTCGGTCGACCGCCGGTGACGCCGGTCTACCTCAGCGCCGAGGACGGCGAGCTGTCGGCCCCGGACCTTGGGCCGGACGTCAGCGCCACGATCCGCCCGCTCGATCCACTGCACCTCAAGTACGAGATCGAATTCTCCGTCGTCGATCGGCGGCAGGACCTGCGGTGGGAGTTGCTGTACTCCGCCGCCCTGTTCGACAGCGTCACCGCACAAGCCGTTCTGCACGCGGTCGTCACCGCGGCGGACGACGTCATCCGGCAGCCCACTGCGCGACCACTGGAGGGACATTGAGCACCCTGACGGAGGAGCAACTGTTCGATCGGGTCAGGGCCGCCTGGGCCGAGGTCCTCGACGTCGACGACCCGGAGCGCCTCGACCCGGACCAGAACTTCCTGGAGGCCGGCGGCAGTTCACTGCTGCTCATCATGCTCTGGGAGGACCTGCACGAACTCACCGAGCGGTCGTTGCGGGTGGCCGACCTGTTCCAGCACGCCACGATCCGGGCGCAGGCCAGGCTGCTGGCCGGCGTCGGCGAGGAGGTGCGGCCACAGGTGACCGGCGCCAGCCAGCGCCGCGCCCTGCTCGGCCGGGCCCGTACGGCGGAGGTGCCTCGCCCGTCATGACCGAGATATCCGACACGGACATCGCCGTAGTGGGGACGGCCTGCCGCTTCCCCGACGCGTGGAACCCCGAGCAGTACTGGCGCAACATCGACACCGGCGTGGTGTCCATGCGGGAACTGACCGACGAGCAACTGCGCGCGGCCGGCCACAGCGAGGAGGAAACGCGCCAGCCGGGCTTCGTCCGGGTCGGCGCGACACTGCCGGGCGTGGCCGACTTCGCCGCCGACTTCTTCGGGTACGTCCCCCGGGAGGTCGACGCCATCGACCCGCAGCAGCGCATCTTCCTGGAGTCCTGCTGGGAGGCGCTGGAGTCGGCGGGGCTGGCACCGGGCGCGGACCGCCTGGTGACCGGCGTCTTCGCCAGCAGCGCCGCCGGTAACTACTCCGCGGCGGTCTTCGCCGCCAAGGTCCGTGACCACGGGCTGGCGGCCGCGATCGGGGACCTCGACCTCACCGTCGGGGGGCAGGCCGACTTCATGACCTCGCGGACGGCCTACAAGCTCGGCCTGCGTGGGCCGTCCGTCAGCGTCCAGACGGGCTGCTCCTCGTCGTTGTACGCGGTGCACTACGGCATGCTGAGTCTGCTCGCCGGGGAGTGCGACGTGGTGCTCGCCGGTGGCGCGACAGTCGTGGAGCCGCTGCTCGGCTACCAGCCGATCCCCGGGGCGTGGGTGTCCGAGGACGGCTACATCAGGTCCTTCGACGCGAGCAGCAGCGGCACCACGTACGGCTCCGGGGTCGGGGTGGTGGCCCTGCGCCGGCTCGCCGACGCGCTCGCCGACGGTAACCCCGTGCTGGCCGTGCTGCGCGGCTCGGCGGTCGGCAACGACGGCGGCGCGCGCCTCGGCTACGCCGCCCCGAACCTCGACGGGGTGGCCGACGTGATCGCGGCGGCGCTGTCGGTCGCGGGCGTCTCCGCCGACGCGGTCCGGTACGTCGAGGCCCACGGCACCGGTACGCCGCTGGGCGACCACATCGAGCTGCTGGCCCTGACCGAGGCGTTCCGGCGCAGCACCGACGAGGTGGGCTACTGCGGCCTCGGCTCGGTGATGTCCAACATCGGGCACCTCGGTCCGGCCGCCGGCATCGCCGGGTTGATCAAGGCGGTCCACGTGGCCGGCACCGGCTCGCTGCCCCCGCACCCGACGTTCGACGTGGCCCGCGACCCGGCGGAGCTGGAGAAGAGCCCGTTCTTCGTCACCACCACCCGCCGCGAGTGTCCCGAACCGGAGCGGTTGGTGCTGGTCAACTCGATGGGCGTGGGCGGCACCAACGCCACGATGGTGGTGGCCGCCCCGCCCGCGCCGATCCGGCCGGCCGCGCCGTCGGCCCCCGTCGTCCGGCTGAACGTCTCCGCCCGCAACCGGGTGGAGCTGGATCACCTGTGCCGGGCGCTGGCCGACCGGCTGGACAGCGACCCCGCGCAGGCGGCGGACGTCGCGTACACCCTGCGGGTCGGGCGGGCGGTCTTCGACGAGCGGCGGGTGGTGACCGCCCCGGCCGACCGGCTCGCGGCGGCGCTGCGGTTGCCCCGCCCACCGGCTGTCCGCACGGTCCGGGCCGCCCTCCGCACCGCCGTCATCGTGGCGGGGGAGCAGGCGGCGCCCGCGAGGCTGGCCGCGCTGCGGGCCGCGCTGCCCGGCTCGGCAGTGGTCGACCGGCTCGACCTCGCCGGTGAGCGGTACGCGGTGGTGCTGGCGGGAGCCGGTGGCGAACCAGACCTGGCCGACTCGCGGGGGGTCCTGGTGCCCGCCGGGGACGACGGCTGGGATGAGGCGTTGAGCACCGCCTGGCTGCACGGCGTGCCGGTCGACTGGGAGGCGGTCAGCGGCGGCCGGGGGCGGCGGCTTCGCCTGCCGACGTACCCGTTCCAGCGCAAGCGGTACTGGCCACTGGACCACCTCGACGTGTTCCGCCGGCAGCCGGCACCCGTGCCCGTCGGTGCGGAGCGGGCGACGGCGGGGGACTCGATGGAGGAGAGCATCGCCGGCATCTGGCGGGAGCTGTTCGACCGGGGCGACGTCGGGCTGGACGACGAGTTCGGCACGCTGGGCGGCACGTCGCTGCTGTCGGTGCAGATGGTGCTACGGATCCAGCAGCAGTACGGCGTACTGATCAACCTGCACCGCGCCGGCGGCAGCCGGGCCACGGTGCGCCGGCTCGCCGAGATCGTCCGGGCCGGCGTCACCCCCGACCGGCAGAGCGCGGCCGACCGGGACGGCGAGCTGATCGACGCGGACCTGGCGTTGTCTATCGGACCGATGGCGGAGCGCCGAGCACCGGGCCGGGACGTGCTGCTCACCGGAGCCGCGGGCTATCTCGGTGCCTTCCTCCTGCACGAGTTGCAGCGCGCCGGCCGACGCGTCCACTGCGTGGTGCGGGCGTCGGACGAGCGGGCGGGTATGCGGCGGTTGCGCGAGACCGCCGCCCGGTTGGCCCTGCCGGAGCCGGACCCCGACCTGGTCCGGGTCGTCCCGGCGGACCTGCGGGCCTTCGCCGGCACCGGTGCCGTGGACCTCGACGGCGAGCTTGCCGACCAGGTCGGGCACGTGCTGCACTGCGCGGCCCGGGTGGTCTTCACCGAGCCGTACCGGACGCTGCGGGAGGACAACGTCCTGCCGATGGCGGGCCTACTGAACTGGATGTGCCGGCACGGCATCCGCGACTTCAGCTACGTGTCGACGTTGGCCGCGACAGGCGCGGGGTCGGGCACGGCGGGCACCCGGCTGGAGACCCGCAAGCAGCCCCTGCACTCCGACCTCGGCGGCTACGGGGTCAGCAAGTGGGTCGGCGAGCGGCTGTTGGAGAAGGCCGAGGAGGCCGGCGTACGCGGCCGGGTGTTCCGGCCCGGTCTGATCATGTCGGCCCGGGAGACCGGTGCCTGCAACAACAAGGACCTGGTCTGGCGGATGCTCGCCAGTGGCCTCGCCATCGGCGCCCACCCCACCGACGAGCGCGCCGAACCGGTCTCCCCGGTCGACGTGATCGCCCGGGCGATCGTGTCCCTGGCGCTGTCGCCCTCCTCGGTCGGCAGGGTCTACCACCTGGCCGACGAGCGTTCCGTCAGCACCCGGGAGCTGTTCGACATGCTCGGCCGGGCCGGCCTGGCGACCGAGCCGCTGCCGCTGCCGCAGTGGCAACGGCGGGTGGCCGAACGGGCGCTGGACGGCGGCAGCGAGGTCATGTCGGCAGTGGCCCTCTACGAGCTGGAGGGGCACGAGCTGGCCGAGGACGACGTGCAGGTCCGGGGCTGGCAGCCCTGGCTGCGCAAACACGGCCTCTCCGCCGCCATCACCCCCGAGCAGCTGCGCCGGGGCCTGGTCTTCCTGGCCGAACGCCACGAGGAGTTCGCCGCGCTCCTGCCCGAGCTTGCCGGGCGGCGGGGCGATGACGTCAACGCGATCGAGGAGCGGGTATGAAGCAGCGACATGTCACAGTGCTGGGCGCGGGCGTGATGGGCAGCGCCATCGCCGCCCTCGCCGTCGGGCACGGCCTGCCGGTCACCCTGGTCGACGTCGACCAGGCCGTGCTGGACCGGGCCCGGGACGAGGTCACCCGCCACCTGAGGCTGGCCCGGCTGATGGGGGCGCTGACCGGTACTGACGTGGGCGAGCTGCGTACCACAGTGGAACTCGACAACGTCGCCGACGCCGATGTGGTCGTCGAGGCCGTCACCGAACTCGCCGACGTCAAGGCCAAGGTGCTCGCCGAGGTCTCCGCGCTCATCGGCCCGGAGGCGCTGGTGCTCACCAACACCTCCGCCATCCCGGTGGACGAGCTGGCCGGGGCGGTCGCCCATCCCGAGCGCACCGTCGGTGCCCACTTCATGAACCCGCCGTACCTGATCAAGACGGTGGAGGTGATTCGCGGGCCGCGCAGTTCCGCCGCCGCGCTGGACGTGGCCCGCGACTTCCTGGCCGACATGGGCCGGGAGGTCGTGGTGGTCGGAGACGGGCCGGGATTCGTGATCAACCGGGTGCTACAGCGGATGATCAACGAGGCGGCCCGCATCGCGGACGAGGGGCTCGCCACGCCCGAGGAGATCGACCTGCTCTTCACCGGCTGCCTCGGGCACCGCACCGGGCCGCTGGCCACGGCAGACCTGATCGGCCTGGACAACGTCGTCGACTCGCTACGGGTGCTCCGCGATCGCACTGGCGACCAGGGTTACGAGCCATCCGCGCTGCTGCTTTCCAAGGTCGCCGACGGTGACTTCGGTCGCAAGACCGGGCGTGGCTTCTACGAGCACAGGGGGACCAAGTGAGCTCATCCACCACCAACCAGCACATCCTCAGCCCGGGATCGATCCGCGGCCAGCTCACCACCTTCCTGGAGCGGCAGACCAAACGGGACATCGAGCCGGACCTCGACATCTTCGCCGCCGGCCTGGTCTCGTCGCTGTTCGCGCTGGAGCTGGTGGTGCACATCGAGTCGACGTTCGACGTCACCATCGGCGGCCCCGACCTCCGGCTGGACAACTTCCGGACTGTCGACCGGATGACCGAGCTGGTCCTGCGGCTGCGTGGGGAGTCCGATGACTGAGCGGTGGTCCGAGGCGGCGGCGCTGGTCGCCGCCGCCGTCGGCGATCGCGCGGAGACCTGGGACCGCACCGGCCGCATTCCGCTGGAAACCCTGCGCGAGCTGGGCACCAAGGGGGTGCTCTGCGCGCAGATCCCCCAGGAGTACGGCGGCCTCGGCCTGTCCAGCCTGGACAACGGCGAGCTGACCGCCGCCACCGGGGCCCGGTGCAGCTCGCTGCGGAGCGTCCTCACCTCGCAGGGCATGGCGGCGTGGACCGTCCTGCGCCTCGGCTCGGCGGCCCAACGGCGTGCCCACCTGGCCGCGTTGACAAGTGGCAGCCTCGCCGGGGTCGCCTTCAGCGAGCCCCAGGCGGGCAGTGACCTCTCCGCGATGAGCACCCGGATCAGCGAGGACGGCTCCGGCCTCAGGATCGACGGGCGGAAGGTGTGGATCACCGTTGGCGCCTACGCCGACCTGCTGGTGGTCTTCGGCCGGTTCGGCGACGATGCGGCGGCGGTGCTGGTGCCGACGGACGCGCCGGGCGTGCGCGTCGAGCGGGTGGCCGACCCGCTCGGCTGCCGGGCCGCCGGCCACGCCGACGTCCACTTCGACGGGGTACGCCTGCCGAGGGACGCGGTGCTCGGCGGGGCGGCCATGCCACTGGGCCTGATCGCCACCACGGCACTGACGTACGGCCGGGTCTCGGTGGCCTGGGGTTGTGTGGGGATCCTCCGCAGTTGCCTGACCGAAGCCGCGCGGCACGCCGGCTCCCGGGCCCAGGGCGGGGCCACGCTCTCGTCCCACCAGCTCGTGCGGCGTCACCTGGCGGAGTTGACGGTCGCCGAGCAGGCCGCGACCAGGCTGTGCGAGCACGTCAGCAGGTGTTGGGACGCCCGCACACCCGACCTGGTCATGGCCGCCGTGCTGGCCAAGCACTTCGCCGCGACCCGGGCCGCCGAGGGGGCGAGCACGGCGGTGCAGGTCCTCGCGTCCGCCGGCAGTCGCGACGGGCACCCGGTGGCCCGCGCGTACCGGGACGCCAAGCTGATGGAGCTCATCGAGGGGAGCAACGAGATGTCCCAGCTGATGCTGGCCGACCACGCGCTGGCGGCCTGGTCATGACCGTGGGCATCGGGGCGATCCGCTGCGTCCTGCCGGAGGATTTCACCGCCGTCACCGCGCTGCCCGAGGTCGACTCGCTGCGGACCGAGGAGCGCGAGTTCGTCGCCACCTGCGGGGTCGACCGCGTCGGCGTGTTCCCGGACGCCCCGACCACGGACTTCGCCGTCCAGGCCTGTCAGGAGCTGGGCAAGGCGACGCCGCTGGACCCGGATGTGCTGATCATGGTGGGGTCGCGCGCGCCGGACGTCCTGCTCGGCTCCGACGCGGGGCGGTTGCAGCTGCACGGCGGCTTCGACAGAGCCTTCGCCTTCACGCTCGACAGTCTCGGCTGCACCGGCTCCAGCGCCGCCTGGGCGCTGGCCCGGGATCTCCTGGTCGCTGACCCGACCCGGCAGAGCGTGCTGATCGCGCACGCCAGCCGCCCCACCGGTGTGGACCGGGTGCGCTTCCCGGTGACCGTCATCGGCGACGGCGCGTACGCGATGACCATCGTCCGGGACGGCCGGCCGGCCCTGGTGGCGCACCGGCAGGAGAGTGACGGCACGTTCCACGACCTGTTCCAGGTGGACTACAAGCAATCCCCCTGGTACGAGTGGCGTGAGGAGTGCGAGTCACCCGACCGGTACCGGTTCGAGCTGGCGCTGCACAGCCGGCAGCGGCTCGGCCGGATGGTCGAGACAGTGCTCGCCGACGCCGGGATCACCAAGGCCGAAGTCGCCGCGACGCTGATGCAGAACGTGACAGCGAGCGCCTACGGCTTCTACCAATCCCTGCTCGGGCTGCCCATCCACCCGGTCTGCCAGCGGCAGCTGACCCGGTACGGCCACCTCGGCGCGATGGACGTCGTGCTCAACCTGGACCGGCTGCTCGCCGACGGCGACGTCGGCCCCGGCGACCACGTCCTGGTTCTCAACAACAGCCCCGTGGCGGCCTGGGCGGCCACGGTCTGGCAGATCTGACGAAGGGAACGACCGTGAGCCAGACACCGCCGACGGTGAAGTGTCTCGTCTGGGACCTGGACAACACCCTGTGGCGCGGCACTCTGCTGGAGGACGGCGAGGTGACCCTGCCGGACGAGGTGCGGGAAACCATCGTCGCCCTGGACGCCCGTGGGATCCTGCTGTCGGTCGCCAGCCGCAACGACCACGAGCACGCGTGGGCTCGGCTTGTGGAACTCGGCGTGGCCGACTATTTCGTGGTCCCGCAGATCGGGTGGGGACGCAAGCCCGACTCCATCCGGGCGATCGCCGACGAGTTGCAGTTCGCCCTGAACACGATCGCCTTCATCGACGACCAGCCGGCCGAGCTCGCCGAGATCGACCACCAGCTGCCCGAGGTCCGGTGCTACCCGGCCGAGCAGGCCGGGGCGCTGGCCGGCCTGCCCGAGTTCAGCCCGGGGGCCGTCACAGTGGACTCCCGCCGACGCCGGCAGATGTACCAGGCGAAGTTCCGCCGAGACACCGCGAGGGAGGGCTTCCAGGGCCCGGACGAGGAGTTCCTGCGCAGCCTGGAGCTGGAGATGGTCATCGACCGGGCACGGGACGAGGACATCTCCCGCCTGGAGGAACTCACCCTGCGCACCAGCCAGATGAACGCCACCGGCGTTCACTACTCCGACGCCACCCTGCGTGGCCTGCTCGACGATCCGCACCACGAGGTGCTGGTGGTCAGCATGACCGACAGGTTCGGCCCGCACGGCGCGGTCGGGGTGGTGCTGTTGGCACGCCACCCCGGGGTCTGGCACCTGAAGTTGCTCGCCACCTCCTGCCGGGTGGTGTCCTTCGGGGCCGGCTCGATCATCCTGCGGTGGATCGGTGACCAGGCCGCGCGTGCCGGCGTACACCTCGCCGCGGACTTCCGGCCGACGAACCGCAACCGGATCATGGAGGTTGCCTACCGGTTCGCCGGCTTCGCCGACGACGGGTGCGCGTGCCTCGCCGACCTCAGCCTGGCGACGGAGGACGGGGTGCAACTGCTGCACCTGCGTCCCGAGCGCACCTGCGGACCGACCTCGCTGCGGTTGCGCGCCCCGGCGCTGAGCGAGTCCGACACCCGGCTGCGGGACTGGTCGGAGGTGGTGCCGGCATGAGCGGGGAGACCCTCTACGAGCTGTTCGCCGCCTCCGTCACCCGTGCTCCGGACGCGGTCGCCGTCGAGCTGGAGAGCGGCCCGCTCTCCTACGCGGAGCTGCACCGCTGCGCCCTCGGGCTGGCCGAGAACATCGTCGACCGGCACGGCGGCGTGCCGGCCCGGGTGGCGCTGCTCGCCCAGCGCAGCGTCACCGCCTTCGCCGGCTACCTTGCCGCGCAGCGCCTCGGCGCGGCGGTGACCCCCCTGAACCCGGGCTACCCGGTGCTGCGCAACCGGCGGGTGTGCGACCTCGCCCGCGTGGACGTGCTGGTCGCCGACGACTCCGGCGCGCCGCAGCTCGACGGCGGTCTCGGCGACGCCGCCCCGACGCTGCTGGCGCTCGACGACGACCGGGTGCGCGCGCTCGCCGGCACCGGCGCCGGTCTCGCGGACCATCACGGGGGCCCGGACGATGTGGCCTACGTCCTGTTCACCTCCGGGTCGACCGGGCGCCCCAAGGGGGTGCCGATCCCGCAGCGCGCGGCGGTGGCGTACGTCCGCCACAACGTCGCCCGCTTCGCCGTCGGCCCGGGGGCGCGGGTGTCGCACACCTTCGATCTCACCTTCGACCCGTCGGTGTTCGACCTCTTCGTGACCTGGGCCGGTGGCGCGACCCTGGCCGTGCCCCGCCGGGCGGAACTGCTCAACCCGGTGGACTACCTACGGGACCGGCGGATCACGCACTGGTTCTCCGTACCGTCGGTGGTCTCGGTCGGCGACGAACTGGGCACCCTGCCCACCGGGCAGGTCACCGACCTGCGATACAGCATCTTCATCGGTGAGCCGCTCACCTACCGGCAGGCCGAGCGGTGGCAGGAGATCGCCCCGGGGGCCGTGGTCACCAACGTGTACGGCCCGACCGAGCTGACCGTGGCCTGCACCGAGTTCCGGCTGGACCTCGACCCGCTGCGATGGCCGGTGACCTCCAACGACACGGTGCCGATCGGACCGGTCTACGACTTCCTCGACCACGTGATCGTCGGTGCGGACGGCCGCTCCGCCGACGAGGGCGAGCTGTGTGTACGGGGGGTGCAGAAGTTCGTCGGATATCTGGACTCCGGCGATGATGTCGGTAGATTCCTGACGTATGGTCCCGACGGCGCCGAACCGTACGAGGGCGGTGGTCTCACCGACGAGCACTACTACCGGACCGGGGACCGGGTGCGGATCGAGGACGGCCACCTCGTCCACCTCGGCCGGTTGGACAACCAGGTGAAGGTGCGCGGGTACCGGATCGAACTCGGTGAGATCGAGGCGGCGCTGCGCCGGCACGACGGCGTGACCCAGGCCGTCGTCGTCGCGGTCAACCGAACAGGAGAGACGGAATTGATCGGCTTCTACACGGGCGTTGAGGTGCCGCAGCTGCGTCGTTGGCTGCGCCAGCAGGTGCCGCTGCACATGGTGCCCCGGGTGCTCAACCACCTGCCCGCTCTGCCACTGAACGCCAACGGCAAGATCGACCGGGGGGCGCTGCGGGACTCCGTGGCAGAACTGGCGACGGCGGGCCCGGCGTGACGGCGGCCGCCCGGCTGCGTGCCGCCACGGCGGAACTCGTCCCACCCGCCGGCGTGGTGCGGGTGGTGTCGCTGAGCAACCTGGCCAAGACCGCCGCGCACGGCATCATCATGTCGGTCAGCGTGCTCTACTTCACCACGTCGATCGGCATTTCGGCGACCAAGGTCGGCCTGGCGCTGACCATCGGGGCGGCGGTCGGCATGCTTGTCGCGGTGCCGGCCGGTCACGCGGCCGACATCTTCGGGCCGCGCAACGCCACGGTGCTCGCCATGCTGGCCCTCGGGCTGGTCACCTGCGGCTACGCCTTCGTCACCAGCTTCTGGTGGTTGACCGCCGTCGCCTGCCTGGTGCTGGCCGGCGAGTCCGCCACCGACGCGTCCCGGGGGGCGCTTGTCGCTGGCGTGGTGCCGCCGGAGGAACGGGTTCGGGCCTGGTCATACTTCCGCGCCGTGGCCAACCTGGGCGTCACCCTCGGCGCGGTGATCGGTGGGATCGGGCTCTACTTCGACTCCCAGGAGGGCTACCGGACGCTGCTGCTGCTCGCGGGTGTGCTGTTCGCGGTCGCCGGGCTGGCCTACCTGCGCGTGCCGACCGTGCCGCCGACCCGCGACACCGAGGCACGGCCCAGCCTCGTCGTACTGCGGGACCGGCCCTACGCGGCGTTCGTCGTGCTCAACGCGCTGCTGGTGATGAACGGGCCGTTGCTGACGGTGGCGCTGCCCATCTGGATCGCGCAACGCACCGAGGCCCCCACCGCGCTCTACCCCGTCATCCTCGTGATCAACACGATCTGCGTGGTGCTGCTACAGGTGCGGGTCAGCCGGGGAGCGGAGCGCCTCGACGGTGGCGCCCGGGCCTGGCAGCGGGCCGGCCTGGTGCTCGCCGCCTGCTGCGTGCTCTTCGCCCTCGCCGGTGGCCTGCCCCTCTGGGCCGCGGCGGCGGCCCTGCTCGCCGGCGCCCTCGTGCACGTGCTCGGCGAGATGCTGCACAGCTCGGGAGCCTGGTCGTTGGCGTACGGGTTGGCCCCCGAGGGCAGCCACGGCCAGTACCAGGGCCTGTTCGGCATGTCCACGCAACTCGGCTCCACCATCACCCCGTTCGCCGCGACGGTGCTCATCATCGGGTTCGGCTGGCCCGGCTGGCTCATCTTCGGCGCGGTCATGTGCGCCGCCGGCCTGCTCGCTCCCGCCGTGGTGCGCGCGGCGCAGAAGGACGCGACCCGCAGCGGCGTCTCGGCGGCGGACGAGCCGGCCACGGTGCCCGACACCAGGTCCGCGGCGGACGAGCCGACGACGGTGGCCGGCGACGAGCCGGCCGGTGATCCCCTCTCGATCGACAGGAGCTGACCGGATGGACTTCAGCCTCTTCTACTTCGCCAACGACAGCCGCCTCGGGCAGAGCGACAGGTACCGCGTGCTGCTGGAGGGCGCGCGCTTCGCCGACGCCAACGACTTCGCCGCCGTCTGGACGCCGGAACGGCACTTCCACCCGTTCGGCGGCCTGTACCCGAACCCCTCTGTCACCAGCGCGGCTGTCGCCGCGGTGACCAGCCGGGTGGCGATCCGCGCGGGCAGCGTCGTCGCGCCGCTGCACCACCCGCTGCGCATCGCCGAGGAGTGGGCCATGGTGGACAACCTCTCCAACGGCCGGGTCGGCGTCTCCTTCGCCTCGGGCTGGCACGCGGCCGACTTCGTGCTCCGGCCGGAGACGTACGCCGACCGCCGCGCCCTCCTGGCGGAGTACGCCGAGCAGGTCCGGGCGCTGTGGCGGGGCGAGTCGATCACCGCCACCGACGGGGTCGGGGAGACCCGCGAGGTACGCGTGTTCCCGCCGCCGGTGCAGGCGGAGCTGCCGATCTGGCTGACCAGCGGCGGCGCGGTGGAGACCTTCCGCACCGCCGGTCAGCTCGGCGCGGGCCTGCTGACCCACCTGCTCGGCCAGGATCTCGACGAGCTGGCCGGGAAGATCGCCGTGTACCGGGAGGCTGTCGCGGCCCGGCCCGGCGACTGGCCCGGCCACGTGGCCCTCATGGTCCACACCCACCTCGGCGACGACGAGGACGAGACGCGGGATCTCGTACGCCCCGCGTTGAGTGACTACATCCGCAGTTCGCTGCACCTGATCCTCGGCTCCCGGCTGGACGGCAAACGCGGCATCGACCCGGCCCGCCTGCCCCCGGACGAGCTGGACTTCCTGGTCGAACGGTCGTTCCAGCGGTACTTCGACGAGGGGGGTCTGCTGGGCACCGTGGACAAGGCGTACGGGGTGGCGAGCCGGCTGCGCGAGATCGGGGTGGACGAGGTGGCCTGCCTGATCGACTTCGGGTTGCCGGACAAGACGGTGTTGGCCGGGCTGGACCAGCTCAACGAGCTCCGGTTGCGGTTCGCCACTGCCGCCGGCTGACCGACATGGCCGCACGGGGGCGACCGAAGGCCGAGCTGATCCTCTCCGCGCGCGAGCGCCGGACGCTGGAGGAGTGGGCGACACTGACGAGCGGGGGTCGCCTGGCCCTGCGCGCGCGGATCGTGCTGGCCAGCGCGGAGGGGCTGTCCAACAAGGATGTCGCCACGAAGGTGGAGGTGGGGCCGCACACGGCGGGCAAGTGGCGGGCCCGCTTCGTCGACAAGCGGCTCGCCGGTCTGCTCGACGGGCCGCGCCCAGGAGCCGGCCGGCGGATCTCCGCGGCGCAGATCGACGCGGTGGTGACCTGGACGCTCCAGGCGGCACCGCCGGCCGGGGCCGGGCTCTGGTCGACACGGGCCATGGCGACGGTGGCGGGGCTCAACCAGACCGCTGTCTCCCGGCTCTGGCGGGCGGCGGGCCTGCGTCCCCACCAGGTGGCCACCTGGCGGCTCTTCCAGGATCCATGCTTCGCGGAGGCGGTCCGTTCGGTGGCCGGGCTGCGGATCGCGGCTGGTGACCGGATTCTGGCGCTGGCGGCGGAACGAGGCCAGCCTGGGCCGGGCCCCGGCCGCCGCTCCTTTGCCACCCGGGCCGCCGGTAGCCCCCGGCACCAGCGCCTGCTCGACGTGATCCGCGCCATGCCCGTGACTCCGGCCTCCCTGACCCCCGGCGCGGCCCCCGAGGAGGTGCTCGACTTCTTCTGTGCACTCGACGCGCGGGTGCCGCTCGAATGGGACGTGCACGTCGCCTGCGTCGGGCAGACCGCCCGCGAACACCCGGCCGTCCGTGCCTGGCTGAGCGCCCACCCTCGGTTCCAGCTGCATCCGGTGCCGGCGGCGGAGAGCTGGCACCGGCTGCTGGAACGGTGGGCGGGGTGGCTCGAACGGCCCCGTGACCTGAACGGGTTGGCGACAGTGGTGGGCACCTGGTCCGGCGAGCCGGTCGTCTGGTTTCCGTCGTCTCCGGGGGAGGCGGCGTCAGGCCGTCAGCGCCGGTCGGGTGCGGAGCCGGCTCAGCTGCGGCGCAGCGCGGTCACGCCCCAGGTGAAGCCCATCCCGCTGCTCGCCACCAGCACCACGTCACCCGGCGAGAGCCGTCCCTCGTCCGTGAGCTGGCCGAGGGCGATGAACGGGTCCGAGCCGCCCATGTGCCCGTAGCGGTGGTAGTTGAACACCGACTGTCGCGCGGCCATGCCCAACGCATCGAGAACGCGTTCGTGCATGTTGCGGTCGCCCTGGTTGATGAGCAGGTAGCGCACGTCGCCCGGGGCCAGGTCCAGTGTCGACAGTGTGTCGTTGGTCAGCTCCACGAAGTTGCGCAGGTATGCGTCGCCAAGCCCTTTGCGGTGGCCCCGCCGACGCATCACGACGCGGTCGTCCTCGATGTCGCCGGAGTAGTAGTCGGCCCACTCCGGATCCGTGCGCATCTGCGAGTGCAGCAGTTCGAGAGGCCCGTCGCGGCCGACGAGGACGGCGGCGGGAGCGTCGCCGAAGTTGAACAGCGCCTTCGACTCGGGGTCGTGGTAGTCGACCAGTTGACTCAACCGGTCTCCGATGAGGACCAGGGCGTGCCTGGCTCGCCCGAGGCTGACCTTGTCGGCCGCGAGCTGCACGGCCGTCATCGCGGCGTTGCAGAAGTTGGACACCTCGAAGCAGTGTGCCCGTTCGATGCCCAGTTCGGCGGCGACCCGCGCCGCCGGTGACCAGAACGGTCGGTCCCACTCGCCGGAGCCGGCGTAGAGCACCAGGTCGACGTCGGCCGGCGGGACACCGCTGCGTTTGAGCACCGAGCCGGCGGCCTCCGCGGCGAGCTCCCAGGCGGTCTCGTACTCGCCCAGGACGGGGAAACGCTCGGCGTGGGTGATCTCCAGGATCTCGGCCAGGGCCAACCCGGAAGCCTGCTGCATGTCCCGTACGTCGGCGTGCCCGGAGGGCAGCCGCACCTCGAAGTCGACGATTGCCGCCACGCCACACTCCTCCCGCTCAACCCGCCTGACGGGTGGACCCCTCGGCGAGGGTCCTGATGATCGCGCTCACGTCCTCGTCAGCCAGACCGGCGTCGCGGCCCTCGGCCAGGGCCCGTTGTGCCGCAGCGATCACGCCGTCGGGGCGGGCACCGGCCTCCAGCGCCAGACGCAGGTCCTTCTCGGCGTGCCCCAACGCGAAGAGCGTCGGCTGGTGGGAGGCGGCCAGCCGGGGACGCATCACCCCGGTGATCGGAGCCAGCGTGGTGCGGCCGAGCGCGTCGAAGGCGGTCTCCCGGGCGATGCCCAGCCGGGCGGCCAGGCCCAGTGCCTCGCCGAGGAGCACTGCCGAGTTGATGGTGGCGACGTTGACCACGAGCTTGACGGCGGCCCCGTCGCCCAGGGCGCCAACGTGCTCCACTGCGCCCAGCTCGGACAGCACCGGTGCGCAGCGGGCCACGTCCTCCGCCGACCCGCCGGCGAAGATGTGCAACGCGCCGCTCTGCGCCTGGGGGACACTGCCCAGCACCGGCGCGTCGACGAGCGTCACCTCCGCGGGCAGCCGCTTGCGCAGCTCGGCCACCGTGTCCGGCCCGATGGTGGACATCTCGACCAGGGCGGTGCCCGGGTCGAGGGTGAGCCCGTCGAGGAGACCGAGCACCGCGCCGGGGTCGCTGAGCATCGTGATCACGAGCTGCCGGCCGACGACCGCCTCCTGGGCGCTGGCGGCACTGTGGGCGCCAGCGGCGACGGCCTCCTCCGCCCGGTCGGCGGTCCGGTTCCAGACGGCGAGGTCGTGACCCGCGCGGGCCAGCCGGATCGCCATGGGCAGGCCCATCCGGCCGAGCCCGAGGAATGCGATTCGGAGCTGCATTGAGGAAGTGTAACCGTCGATCTGACGATGGGACAACGCGGCAATTACCACAACTACTTGTGACTCACCGATTCAAGCAGGGGAATGGCGTTCACCACTGATTGTGGTAACGTCCCCGGCGTCCGTAGGTTGACGAAGGTGTTTCTCCGGATCCCGGTGCGAGGTAGCAGACAATGCAGATGAGACTGGTGAACCCGAGCGGAGCGCCCGCCCCGGCGGGGCCCTACTCCCAGGTCGCCGAGGTGCGTCTCGGCGACACCACGCTGCTCGTCCTCTCCGGTCAGGTCGCCCTCGACGACGACAACCGCGAGATCATCGGGCCGGGCGACATGACGGCGCAGGCCGAGCGGACCCTGGAGATCATCGGTCAGCTGCTCGCCGCGCACGGCGCGACCTTCGCCGATGTGATCAACATCCGGACCTACCTCACCGACATGGCCCACCGCGCCGAGTACGCGGCGGTGCGCGGGAAGTACTTCACCGGTGATCTTCCGACCAGCACGACGGTCGAGGTGTCGAAGCTGTTCCGCGACGACGCGCTGATCGAGATCGAGGTCACCGCCGTCGTCGGCGCCAACTGAGCGGTGGAGCTTCGAATGCGCGTGGATCGCACCGTCAGCCCGGAGTTCCAGCGCGCCGTCGCCGGCATTCGGGTTCCGGAGATGGGCACCGACGTGGTGGCCCCGCTGCTGGTCAACCTGGTCCACCTGCTGCGGCCGACCCGGGTGATCGAGGTGGGCATGGGTTACACCACCCCCTTCCTCGTCGCGGCGCTCGCCGACGTGCGCGATCAGGTCGCCGCCGAGGCCCGCGGGCTCGCGGCGAAGACCGGGCGGCACCTCGCCGGTGGTCTGCACGACGAGTGGCTCAACGAGGAACCGGCGCTGGCCGCGCCGGCCTTCCACCTGCGCCCGTACGATCCCCGCCTGGTCGCCGTCGACGATCTGTCAAACCCGTTCTCCTCCGCCAGTCGGGTGCTCGAGGTGCTTCGGGAGATGTCCGTCGACGAATTGGTCACCGTGGTCAACTCCGACGTTCGGGAGTGCGCTGACAAACTGCCGGCCGACTTCGACGTCATCGACCTCGCCTGGGTCGACGCCTGGGAGTGCCTCTATTTCTTCGAGCACTTCTGGGAGCGCATCAACCCCGACGGCGGCGTGTTGTTGATGCATTACCTCATGACCTATCCGGAGGGTGAGGCAATTCTGCGCTACCTGCGTCGGTTTCAGCAGTCGAATCCAGGAGAACTGGAGATGGTCAATCTGCTGGAATCGCACAAGCTGACGCAGAACAGCGTCACGATGCTCCGTCGCACGAGCGGGGTCAACCGCCTCGACTACGGCACCTCCGGCGGCACCGTGAAATATTCGGCGGCGTTGCGAGAGGCCGCCGAGGAACAGGCCCGGCTCTTCTGACCTGCCTCGGGCGCGTGAGCTGCCGAAGGGCCGACTTCAGCGTTGGCGGTCGGCGCCCGGTGGCTGGTCCGGGTCGGGATCCGATGGGCGGGGCATTTCGGGGCCGCCGGAGCCCATGCGGAGCAGGGTCTCGATGCGGGTGACCCGGAATTGGCGCCCGAGCACCGTGACGTTGTCGACGGGGTTGATGTCGAGGGCGTCTGCGGCCTGTTGGTAGGCGGTCGTCTGGTCGTCGGTCAGCCTCAGCAGGCGCGGTTCGATGTGGCGCAGACCGAACGCGATCTCGTCGCGGGCCAACTGCGGTGTGGCCACCGCGCGACTGTAGGGCCGCCACGACCCGCCGACGGATTCGGCGGCGGCGTAGCGGGTCGGCAGGATGACCCCGACCGGATGGGAGGTGACGGCGGCGACGCTGTCGGCGTACGCGTCGGCGGGCGCCTGGGCGCGGGGGTAGTGCGCGGTCGTCAGCTCCACCCGCAGCATCGCCTCGCTCAGGCCGGTCGCCGCGTCCGGGTCGATGACGATCTCTGGGGCGAGGAAGCTGTCGTTGTCCTCGGCGTCGCGGGGGTCGCGGTCGGTGGGTCGGGGCGGTTCCGGCCCGTCCGGGCCGAACCGCGCGAACGTGTCCACCCGCACGATGCGGTGCACACGGCCGGCGACCACCACCTCGTCTACCTTCTCCAGCTCCAGGACGGCGAGCACTGTGGTCAACTCCGCAGCCAACGAGGGGTCGGTGGTCTCGTCGAGCTGCTCCATGAGGTGGTGCGCGAGGTCGTCCCGCGCGGCCTGCGGCGTGTCCGAGACGACCGCGTAGACCTGCCACCGCCCACCATCTGCCTGCACGGCGTGGCCGAACAGTGGGGCGCCGATGCGGATCTTCGGGTAGGCCGCCGCTCGTCGTGCCGCGTCGTCCTCCGTGACCGCGCCGACTGGGTCGGTGGGCTGCTGCACCCGAAGGACTACCGGCGGCTGCACTCCGTCACTCACGCCATCAATTGTGTGACGGCTGACGGCCTGTGTCACGGCGGCGCGCCTTCACCGCGCGGCCTGGCTTGAATCAGGCTCGCGGAGTTCTCCCGCGCCCGGTCACCGAGGACCAGCACCGGGACGCGGAGGATACGCGAGGACGTCTGCGTCAGGGCTGACCGAGGGTCGCCGTCACTCGGCTGTCGGACCGTCGAGCTGGCGCATCAGCACCGCGTACCCGCGTCCCGATTCGGTGAAGCCGAGCCGCTGGTAGAGCGCAAGCGCCGGCTGGTTGGTGTCGCTCACCTGGAGTCGCAGTCGGCGGAAGCCCGCCGACCGTGCCCGGTGCAGGGCGCGCACGATCATCGCGGTAGCCAGGCCGCGGCGGCGCCAGGAAGGCCGGGTGCCGAGGCAGTGCAGTATCGCCGTCGGTTCGTCCGCGTCGTCGTCGGCCAACGCGAACAGGAAGGCCGCGACCGGGTTCTCGTCTCGGCTCACCTCGGCGAGCAGCAGGCAGGAGAGGTCGGGCAGCAACCGCGGGTGTGCGGTGGCGTGTTGCGGCCAGGTGCGCTGGTCCGGCCGGAGGGCCGACGGGCTCTGGGCGTAGGCCTCGTTGTGGGCCAGCCGCGCGAGCTCCTGGTGGCGCTCGCCGACGGGTGCCAGCGCCAGGCCGGGCGGCAACGCCACGGCGGGTGGCAGCTCCGACACCGCCAGGACGAGGTCTCGTTCGTGCCGGACCAGCGTGAAGCCGTTCTCGGTCAGCAGCCGGCACCCGGCCGTGTCGGTCTCGGCGCACCGGGTGCCGAGCACGGCCGCCTGTGCCGCTCCTCCGGCCCGCCGCAACCGCTCGGCCCGGTCGGTGAGCCACCGGTACAGCTCCGCGCGGGCGTCACCCGCCAGCTCGGGATGCGCCACACCGGTCAACCGGATCCGGAGTACGCCGTCCGCCACTCCCATGTCCGCGACTTCCGCGTACGCGGCGACGGCCCCGTCGTCGTCCAGGCCGACACGGCTGTGCCGAGCGAGGTCCGGACCCAGCCCCGCCAGGCGTGTGCGGACGTCCTCGGCGCGTTGCTCCAGGCCGACCGGCGCGATCGCCTCGGCGTGCCGGAAGAGAGCGGCCAGCGGCACGGCATCCTCTGGTGTGGCAGGGATCCAGGTGAGGACCTTCATCGATGGGAATCCTATCCGTGCCGCGCTCGGGACAGGGATCGGCCGCCGTATATCGGTCCAGTAACTCGGGACATCGAGTGCCTAGGATCTCCTACATGCCCGGATACCGCGACTTTCAGTCAGGCCTGAGATTCCTGCCGACGCTGGTCATCGCCCCCGACGGCAGCCAGATCGCGTACGTTGACGACCGGAACGGCCAGTTCAACCTGGTCACCCAATCACTGTCGGATGGCCGCACCCGTCGGTTGACCGCCAGCACCGACTCGACAGTCCGCCGGGCTGCCTGGCACCCCAGCGGCGAGTGGCTGTTGTTCCTGGCCGATGACAACGGTAACGAGAACACGCAGCTGCACCGGATTGCCGCCGAGGGCGGGACCCCGGTGCGACTGACCGACACACCGGACGTGCAGTTCTCCGCGGCCGAGGGCGATCCGTTCTCCCCCGACGGCAGGTTCGTCGCCTACTGCGGCAACGATCGGACACCCGCCGATCAGGACGTGCTGATTCTCGACCTGTCGTCCGGCGAGGTGCGCCGGGTGTACGACGGCGGTGGGCGGACGTACCCCGGCTACTGGTCTCCCGACGGGACCAGGCTCACCGTCGCCGAGTGGAGGACCACCAACAGCGACCACCTCGTGTACGTCGCGTCCCTGGACGACGCCGAGCCGCGTTCGCTGACGTCGCCGGACGGCGTGGCGACGTACTGGTTGGGCCCGTGGCTGCCGGACGGCAGCGCTTTCCTGGTCCTGTCGAACGCCGATCGGGAGTTCACCGGTCTGGCGGCGATGGACGCGGACACCGGCGCCCTCACCTGGCTGGACACCCCGGACTGGGATGTGCAGGAGGTCGCCCTCTCCGCTGACGGACGGGTGCTGGTGTGGAACGTGAATGTCGACGGCTTCTGCCAACTGCGCGGTCGTGACCTCGGCACCGGTGCCGACCTCCGCGTGCCGGAGCTGCCCGCCGGGGCGGCGACCGGCCTCACCGTCTCCGCTGACGGGCGCTTCGTCGTGCTGCGGTTCTCCACGGCGACCCAGCCGTGGAACATTCTCCTGATCGACCTCGAGACCGGAGAGCTCCGGTGGCTCAGCGACGCCCGGCCGGTCGCGGCGGATCCTGGCACCTTCGTCGAGCCGGCGTTGGTCCGCTATCCGGCAGGCGACGGCCGTCGGATTCCCGGCTACCTCTACCGTCCCGAGCACGGTGAGCCCGCCGGAGTCCTGATCTCGGTGCACGGTGGCCCGGCCTGGCAGGAGTTGCCGGTCTACATGTACGACGGCTTCTACCAGTACCTGCTCGCGCACGGGATCGGCGTCTTCGCCCCGAACATCCGCGGCTCTCTCGGATATGGCCGCGCGTACTCGGACCTGGTGAATCGTGACTGGGGCGGCGGAGACCTGACCGACCTCGCCGACGCTGTCGCCTTCCTGCGCACCCAGGAGTGGGTCGATCCGGCCCGGATCGGGGTCATGGGCGCCTCGTACGGCGGGTTCGCCGTGCTGTCCTGCCTCAGCCGGCTGCCGGAGGTGAACTGGGCGGCCGGCGTGGACCTGTACGGACCGAGCAACCTCGTCACGCTGGCGAAGGCGTCGCCTCCGACGTGGCGTTCACTCGTGGCGGCGGTGATCGGCGACCCGGAGGCGGATGCGGACCGCCTGATGGCCCGCTCACCAGTGACCCACGCGGACCAGATCCGGGCCCCGTTGCTCGTCATCCAGGGGGCCAACGATCCCCGGGTGCCCCAGCGGGAGAGCGATCAGATCGTGCAGCGGCTGCGGTCGCGTGGAGTGGATGTGCGGTACGAGATCTTCGAGGACGAGGGGCACGGCCTACTCCGCCGGGAGAATCAGGCCAAGGCATTCGCGGACGCGGGCGAGTTTCTGGTCAAGCATCTCGGCACCGGACGCGGGAATGGACGGTCGACGGTCGCCCCGGGAGGTGCGACCGTCGACCGACCGGGTCATCGGGCGTGACCCGTACCCACTCGGAGAGGCCCGCTGGCGCATCGAGGGCCGTCGTCGTGCGTGAGACTTCTCAGTTCTCCGGCGCGCACCAGTCGCAGCCCGTCACCAGGCCGGCGGCGGACGTTGTTCTCGCCGACGGTGTCGAGGTCGTCTGGGAGGCGGTGACGGGCAGAGCGACGGCTAGAGCAGCTACCACGGCAGCGATGTGCTTCCTCAACAACTGACCTCCAGTGCCGATGTTCCGATGGACGACAGGATCCTAACGTCGGGGTCCTCCGCCGTGTGGGCATTTATCCTTGACGATCAACAATCATCGCCGAAGAGGTCGCGGACGGTTCGACGCACAAACGATTCCACGATCGTGGGTGTTGGTTGTCGGACCAGCCGCAGTGCCTCGTCGAGCGTCGCCCGCGCCTGCGGGATCCGGCCCGCCCGGTGCTGGCAGATGCCGAGTCCGCGCAGCGCCTGGGCCTGCCCGTGCCGGTCTCCCAGCACGGCGGTGATCGTCAGGACGTGGTCGAACAGCGGGGCCGCCTGATCGTGTCGGCCCGCCGCCAGGAGGCGCATACCCTGCCAGAACAGCGCTTGCCCGCGTCCCATCGGCGGGGAGCCGATCGTGTCGTACAACGCGATTGACTCATCGAGGTGCGCCTTGGCGCCCTCCTGGTCGCCAAGATCCAGGTGGGCCTGCCCCATGCCCCGCAGGACGAAGGCGGCACCGCCGACGTCGGTGTCCCGCAGGACGGTCAGCGCCGACGAGTACCGTCGCAGCGCGGCGCCCGGCTGACCCCGGAAACGCGACACCATGGCGAGGTACGCATCCACGACCGCAACACCGTACGGGTCATCCATCTTGTCGAAGATTCGCCTGGCTCGCTGGAAGTGTTCATCGGCCCTGTCGAATTCCTGGCGGTCGACTGTCACCATCCCCAGTCGGTAGGAAATCGCCGCCTGTCCCCGGATGTCGTTCGTCGCCAGTGCGCTCTCCCAGGCGACATCGAGGACGTGCTGCCAGTCGTCGTACTGCCGGCGCATCGGAAACAGCGGGGACGCGGCGCAGGCGAGATCCCAGGCCGTTTCGCCAAGCCCGTCCCGAGCCGCACGTTTGACGAGCGACACGATGGTGGGGCGTTCCACGTCGAACCATCCGAGCAGGTCGGTCGCCGACGACCCGACGAGAAGCTCGTCGACCTCCCATCGTGGAGTCCCACCCCGCATGGTGAGGGTGCGGCCGCCGTACAGCGCGTGCAGGAGCCGCTCGATGATGCTCAGGGCGGCACCGAAGGCCCGGCCACGTGCCGCGCCCAGCTCCCCGGGACTGGCTTCCGACAACGCCCGTTCCCTGCCGAAGAGGCGCACGAGGTCGTGCAGGCGGTAGCGCGGCTGACCGGCCGGGTAGTGGCCGGAGAAGTCCAGCAGTTGGGCGTCGATGAGCTGCTCCAGCAACTCCTGTGCCCGATCGGCGGTCGTGTCGAGCAGCGCGGCGGCGAGCCAGTCGCTGACCTCGGCGATCTCGATGTCGCCGAGTCGGCGCAGCAGCGTGCGCGCCGCCGGGCTCAGCACCTGGTAGCTGAGTGCGAGGCTGGCACGGACGTCGAGGTGACCGTGCGAGAGCCGGTCCAGTCGGCGGCGCTCGTCGTCGAGCAACTGCACGAGCCGGTCGACGGTCCAGTGCGGTTTCGCGGCCAGTTTCGCGCCGACGATCCGGATCGCCAGCGGCAGGTACGCACAGCGGCTGAGCAGGGCGGTTGCGGACGCCTCGTCGAGCACCGCGCCCGGGCCGGCGATCCGGGACAGCAGGAGCGCCGCATCCGTCGCGTCCATCACCGCGAGCGCCACGGTCTGTGCGCCGAGGATGGCACCCAGCCGGGCACGGCTGGTGACCAGGACTCCGCACGACGTGCCGCCGGGGATGAGGGCCGACAACTGGTCGTCAGCGGCCGCATTGTCCAACAGGACCAACAGCCGCCGATCGGCGAGCAGGTCCCGATAGAGGTCCGTCCGCTCGTCCAGCGTCGCGGGCAGGTGCAGCCCGTCGACGCCGAGGGCGCGAAGGAACCGACCCAGCACCTCGTACGGGGTCAGGCCCCGGTCGCTGTCCGCACCGCGCAGGTTGACGTAGAGCTGTCCGTCCGGAAAGGAGCCGGCCAGCCGGTGCGCGACGTGGATGGAGAACGCGGTCTTGCCGACACCGGCAGGCCCCGAGACCACAGCGATCCGGGCGCCGGTGCCCGGACGGAGCAGGATCTTCTCGATCCTGGCCAGCTCCGGCTGCCGCCCGGAGAAGTCGGCGATGTCGGCGGGCAGGTGCCGCGGCGTGCTGAGTTGGAACCCGGCTGGAGAGCCGCGTTGCTGCCCGTCCGGAGGGTGCGGCGGCTGGGTGGAGACCACCGCCGTCCCGCTGCCGTCGGTGTCCGGCTGATCGGCGACGCCCCGCAGCACGGCGAGGTGGATCGCCTGTAGCTCGGCGGACGGGTCGGTGCCCAACTCGTCCCGCAACCACCGCCGCCACCTGTCGAACGACGTCAGCGCCTCAGGGCCCCGTCCCGACCGGGTGAGGGCTCGCATCATCTGGCCGGCCAGCCGCTCCCGGGTCGGGTGCCGGCCGGCCAACTCGACGACCTCGTCGACGATGTCCCGGTGGTTGCCGAGCCGGAGCTCGACGTCGAAGAGGTCCTCGGTCGCGGTCAGGCGCAACGCGTCCAGGCCCCGGGTCAGGTCCGCCTGCCCCTCGTCCGGCAGCCACCCGCCGAGGACCGGCCCGCGCCAGAGGGCCAGCGCCGACCGGAGAATCGACCGTGCCTCGTCGTCGGAGCCCCGCGTCCGCTGATCGCTGACCAGGGCTTTGAATAGCTGGGCGTCGACCTGCTCGGGTGACACCCGCAGGAGGTAACCACCGCCCGTGGTTTCCAACAGCACGGCCGGATCGGGTTGCTCGGCCAGGTCGAGGATCGCGCGGACCTCGGACAGCCGGGTCTGGAGCACCGCCCGTGCCCGCCTGGGCGGTCGCTCACCCCAGAGGAGGTCGACCAGCCGGTCGCCGGTGACCAGTTGGTTCGCCTCCAGCGCGAGGATGCCCAGGAGCACCCGTTGCTGACGCCGAGCGAACTGGAGCGAAACGCCGCGGTTCCACACCTCGACCGGGCCCAGGACCCGAAGCTCCACCACGACCTTCCCGGTGCCCACGGCTGTCGAACTGACGTGTTTCGGTGATGGGAAGAATACGGGAAGGATTCGGCATGGGCGGTCCGTGATTCTTCTACCAACCGATACGGGGGCGGTTGGTCGGCACGAAACGCACCGAGTGGTGACGCCGACCAGCCGACCGGTTGCTGGATGACGGGGGCGTGCGAAACGCGGGTTGTGGGGAAACGCCAGGGCGGCGAGGACGCGCCGGTGCGGGTCATCGGACGGGGGCGGCCGAGCTGGTGACGATGCTGCTGACGTTCTTGTCGACGGTCCTCTCGGCAAGGTGAGGCGCGGCAGCGACCGCGGAGTTCGTACGCCCCTCGACGACCAGCGCGGGCACGTCGACGGCACCACCGAGGTCTGCTACCTGTCAGGTCCGGTTTCGCTGGCGGGTCGCAGGGGGCAACCCCGCAGGCTGTACGCGAGCAGGCCGGCCACCGCCAGGGTGGCGGCGCAGACCGTGGCGGCGGTGGTGCCGGCGGGCTGAACCAGCCAGCCGGCGACCTGCATCCGCAGGTCCCTGCTGGGGCCCACGAACGGCATGACCGCGACGAGGGTCCAGGTCAGCGGGGAGATCCACGACAGGGCGGCACCGAACAGGGCGGCACCGAGGGCGGTGAGCCCGAGCAGCCCCGTGATGTTGCGCAACACCAGGGCGAACGGTTCGAAGCGCGCGTCGCTGACCGTGCTGAGGGTGAGCAGGGCGGTGATCGTGGCGACGGCGAGCAGCAGGTGCCCGGCACGTCGTACCGGCCAGTTGGCCGCCGCCGTGCGGTCGAGGGCGTCGTCGGCGCCGCTGAGGGTGGTGCCGGCCGCGACCACCGCCAGCATGATGACGAGGCTGACCGTCCGGGTGTTGATGGTCGTCGCGTCGGTGTAGGCCAGCGACAGGGCCCACGCCACAGCGATCAACGCGGTCGCGGTGGTCAGCGCGAGAGGGACCCGCCGGGAGCGGAGGTAGAGCTGGAGCCACCTCACCGCTGCTCCTCGGGCATGACCGCCGCGAGGCCGTCGCCCTGGCAGGCCAGCGCCGCCTCGCGTGCCGCTCCCATCCGACGCCGTTGCTCGGCCTCCGGGAGACTGACCAGCGCCTGGTACGCGCGCACCAGCCCCTCCATCTCCGTGGGGCCCCAGCCGGGTTGCGGAGCCGGTGGTCGGCCGGTCAGCCAGGCGGCGGCGACGATCCGGGCCCGGTACTCGTCGCCCAGAACCGACTGGTCGGCGCACTCCTGCTGCCAGGCGGCCTCCAGCAGGGACGGCAGGAAGTAGTCGCCGGACATGTCGGCGTGCCCGAGGCGGTCGATCGTGGGGGTGTCGAAGACGACGGTGTCGGTGGAGTGCGGTGCCGGTGCCGCGTTCGGATCCAGCCGTGCCCAGTAGGTGACCTGCTGGGTCTGCACCGCCCGCACCGGTGCGTTGGGCAACTTGGCCGCCATCATGGCGAGGGCTTGGCGTGCCGGGCCGACGACGTCGGGCAGCAGCTCGGCGTGTACCCGCGTCACGCAGACCTGCGGGCCGGCGTTGTCACAGACCAGCTCGATGGCGACCGGGTCGACGACCGCCGCCCCGCGCGTACCGCCGACGGGCAGCAGCGGCACGGCCACCGCGGCGCCGAGCACCGCCGGGAGTACGGCCAGCGCGGTGGCGCGGCGGCGGACCGTGCCCAACAGCAGCAGTCCGGTGGCGGCGAGCGCCACCAGCCACAGCGCCTGGAGCGCGCTCACCCGCGGCATGATCGTCTGGAAGTCGTCGAGTCCGCTGATGACCGGGACGAGCAGCAGCGCCGAGGGTTCGGGGAGGAAGACCGGCGCGTCGGGAGCGGGCTGCGCCATGAGCTCGGGGAGGAGCCCGAGCACGGCGAACCCGGCCACCGCGACGACGGGTGCGGTGATCACCCGGGGCACGGCCCGGCCGGCGGCCATGCCCAGCCAGCCGGCGGCGATGAGTGCCGGAACACCGACGGCGGCGACGACGACGGCGGCGCTCGGGAAGTAGTGCGCCGTCGGCGCCACCCATCCCGCCGCGATGAGGCACAGCAGGGTGTACGCGGCCACCACGGTGATCGCGAGCGCGCTGGCGGTCAGCGTGGTGCGGTGCCACCGGGGGCGGGCGGTGCTGGTGAACAACTCGTCAACCCGGTGACGGGCGTCGCGCCGGCCCAGCAACGCCCCGCCGGCGAGCGCCAGCGGCAGCAGCACCACAAGAATCGACCGTGCGATGACCGCCAGTTGCATCCACCGGCCGGCGAAGAACGTGGTGGAGGTCAGCAGCAACGGCACGCCGGTAACCAGTAACAGCAGTGCGACGCCCAGGGCAGCCGACCGGCGTAGCTCGATGCGGAGGATGCGCGCGATCATGCCGGCACCTGCTCACGGTGGGAGCGCAGCAGCGCCGAGTAGCCGCGTTCGGTGGCGCTGTCGCCCGCGTCGCCGGCGCCGCCCTGCTGGGCCAACTGCCCCGTGGTGCCCTGCCACACGAGGCGACCCTCGTGGACGAGCACCACGTCGGTGCAGGCCACCGCGACGTCCTCGACCAGGTGGGTGGAGACGAGCACGCAGCTGTCCAGACCGATCTCGCGCAACAGCTCGCGGAAGTCGAGGCGCTGCTCCGGGTCCAGGCCGACAGTCGGCTCGTCGAGCAGCAGCACCTCCGGGTCGTTGACGATCGCCTGGGCGATGCCGGCACGGCGCAGCATCCCGCCGGAGAGCGTCTTCATCCGGGAGTCGGCGCGATCGGCGAGGCCGACCCGTTCGACAGCCCGTTGCACAGCCCCCGGGATGACCGTCTTCGGCATCTCCTTGAGCCAGGCCATGTATTCGACGAACTCCCGGACCGTGAAGCGCGGGTAGAAGCCGAAGTGCTGCGGCAGGTAGCCCAGGCCACGGCGTACCCGACGGAGGTCCGCTTTGGCGGTGATGTCCTCGCCGAGCAGGCGCAGCCGGCCGTCGGCGGGTTTCACCACTGTGGCGAGTGCGCGCATCAACGTCGTCTTGCCGGCGCCGTTGGGGCCGAGCAACCCGTGCACGCCGGTGCCCAACGCCAGGTCCAGCCCGTTGACCGCCAGGTGCCTGCCGGCGCGGACCTGCAACTTCTCGGTGTGTACCGCCCACGGATGGGTGGACGGCGTGGTCTCCGCCACGCTGACCATACGCATCATTACTTCTCCTTCGGTTCGTGGTTCGTGTTGTCATCCGTCACGAGGTGCGGGAAAGTCCTCCGAACGGACGCCGTCGGGCCCGGACGAGCAGCACGGCCACCAGCGCCACGGTGCTCGCGGCCCACCAGGGCGAGCTGCTGTCCGCGAGGACGGCCGGGAGTCGCCCGCCGGCCAGACTCGGCGCCACGACACCCGCGGACCAGATGAGGGCCAGTACGGCGGCGGCGCGGTCCACCCCCACCAGCCCGCCCAGCGCCAGGGCGCCGGCGGTGAAGCCGAGCGCTGGCAGCAGCCAGAGACCCGGGGAGTGCCCGGTGCCCCAGCCCGCCACGGCCAGCACCGGGATGACCGACACCAGGACCGCCAACGTGCGGCGCAGCAGCAGCGCCAACCCGGCACGCGGCATGGTGGCCGTCAGCTCCCAGGCCGGGTCGAGTCGCCGGCTCCAGAGCGCGGCCACCGGCAGCAGCGGCGCCATCGGCGCGACGAGCAGCACCAGCGACGGCAGGTTGTCGAAGGTCGTCTCGAAGAGCACCGCGGCCAGCATCATGCCGGCGGCGGTGGCCAGCCACGGCAGGATCCGGGCGGCGACCCCGGTCCGCCGCAGTCGCCGCCGACGCACCGGAGCGGGGCCGGTGGCGATTCCGGTGGCGACGACGTCGGCCACCCGGTCCAGCAGGTCGCGGGTGGCGGTGTCGGCGGTGTCGGCCAGGACCGCCCGGCAGGCGGCGCAGGACTCCAGATGCGCCTCGACCGCCCAGATGGTCGTGTCGTCGACGCCGTGCCCGCCCGAGGCGTACGCGGAGATCAGAGTGGGGGTGGGATGAGTGGTCATGACAGCGCCTCCCGCAGCGCGATTCGGGCCCGCCGCGCGCGGGTCTTCACTGTTCCTTCCGGCATGCCGAGCAGCAGTGAGGTCTCCCGCACTGTCAGTCCGTCGAGGACCATCGCGCGCAGCACCTGACGCAACTCCGCCGGCAGGGCCTGTAGGGCCCGCTCCAGGTTGGCGTCCAACCCGGCGGCCAGCGCCTCTTCCTCGGCCGCCGGAGCCACTGTCTCGTAGGTCTGCACCGACGGGATCCGTTCTCTTCGGGCCCGGTGGCGGAACGCGTCGATCAGCCGGTGGGCGGCGATCGTCCACAACCAGCCCACCGCGCTGCCGGAGCCTGCGGACTGCGCCTGGCTGCCGGCCGACCGCCACACCGCCAGGTACGTCTCCTGCAACACCTCGGCCACCACGTCCTCGTCGGCGCAGCGCCGCCGCAGCCGCGCGGTCAACCACGGCGCGGTACGCCGGTACAGGGCGTCGAAGGCACGCCTGTCGCCGCGGCCGACGCGGCGGAGCAACTCGGCCTCGTCGAGGCCGTCCAGACTTCGTCTCACGACAGGCAAGACGACGCGGACCTCCATCCCGGTTCTGCCGCGACTGTGACCCCGGTCACTACACGACCCGCGTCCGGGGCGGACCAACCCGGCGTGACTCCCCCCACAGCGGGAACGTCGTACGGCTTCCGGACGTTGGCGAGCGACGGGATCACCACCGGGTGAGCGACTCGTCCGGCCACCCCGGACATCGTGCCCCGCACCTGTGGACGCGCTGAACGACGTGACGACGCACAGGCTTCCGCAGAGAGATCGAGATGATGACGCAGTTGGTGGACAAGACCGGAGCCGGCACCCGCGCGGACAACCCGGGTACGACCGAGGACATGCTGCCCGGTGACCTGATGACCAACCGTCAGCGGGCGCAACTCGTCCTCGTGCTGGGCGCGTTGATCGCCATCGGGCCGTTGACCATCGACATGTACCTGCCCGCGCTGCCCGCCATCACGGCAGGGTTGCAGACCACCGAGACGGCTGTGCAGTTGACACTGACCGGCACGCTCGTCGGCCTCGCGTTGGGTCAGTTGCTGGTCGGGCCGCTCTCCGACGTGGTCGGCCGGCGTCTGCCGCTGCTGGCCGGGCTGGCCGCGCACATCGTGGCATCCGTGCTGTGCGTCTTCGCACCCACCATCGCCGTGCTCGGCGCGCTGCGCGTCCTACAGGGGCTGGGCGTCGCGGCCGCCACGGTCGTCGCGACCGCCGTCGTCCGCGACCTGTTCAGCGGTGCCTCCTTCGCCCGGATCTTCTCCCGGCTGATGCTCGTCATGGGCCTGGCGCCCATCCTCGCGCCGACCCTGGGCAGCGGCCTGCTGAGCTGGACCGACTGGCGGGGTGTCTTCGCGGCGCTGGCGGTGCTCGGCGCGTTGCTGATCGTCGTGGCCGCGCTCCGGCTCCCGGAGACCCTCCCGGTGACGCGTCGTCGACACGGGGGAGTCGCTGCCACCCTGCGCGACTACCGGGGGCTGCTCAACGACCGGGCGTTCGTCGGTCTGGTGCTTGTCGCCGGGCTGGCGATGGCGGCCCTGTTCGCGTACGTCTCCGGGTCGTCGTTCGTGCTCCAGCGGGAGTACGGCCTCGACGAGCAGCAGTTCGGCCTGGCCTTCGGTGCCGGGGCCGTCGGGCTGATCGGGGCCACCCAGTTCAACGTCCGGTTGCTGCGCCGCTACAGCCCGCAGCGGATCCTGGTCAGCGCCCTGCTCGCCGGCACTGCGGCGGGGCTGCTGCTCGTCCTGTTCGCGGCGACCGGCTTCGGTGGCCTGGGCACCCTGCTCGCGGCACTGTGGCTGGTGCTGGCCGCGGCGGGCCTGGCCCTGCCCAACGCGCCGGCGCTGGCCATGAGCCGACACAGCGAGGCCGCGGGCACCGCCGCGGCGCTGCTCGGCGCGGTGCAGTTCGGTGTCGGCGCGCTCTCGGCACCCCTGGCGGGCCTGTTCGGCACCGGGAGCGTACCGATGGCTGTCGTCATCGCCGGTGGCATGGCCGCCGCGCTGACGGTCATGCTCCTCGTCGTGCCCCGCGCCGGCCTCGCCGCTGTCGACCCCGACCTGGCGGTCGCCCTGCACTAGAGACGAGCGGGCGGCCGGTCGCCCTGTACTAGACGAGCGGGCGGGCCGGTTGCCCGGCCCGCCCGGCGATCAGCGGATCTCCGTGGTGTTGTCCTCCGGGCGCGGTTGGCCGCGCGGCGGGGCGGACCAGGGTGACTCGCCACCCACCCGGCGCGGCAACGGCTCGGTCGGCGTCGAGTCGGCCGGGTAACCCAGAGTGAGCGGCGCGGTGTCGCGTTCCGCGGGCGCGGGGGACGGCCAGTCGGTCAACGTGAAGTCGTCGTTGCGGGGAGCGGTCTCCGGCGCGGGGACCGGCGTCACGGCCGACTCGGTGGCCGGGCGCGGCCACTGCCGCCACCGCTGCACGCTGAAGGTGGCCATCAGCAACAGCAGGCCGATCAGGAAGAGGGTGCCGTTCTCCACGGGCAGCCGCAACGGCAACGGATCGCCGGCCACCTTCCACCCGTGCGGGATCGCGTCCCGGACGGTGAAGGGCGCCACGAACATCCCGACGTACGGGGTGACCAGCAGCAACCCGGCCACCAGCGGACCGAGCGGCGAGAAGCGCAGCGTGCCGAGCAGGCCCAGCAGGACGCCGCCGACACCGAGGTACACGGCTGGCTCGATCAGGTTGGCGGTGTTGAACGTGCCGGTCTCCACCCAGCGGTCGACCGTCCGGCTCGACCCGTCCTGCCCCAGTGTGACGAGCACCCAGGTGATGGGCGCCACCACCAACCCGGCGAGGAAGCTCCAGAGATGTCGCATCCGCGCACCGTACCGTTTTCGACATGACTGAGCACCTCTCCGCCGCACCGATCGGCAAGCCGACGTCGTACTCGCGCGTCACGCTGAGCAAGATCATGACTGCCGTGGACGTGAACCTCTACGGCACGGTGCACGGCGGGGTTCTGATGAAGTTCGTCGACGACGTGGCGGGGGCCGCGGCCGCCCGGCACAGCGGCGGGACGGCAGTGACCGCGGCGATCGACGAGATCGTCTTCTCCGAGGCGGTCCGGGTCGGCGACCTGGTGCACGCGCACGCGCAGGTGAACTGGACCGGCCAGACCTCGATGGAGGTGGGCGTGCGGGTGGTCGCCGAACGCTGGGACTCGGCCGAGGACGCGCCGGTCCGGGTGGCTACCGCGTACCTGGTCTTCGTCGGTGTGGACGTCGGCGGGGCCCCGCGGGTGGTCCGTCCGGTGCTGCCGGAGACGGCGGAGGACGAGCGCCGGTACCGGGAGGCCGAGATCCGTCGCGCGCACCGCCTCGCCCGCCGTCGCGCCATCCAGGCCCACCGCGCCGGCTGACCCACACGAGGTACCGGGCTGGAGTGTGGGGCGGGCACGCATCGGTTGCCGTACCCGGTGCGCAGAATGGCGCTTCGAGGTAGGGCAAGATGGCGCCACGGCCACGCACAGTGTCGTGCCGGGCCGGGGGAGGGTGGAACAGTGGGTGACGTGCTGTGGACGCCGCCGGCGGACGTACGCGAGCGGTCCCGGATCGGCGGCTACCTGCGCTGGCTGCGGGAGCACCGCGGGCTGGACTTCGCCGACTACGACGCGCTGTGGCGCTGGTCGGTCACCGACCTGGACGGGTTCTGGCGCTCGATCTGGGACCACTTCGAGGTGGTCGCGCACACCCCGCCGACCGCCACCCTCGCCGAGCGGGGGATGCCCGGGGCGCGCTGGTTCCCCGGAGCCACGCTCAACTACGCGCAGAACGTGCTGCGGATGCCGGGGCACGCCGACGACGACCCCGTGGTGCTCGCGCACGGGCAGACCCGCGCGCCGGTCACGCTGACCGCGGGGGAGCTGCGCGAGCAGGTCCGCCGGGTGTCGGCCGGGCTGCGTCGGCTCGGCGTCACCGCAGGTGACCGGGTGGCGGCGTACGCCCCGAACATCGCCGAGACGTACGTCCTGCTGCTGGCCACTGCCAGCCTGGGGGCGATCTTCTCGTCCTGCGCGCCGGAGTTCGGCACCCGCAGTGTCACCGACCGCTGGCAGCAGATCGAGCCGACAGTCCTGGTCGCCGTCGACGGCTACCGGTACGGCGACAAGGCGGTGGACCGGCGCGCCGAGGTCGCCGCGATCCGGGCCGCCCTGCCGTCGCTGCGGCACACCGTCACCATCGGCTACCTCGACCCGACCGGCCCGGCGCCCGATGGCGCGCTGGGCTGGGCCGAGTTGGCCGCGCCCACCGACGAGCCGTTGACGTTCACGCCGGTGCCGTTCGACCACCCGCTGTACGTGCTCTACTCCTCGGGCACCACCGGGTTGCCCAAGCCGATCGTGCACGGCCACGGGGGCATCCTGCTGGAGCACCTGAAGATGCTCGCCCTGCACCACGACCTGGGCCCGGCCGACCGGTTCTTCTGGTTCACCACCACCGGCTGGATGATGTGGAACTTCCTGGTCTCCGGTCCGGCCGTGGGCGCGACAATAGTGCTCTTCGACGGCAACCCGGCGGTTCGGGCGGAGCCCGGCCGGCCGGCCGAGCCCGACCTGGGTGAGCTGTGGCGGCTGGCGGCCGAGACCGGCACCACGTACTTCGGCACCTCCGCGCCGTTCCTGCTGGCCTGCCGCAAGGCTGGCCTGGTGCCCCGCGAGATCGCCGACCTGTCCGCGTTGCGCGGCGTCGGTTCCACCGGCGCGCCGCTGCCCGCCGAGGGCTTTCACTGGGTGTACGACACCGTCGGCGACCAGGTGCAGCTCCAGTCGCTGTCCGGCGGCACCGACGTGTGCACCGGGTTCGTCGGCGGGGTGCCGCTCCTGCCGGTGTACGCGGGTGAGATCGCCTGCCGCGCGTTGGGCGCGAAGGTGGAGGCCCGCTCCGCCGACGGCACGCCGGTCATCGGCGAGCTGGGCGAGCTGGTGATCACCGAGCCGATGCCGAGCATGCCGGTGGGCTTCTGGAACGACCCGGACGGCTCCCGCTACTTCGAGGCGTACTTCGACGTCTACCCGGGCGTCTGGCGGCACGGCGACTGGATCACCATCAACGAGCGGGGCGGCTGCGTGATCACCGGCCGCTCCGACGCCACCCTCAACCGCGGCGGGGTGCGGCTGGGCACCGCCGAGTTCTACTCGGTCGTCGAGGGGCTGGAGGAGGTGCTCGACTCGGTCGTCGTCCACCTGGAGGACGACGAGGGCGGCGCCGGCGAGCTGCTGCTCTTCGTGGTGCTGGCGGACGGCCTGGAACTGGACGACCCGATGCGCGCCAAGATCAGCCGTGAACTGCGCACCGCTCTGTCCCCCCGGCACGTGCCCGACGAGATCCACCGGGTACGCGCGGTGCCCCGCACCCTCTCGGCGAAGAAGCTGGAGGTCCCGGTCAAGAAGATCCTGACGGGCACCCCGGTCGACGAGGCAGCGGCCAAGGGCGCTCTGGCCAACCCCGAGTCCCTGACCGCCTTCGCGGCCCTGGCGAAGTCCCGAACCCCCACCCCCTAACACCCCGCCCTCCCGCCAACCCCGCCGCCCGCCCTCCCACCCTCCCACCCTCCGGCCCGTCCGCCCCGCCCCGCCCGTCCGCCCCGCCCCGTCGATCAAGGAGTTGTGGTGCCTCGCAAAAGGGGCATAGGCGCAGCAGTTGCCCACCACAACTCCATGATCGACGGGGCGGGCGGGGCGGGGCGGGGCGGGCAGCGGGCGGGGTGGGGTGGGGGTTACTGGAGGGTTTGGGTGATCTTTTCGCTGGCTTGGCGGTTGGTTAGGCGGGTCGGGTCGAGGTTGGCGTTGAGGACCACTGTCGCGGCTTGGGTCAGGGGGGCCAGCAGCCAGTCGACCGGGTCGGGGTAGCGGCCGGCGTCGATGAGAACGCGCGCGCCAGGCTCGATGCCCAACTCGGTGGCGCGGGCCTCGGCGCGGGCCAGCAGGTGCGCGTCGGTGGGGCCCGGACCGGGCTGCGGGTGGAAGTGGTCGCCGTGCCGGCGTACCTCGAGCACGTAGTCGGCGAACCCGGGCGGCACCTGCCGGAGCGGGACGGCGAGCGGGGCCAACCCGAGGGCGTAACGTTCGTCGGCCGGCCAGGACTGGGCCTCGTCCAGCCGGTCGACGGCGGCGAAGAGCACGTCCACGTCAGCCGGTGTGTCGACGACGCTCAGCTTGGCCGACCAGCAGCCCAGCAACACCGCCGCGGTCTGCCAGTGCGGCGGCAGCAGCACACCGGCCGGCGTGCCGGGTGCGAGGCCGACCTCGTCGACGAGCAGGTTGGCGGTCTTCGCCACCCAGTTCGCCAGGGTGGCGCCGGAGAGTTCGGTGCGGTCACCGCTGGCGTCGTCGTACCAGGTGAGCAGCGGTCGGGTCGGGTCGGTCGCGATCGCGTCGGCGAACACCCGGGCAATGTTGTCGGCCATCGGCGCGAACGATACGCCAGTGCGGGCCGTACTGAATGTCGATGACAACTCGGCGTACCGTCGGGTCGCAGTCAGCGTCGGCCCCGCGTCCCGGCGTAGGCTTGACCCCCGGAGTGTTGTTCCCCACAGACCCGCCAGTGCAAGGAGTCGCCCCGTGACCGCCGGTCGCCCGCCCCGCGTGCTCATCGACGCCACGAGTGTCCCCACCGACCGTGGTGGTGTCGGTCGATATGTCGATGGTCTGCTCGGTGCCCTCGGCAAGGTGTGCGGGTCGGGGGTGGATCTGGCGGTGGTCAGCCTCCGCACCGACCTGGAGCGTTACACCCGGATGCTGCCCGGCGCGGAGATCATCCCGGCGCCGGCCGCCGTGGCGCACCGCCCGGCCCGGCTCGCGTGGGAGCAGACCGGCCTGCCGCTGCTCGCCCAGCAGGTGGGCGCCGACGTGCTGCACTCGCCCTTCTACACCTGCCCGCTGCGGGCCGGGTGCCCGGTCACGGTCACAGTGCACGACGCGACGTTCTTCACCGAGCCGGAGCACTACGACAAGTCCCGCCGCACGTTCTTCCGCAGCGCCATCAAGACCTCGCTGCGCCGCGCCGACCGCGTGATCGTGCCCAGCAAGGCCACCCGGGACGAGCTGATCCGGCTGCTCGACGCCGATCCGACGCGGATCGACGTGGCCTACCACGGTGTCGACCAGGCCGCCTTCCACGCCCCCACCGAGGAGGAGAAGGCCCGGGTCCGTGCCCGGCTGGGGCTGGGCAACAGCAGCTACGTCGCGTTCCTCGGGGCCAAGGAGCCGCGGAAGAACGTACCCAACCTGATCCGCGGTTGGGCCCGTGCGGTGGCCGACCGCGTCGACCCGCCGGCCCTGGTGATCGCCGGTGGCCAGGGGCACGACGACGACATCGACCGGGCGGTGGCCGAGGTCCCGTCGCACCTGCGCCTGCTGCGCCCCGGCTACCTGCGCTACGCCGACCTGCCCGGTTTCCTCGGCGGCGCGCTCGTCGCCGCCTATCCGTCCTACGGCGAGGGGTTCGGGCTGCCGATCCTGGAGGCCATGGCGTGCGCCGCCCCGGTGCTGACCACGCCCCGGCTCTCGCTGCCCGAGGTGGGCGGCGACGCGGTCGCGTACACCTCGGAGGACGCGGAGCAGATCGGCATCGACCTGGCCGCGCTGCTCGACGACGAGCAGCGGCGGTTGTCGCTGGCGAAGGCCGGTTTCGACAGGGCCAAGGAGTTCACCTGGGAGTCCAGCGCCGAGGTGCACATCACCGCCTGGAGTCGCGCCCGTTCGTGACCCCGGGCCCCTGGTGGTGACCCGTGCCACTGCCAGCAGGTGCGTCGGGCATGATGTGCGGATGCTTTATGCGGTCATTCCGGCAGGTGGCAGCGGCACGAGGTTGTGGCCGTTGTCCCGCGCCGGCCATCCCAAGTTCCTCCACCCGCTGACCGGCACCAGCTCCTCCCTCCTCCAGGCGACCGTGGAGCGGCTCGCGCCGCTGACCACACCGGATCGGACCCTTGTGGTCACCGGTGCGGCGCACGTCGCGGCGGTGGCTCGGCAGCTGACCGGTCTGCCCGAGGAGAACATCCTGGTCGAGCCGTCCCCACGGGATTCCTGCGCGGCGATCGCGCTGGCCGCCGCGGTGATCGCGGTACGCGACCCGGACGCGGTGATGGGCAGCTTCGCGGCCGACCACCTGATCGGCGACCCGGGGAGCTGGGTTCGTACCGTCCAGGAGGCGGTCCGGGGGGCCGAGCAGGGGAAGCTGATGACGGTCGGGATCACCCCGACCCGTGCGGAGACCGGCTACGGCTACCTGGAGACCGGTGCGGAGACCGGCGACGCCCCGTGGCGGTCGGTGACCGAGTTCAAGGAGAAGCCCGACGCCGAGGTGGCCGAGGCGTACGTCCGTTCGGGCCGGTACCTGTGGAACGCGAGCATGTTCGTGTGGCGGGTGGACGTCTTCCTCGCCGAGCTGGCCCGCCAGCAGCCGGCGTTGCACGCTGGCGTCACCGCGATCGCCGCCGCCTGGGGCACCCCGGAGCAGGACGAGGTGCTCGGCGCGATCTGGCCGACGCTGCCGAAGATCTCCGTCGACTACGCGGTGATGGAGGGCGCGGCCACCGCGGGTCGGGTCGCGACGGTGCCTGGTGACTTCGGCTGGAACGACGTCGGCGACTTCCACACCCTCGGTGAGGTGCTGCCGGCCGACGAGGCGGGCAACGTGGTGCTCGGCACCGACGCCAAGCCCGGTGTGCTCCTGCGGGACAGCGCCAACCTGGTGGTGGTGCCGCAGTCCGGTCGGCTGGTGGCCGTCCTCGGGCTGCGTGACCTGATCGTGGTGGACACCCCGGACGCGGTGCTGGTCTGCCCACGCGACCGGGCCCAGGGCGTCAAGGCCCTGGTCGACGAGCTCAAGGCGCGAGGCGAAGAGGGCTACGTCTGAGGGCTGCGAGGGCCGGTGCGACAAGGTGTGCGGTCCCGCCGGCCAGCGGCTCGGGCAGCTGATCCGGTGGGAACCAGCCCAACTCCTCGGCCTCGTCGCTGACCTGCTCCACCGCACCGGGCGGCGCCACCACGGCGAACCGGACGTCGTGGTGACGCGAGCCGCCCTGACAGAGCACCTCGTGCACGTCGACATCGATCGGCACCGGGTCGATGCGCAGGTCGGCGATCCCGGACTCCTCGGTGGCCTCGCGAAGCGCGGCGGCCACCAGGGTCTGGTCGACCGGCTCGCAGTGCCCGCCGAGCTGCACCCAACGCCCGAACTTGATGTGCAGACAGAGCAACACCCGTGTGCCGGTGGCGTCCAGCACCAGCGTGCTCGCGGTGATGTGCCCGGGGCGGTGTTGCCGGCTCATCGCGATCGGCCCGGCGTCGAGCAACGCGAGGGTCCGGTCCCTCGCCGCGGCCGCCGCCGGGCTGGTGGGCCGCCAGCCTTCGAGGAGTGCGACGGCGTCGGAGTGCAGCGGCGCGTACGTCTCGGGGTCGGTCGGGTGGGCGGTGAGCGAGGTGTCGGGCACCCTGTCACTGTACGAGCGTGCGCTCCGTACGCTGGCGCGGTGACCCTGCGACTCGTCGAATTCGTGGTGGCCGGCAACGAGGCCAGTGATCTGCTGCCGGTGCGGTCGGCGGCGCTGCTGCGCGCGTACGGTGCGCGGCGGGGCTTCTGGACGGTGCTGGACGAGGGGCCGGTGGAGCGGTGCCTGGTGTTGCTGCTGGAACGCGACGACGGCGAGTGGACGGCCGAGCACGTGCGGGCGGACGCGGGCGTGGAGAACGGGCGGACCGAGGATGGTGAGGCGCTCGCCCACCACGACGGTTGGGTGTACGTCTTCGGCTCCCACTTCGGCTCGAAGGCTGGCCCGTTGCGCCCCCGGCGGGCCTTCGTGGCCCGCTTCCGGGAGGACGACGCGGCGGCCAGCCCGGTGCCGGTGCACGTGGTGCGCAACTCGTTCCGGCTGCACCGGGCGGTGAACGACGCTCTCGCCGGCTCGCCGCTGACCCTGTTGCCGCCGGGGAAACGGGTGCGGGCGCGGTTCATCGTCGAGACGGTGGCGAGGGGGACCGCCCGGGAGAAGCGCTGGGTGAGCCGGCTGGCCCCGGACGACCTGCCGGTGAACGTGGAGGCTGCGGCCTTCACCCCGGACGCGACGGTGCTGCTCGGGCTGCGGTTCCCGGTCACCGAGGCCGGCGAGCCGATCCTGGTGGAGGTGGCTGGTGTGCCGGACATGTTCACGGCGGAGCCGGCGTGGCCGCGGGCGTTGCGGGTGTACGCGTTGACCGGGGTCACCCCCGCGGGCAAGCTGACCGGGTTTCGTGCGATCACCCCGACGTCGGACGGCGGGTACGCGGCAGTGATCGGCTCGATCGACGCGCTGGGCAAGGGATCCGTGCTGCTCGACGACCATCCGGGCGGCGGTGACGTCACGTCTCGGCAGGTCCGCTTCCGGCTGCCGCGCGGCGGGTCGGACGACGCGTGCCGGCTGGTCGGGGAGACGGTGGCGGATCTGGCGCCGTTTCACCACGTGGAGGGGCTGGCCGAGTTGGACGGGCGACCGTTCTACGTCACGGACGAGGATCACCGGGTCGCGCTCTGGGCCGGTTGAGTCGGATGGGTGACGCTGGGGCGGGATGACCGGACGGCACCTCTGCGGAGCAAGGGCCGCAGACCCTCGTGGTGCCGCCCGATCACCGGGGCCTCCCCAGGCCCGGTGCCCTCGGGCCGGCACGTCGAGGACGCGCCGGCGCGGTGTTCGGGCACTGGAAGCATGTCGAAACGCTTCGGTGGCGTCGAGGTTTTTCAGTCCAGGCTTAAAGATGGAGATTAGTGCCGGCCGGGTAGAGTCGAACGGTCACCCGGCATCCCCCTGCTGGCGACACTGGAGCGCTCCATGCTGAAGATCCACTTTTCCGGGGAGGACATTCTCCGGACTCGGGTGGCGCCGGCGGCGGACCCGGTCTGGGAGCTGGTCCTCAGCCTGCACGCGTTGCAGGGCCGCAACCGCGACCCGTTGACGGCACACTGGCGGCGCACCGTGTCCCAGGGGCTGCGTCAGGACGTCGCCTCCGAGCAGCTCCGGTTGCTCTTCGCGCTGAGCCCGCCGCGCGGCTACTTTCCCGACTTCCTCACCCCGTACGCCAGTGTCGACGGCTTCGAGGCCGGGCTGGACGCGCTCCGCAGCACCCCCACCGGGATGCTCCGGCGAGACCTGAGCGTGCTCGCCGCCGAGAACCACCTGCCACCCTCGGCCGCCGCGCTGGCCCGGGGTGAGGTGGCGGTGCTGCACCACCTCGCGGACTCGATGGTGCAATATCGATCATTGGCGATCAACCCCTACTGGAGCCGGATTCAGGCGGCAGTCGCGGCGGACCGGGCGCGTCGGGCCAGGGCGCTGCTCGACGGCGGCGTCGAGAGCCTGCTCACCAGCCTCCGACCGGCCATGCGCTGGGACGGCGGGGTGCTCGAAATCCGCAACTACCCGCACAGCCGGGAGCTGCACCTCGACGGCCGGGGGCTGCTGCTGGTGCCGTCGTTCTTCTGTGCGGACACACCTGTCGCCCTGCTCGACCCGGCCCTGCCGCCGGTGCTGGTCTACCGGGTGGATCGCCTCGGCGGGCTGCTGTCGGTCGACGACACCGGAGCGAGCCGCTCCGCCGCTGCCCGTGAGTCGCTCGCCGCGCTGCTCGGCCGCACCAGGGCTGCGGTGTTGGAGGCCAGCGACGAGGGCTGCACCACCGGTGAGGTCGCCCGCCAGCTCAACATCTCACCGGCGGCGGCGAGCCAACATGCCACGGTGCTGCGCAACGCCGGCCTGCTGGTCAGCCACCGGGACCGCAACAGCGTGCTGCACACGCTGACTCCGCTCGGCCGGGCCATGCTGGACGCCTGACCCGTCGCCGGGCGAGTGCCGGGCCGGTCGGGCGAGTGCCGGGCCGGTCGGGCGGGTGCGCCGGCCGTCCCTCCGGGGCGTGCGCCGCGCTCGCCGGGCCGGGTGACCCGGCCGTCCCTCCGGGGCGTGCGCCGCGCTCGCCGGGCCGGGTGACCCGGCTGTCTCTCCGAGCGCCGTACCCGCCGGCCGAGGGACCCGGCTGGCTCTCAGAGCGCGAGCGCGGCGCTCGCCGGGCTGCCGGGCGGCGGCGGCAACAGGGTCGAGCCGACGCCCTGGGCGGCCAGGGCGACGCGCAGTCGGTGCAGGTCGGCACCGAAGCGCACCAGGCCGATCGGCTCGACGGGGGTCGGGGCCGAGCCGAGCAGCAGGGTGGCCCCCTCCGGCCAGCCGGGCATCTCGGCGACCAGTCCGGCGCGTACCTCGGCCTCGTCGACAAGGGTGAAGACCGTGCCGGGGGCGACCACCTCGGCGACCGCGTCGATCGCCCGTCGCACCGCGGTCAGGTCGGCCGGCGTGGGGCCGGGACCGTCGGCCAGGGTGGCGGCGTCGACCAGCCCGGCGGCGCGGGCTTCGGCGGTACCGAGGGCGAAGAGATCCTGTGCGGCGTCGCGGATCAGCGCCCGCGCGCCGCCGGCGTCGTCCGGGGTGGTGGCGGTGAGGTAGCCGCGCACGACCGCGACGGGGACCTGATCGCACTTGCCCTTGATCAGCTCGCCGGCACCGGCCAGCTCGTCCACCACGGCCATCTGGGTCAACTGAAGCTCGTTGCCGTACGGGTCGACCTCGCCCCGGTGGTCGCGGATGGCGGGCATCCCGGCCACGCCCAGCGCCACGTCGGTGAGCCCGTTGCGCCAGGGTCGGCCCATGGTGTCACTGACGATCACGGCCACGTCCAGGTCGTAGCGCTCCCGTAACGCGTCGCGAAGCGCCAGTGCCGATGCGTCCGGGTCGACCGGCAGCAGCACCAGTTGGGTCTTGTCAACGTTCGACGCGTCGATCCCCGCGGACGCCATCACGAAACCGTGATGGGTCTGCACGATCCGGGTGGGCCCCCGACTGGCGACCACCCGGGCGGTCTCGCCGGCCAGGACCTCGTCCCGTGCGGCCAGCCGCTCGGGCCCGTCCGCCGGGACGTCGACCAGCCGCCCCTCCGACTTCGAGACGATCTTGCTGGTGACCACGAGCACGTCGCCGTTGCGCAGCCACGGCGCAGCGGTCGCGATCATCGCGGCCAGGTCGTCACCCTCGGTCACGTGGCCGATGCCGAGCACCGGCAGGATCTCCAGCCTCACGTCAACTCCACCGCGGCGCGGACCATGGCCGCCGTCGCCGCCTCGTCGGTCATCCGCAGCGGCACCGCGCGGACCGTCACCCCGGGCACCACAGTGTCAGCGTCCTCCTCGGCGACCAGCCAGCCATCGAGCAGGCCGCCCTCCGACCGGCCCCCGTAGAGGCGGCCCACCCCGGCGGCGCTGCACTCGACACCCAGCACGTCGAGACAGCGGTCGGCCATCCCCCGCACCGGAGCACCGCCGATGATCGGCGAGACACCCACCACCGGCGCCGGACCGTCCGCCACCGCCTCCCGCAGCCCCGGTACGGCCAGCACCGGCGCGACGCTCACCACCGGATTGCTGGGGGCGACAAGCACCAGGTCGGCGGAGCCGATCGCGTCCAGCACACCGGGTGCCGGCTTCGCCGTCTCCGCACCGACGAAGACGAAGCGGTGGGTGCGGATGTCGGCCCGGTAGCGCACCCACCACTCCTGGAAGTGGATCGCCCGCTGGCCCTGCTCGTCCTCGACAGTGCTGGCGCTGTTCGCGGGTGCGGGGCTCGCAAGCTCACTCCTCCCGCTCACGACAGCGTGGGTTTCCAGGCGGTCGTCGGTGGCCGGCAGCAGACGCACACCCGGCTCCCAGCGGGTGGACAGCGCCTCGGTGACAGCGCTCAACGGGTAACCGCCGTTGAGCATGGTGCTTCGTACCAGGTGGGTGGCGATGTCCTTGTCGCCGAGGCCGAACCAGTCCGGCTGTGCCCCGTACGCGGCCAACTCGCCCTTGACCGTCCAACTCTCGCCGACCCGGCCCCAGCCCCGCTCCGGGTCCGCGCCACCGCCGAGCGTGTACATGACGCTGTCCAGGTCGGGGCAGATCTTCAACCCGTGCAGCCACAGGTCGTCGCCGACGTTGACAACGGCGGTGACGTCCGCGCCGACCTCGCGGGCGTACGCCCGGACGCCGAGCAGGAACCGGGCGCCGCCGATGCCGCCGGCCAGAACCACGATGTGCATGTCGACCATCCTCGCGCACGTGACGCCTCCGATCCGCCGGTGGCCCACGAGACTAGGCTCACGTGCGCCCTGTCCGTTCCGGCCCCGAGGGGGAACTCGTGACCAGCCCCGCCGAGCCCGCGTCCTCCGACGCGACGCAGGCCCGTCAGCTGACCAAGCCACTACGCGAACTCGCCGCGCTCGCGTTGCTCGGCGCCAATGCCGTGTTCCTCTTCGTGGGTCTGCTCCGGTTGATCGCCCCGAACGGCTCCTTCACCGAACGTGCGGGCGGTGCCTTCGGCACGTTCGTCGGGCTGGAGGCGGTGGGCCTCCCGCTGCTGGCCGTACTGCTGGCCACGCACATCTCGCCGGTGGTGCCGAAGGCCAAGCTGATCACGCAGGTGGCCCTCGGTGAGTACGCGGCCAGCGCGGTGATCGGCACGCTGACCATGCTGATCTCGACGGTGGGCCGCCTGGCCGATGCCAGGGTGCTCGACGCGCTCCTCGGTGTGCTCGATCAGATCGCCTGGATGGTGATCTTCGCGGTCGCCGCCTGGGTGGTCTACACCATCTGGCGTGCCCGCTACTACGTGCCGCGGCCCAAGCCCCAGCCGGGCGTCTACGGCCAGCCGCAGGCAGGTTGGCCGCAGCAGCAGGGTGGTTGGCCGGCCCCGGGGCAGCCTGGTGGCCAGCCGCAGGGCGGGTGGCCGGCTCCCGGCCAGTACGCCCAGCCGTCCCCGCCGTTCCAGGCCCCACAGTCGGCCCCGTCCCACCCGCAGTCCGCGCCGCCGTTCCCACAGTCGGCCCCGCCGCACCAGCAGTCAGCGCCGCCGTTCCAGGCCCCGCAGTCCGCGCCGCCGCACCAGCAGTCCGCGCCGCCGTTCCCGCTGTCGGCCCCGCCGTCGCCCGCCGCGCCGCCGTTCGGGCAGCCGCCGTCGGCGGACCCGACCCAGGCCATCCCGCGCCCGTCGGCCGAACCAACCCAGGCCATCCCACGCCCCTCGGCGGACCCGACCGAGGCGATTCCGCGTCCGTCGGCGGACCCGACCGAGGCGATTCCGCGTCCGTCGGCCGATCCGACCCAGGCGATTCCCCGGCCCGCCAACCCGGACGACGACCGCACCCAGCACATCACGCCCGGCGAGCAGCCCGACCAGCCCCGCTGAGTCGGCCTCCGGGCTGACTTCATGATCAGGTGATGAAAAGTAGGCCGAAAAGCGGTCCTACCACCTACTTTTCATCACCTGATCATCGCGCCCACGGGGAAAATCGAGGTGGGCCCTTTTGCGCGGGGCGGGCACTGGTCGGTCGAGCGGGCTCGCGCTGCGCATAGGCTGAGCGGATGGTTGATCGCACCCAATCCGGTCCGAGCGACGCTAGCGTGCGGCGGGCCCTGGGCCGGGCCGCGACCGGGCGGGCGCTGGACGTCGACGAGGCGACCGCGCTGCTGTCCGCCCGTGGTGACGCCCTCGACGAACTGCTCCGGGTGGCCGGTGGGATTCGTGACGCCGGGCTACGCGAAGTCGGGCGGCCGGGCGTGGTCACGTACTCGAAGAAGGTCTTCATCCCGCTGACCCGGCTCTGCCGGGACCGCTGCCACTACTGCACGTTCGCCACAGTGCCACACCGGCTGCCGGCGCCGTTCCTGGACCGCGACGAGGTGCTCGCCATCGCGCGGGCCGGCGCCGCCCAGGGTTGCAAGGAGGCCCTCTTCACGCTCGGTGACCGGCCGGAGGAGCGCTGGCCGGCGGCGCGGAGCTGGTTGGACGAGCGTGGCTACGACTCCACACTGGACTACCTGCGGGCCTGTGCGGTGGCCGTGCTTGAGGAGACCGGGCTGCTGCCGCACCTCAACCCCGGCGTGCTGTCCTGGTCGGAGCTGCAACGGCTCAAGCCGGTAGCGCCGAGCATGGGCATGATGTTGGAGACGACCGCGACCCGGCTCTGGTCGGAGCCGGGCGGCCCACACTACGGTTCGCCGGACAAGGAGCCGGCGGTCCGGCTGCGGGTCCTGGAGGACGCGGGCCGGGTCGGGGTGCCGTTCACCACCGGCATCCTGATCGGCATCGGCGAGACGCCGGCCGAGCGGGCGGACGCGCTCTTCGCGATCCGTCGCGTCCAACGGGAGTACGGCCACCTCCAGGAGGTGATCGTGCAGAACTTCCGGGCCAAACCCGACACGGCGATGCGTGGCATGCCCGACGCGGAGCTGCACGACCTGGCCGCCACTGTGGCGGTGGCCCGGCTGCTGCTCGGCCCGAAGGCCCGCATCCAGGCCCCGCCGAACCTCATCGCCGGCGAGTACGACCTGCTGCTGCGGGCCGGCATCGACGACTGGGGCGGCGTCTCGCCGCTCACCCCGGACCACGTCAACCCGGAACGCCCGTGGCCGCAGATCGAGGAGTTGGCGCGGCACACCGAGTTGGCCGGGTTCACGCTGCGGGAGCGGCTGACGATCTACCCCGAGTACGTGCGCGCGGGTGACCCGTGGCTCGACCCGCGCTTGCTGCCGCACGTCGACGCGCTCGCCGATCCGAGCACCGGCATGGCTGTCGAGTCGGCGCTGCCGCAGGGGCGACCCTGGCAGGAGCCGGAGGAGGTGTTCGGTGGGCGGGTCGACCTGCACGCCACCATCGACACCACCGGCCGCACCGACGACCGGCGGGGTGACTTCGACAGCGTCTACGGCGACTGGTCCGAGGTCGCCGGCAAGGTCGCCCCCGAGGCGGTCGCGCGTCGAGCGGGCGTACCCCCGGTGGCGGCCGGCAGTGGTGCGGACCGTGACCTGGCGGCCGGGCTGCGGCTGGCCGCCGACGACCCGGCGGCGCTGCTCGACCCCCGGCACGGCGACGCCGCGTTGGCGCTGTTCGGCGCGGACGGGCCGGCGCTCGACGCGTTGTGCCGGCTCGCCGACGACGTGCGCCGGGACACGGTCGGCGACGACGTCACCTACGTGGTCAACCGCAACATCAACTTCAGCAACGTCTGTTACGTGGGCTGTCGGTTCTGCGCGTTCGCGCAGCGTGAGCGGGACGCCGACGCGTACCGGCTCTCCGTCGACCAGGTCGCCGACCGGGCCGAGCAGGCGTGGGCGGCCGGTGCCAGCGAGGTGTGCCTCCAGGGCGGCATCGACCCGAAGATGCCGGTCACCGGGTACGCCGACATCGTGCGCGCGATCAAGGCCCGGATGCCGGAGATGCACGTGCACGCGTTCTCGCCCATGGAGATCGTCACCGCCGCCGCGAAGGCCGGGGTGCCGGTGCGGGACTGGTTGCTCCAGCTGCGCGAGGCCGGGCTGGACACCATCCCCGGCACCGCCGCCGAGATCCTCGACGACGACGTGCGCTGGGTGCTGACCAAGGGCAAACTCCCGGCCGCCGCCTGGGTCGACGTGGTCAGCACTGCCCACGAGCTGGGCATCCGGTCCAGCTCCACGATGATGTACGGCCACGTCGACCACCCCGGGCAGTGGCTGGCGCACTTCCGGGTGCTGGCCGGTGTGCAGGACCGCACCGGCGGGTTCACCGAGTTCGTGGCGCTGCCGTTCGTGCACACCAACGCGCCGATCTATCTGGCCGGCATCGCCCGACCCGGGCCGACCTGGCGGGAGAACCGGGTGGTGCACGCCATGTCCCGGCTGCTGCTGCACGGCCGGATCGACAACATCCAGTGCTCCTGGGTGAAGCTCGGCGACGAGGGCACCGTGGCGATGCTCCAGGGTGGGTGCAATGACCTGGGCGGCACGCTGATGGAGGAGACCATCTCCCGGATGGCCGGTTCCGACAACGGTTCCGCGCGTACCGAGGAGCAGTTGCGGGCCATCGCGAAGGCCGCCGGTCGTCCGGCGCGCAAGCGCTCGACTGCGTACGGTCACGTTCGACACTGACGTCGAACCTTTCCCCGCCGCCGGCCGTACCACGCGGTGCCGGCGGCGGTCGCGGCGAGGATCGCCGCCGGTGTCCCCTTCAGGGGCCCGGCGGCGTCGTTGGACGGTGCCGGACCCGTCCGTCCCCTGCGGGCGCGTACCGCGCCGCCGCCGGAAAGGTTGCCCATGACCAGTGATCAGCGGAAGCGGCAGTGGCCGCGACTGACCCGCCGGCAGACGTTGACCGCCGCGGCCAGCGCCACTCTCGGCGCCGCCGCGCTCACAGTGCCGGGCCTGTCAGCCGCGCAGAACGCCCCCGGCGCGGCCGGACGAGCCGACGAACCGATAGTCGTGCACCTGCGTGACGCCGAATCCGGGACGATGGACGTCTTCGTCGGCGAGGCGCGGATCGAGGTACGCGACCGCGGCCTGGCGGACCGGCTGCGGCGCGCCGCCCGGCGCTGACCCGACATCCCGCACTGCCATCCTGTCCCCGCCCAGTGAGGTTGGTCCGCCATGTCTTCCCACCGTGAGGCCCCGGAGATAGCCAAGGATCCGGTCGCCGACAGCTCCGACCTGTACGCGTTCGTCAGCCCCGACAAGCCCGACACCGTGACGTTGATCGCCAACTACGTGCCGTTGCAACTGCCCTCCGGGGGGCCGAACTTCTTCGAGTTCGGTGACGACGTGCGCTACGAGATCCATATCGACAACGACGGCGACGGTCGTCCGGATGTCACCTACCGGTTCGAATTCACCACCGAGATCACCAACCCGAACAGCTTTCTCTACAACACCGGGACGATCGAGTCGCTGGACAGCAAGAACTGGAACCGGCGGCAGTTCTACAGCCTGACCCGGGTCGCCGACGGTCGGGAGCACCGGTTGGCGCACAAGCTGCAGTGCCCGCCGTGCAACGTCGGTCCGCTGTCCACCCCGAAGTACGCAGACCTCGTCCGGCAGGCGACCTACTCGCTCTCCACCGGGGAGAAGGTCTTCGCCGGGCAGCGGGCGGACGGATTCTTCGTCGACCTGGGGGCGATCTTCGACCTCGGCACGTTGCGGCCGTTCCAGCAGCTGCACGTCGCCGGCAAGAAGATCTTCAAGGCCGAGGGGGAGCCGGTCAACGCCACCGACCGGATGAACGTGCACAGCATCGCCGTGCAGGTGCCACTGAAGCAGGTGCGCCGACGCGCCAACCGGTACGGCGCCGCCGACCCGGCGTCGGTGCTCGGGGTGTGGACGTCGGCGTCGCGCCGGCAGGTGCGGGTGCTCGGCGACCGGGGCGACACGGACACCGCGACCGGCCCGTTCACGCAGGTCTCCCGGCTGGGCAATCCGCTGTTCAACGAGGTCATCGTGCCGATGTCCAAGAAGGACCTGTGGAACTCGCTGCCGCCGTCGGAGGACAAGCGGTTCGCGCGGTTCGTCGAGCAACCCGAGTTGGCGGCGCTGCTGCCGGCGCTCTACCCGGACGTCTTCCCGAATCTGGACAAGCTCACCAAGGCCAAGAAGGTCCGCGCGGATCTGGTGGCGATCCTGCTCACCGGCATACCGGCCGGGCTGATCGACGGCTTCACCAACACCGCCGGCGACGTGCAGGCCGACATGCTGCGGCTGAACACGGCCATCCCGCCGACGGCCAAGCCGGACCGGTTCGGGGTGCTCGGTGGCGACCTGGCCGGGTTCCCGAACGGGCGGCGGGTCGGCGACGACGTGGTCAGCATCGCGTTGCGGGCGATCGCCGGGGTGACGGTGCCGCTTGTCGACAAGACGTTCCGTCCGGACGCGGCGGCCGCCGCGGTCACCCCTGGCCTGAGCGCCGCCGACGTGACAGCGCCGTTCCTCGGGAACTTCCCCTACCTGGGTACGCCGTACGACGGGTTCAACAACCCGCCGGCGGCTTGAGTGGGGGCGCAGCGGATGCACGAGCACGCGTACGGGCCGTCGGAGACGGGCAGCGTCGTCCTCGATCTGGGCGGTGACACCGGTGCCCTGATCGTCTACACGGGCCGGGATCTGCATGGCCGGGAGATCGAGATCAGCCGGGACGATGATCGGCGGGTGCACTCCGCGGTGCGGGAGCGCCGGGTGCGGGACGGCTCGTTCCACAGTGCGGTCTACCCGGATCTGCCCGGCGGGATTTATACCGTCTGGTGGGACGCGAGCACACCTGCCGGCACAGTTTCTGTCCATGGTGGAGGGATAGCGGAGTTCGTGTGGCCCAGCAGCGGTTTTGGGGTCGCCGGCTGACCCTTCCACACCGCTTTTCGCCTCGCGCCCCGTCCACATTGTGGACGGGGCGCACGCGCTGTGCCCGGCTTGACGGGCAGTCTGCGCCGCGCCGCGTTAACCTGTCCCCCACCAAGATCAGCTTTGGGGGTGCGGGTGTCTGGCGCGGCCCTGGCGACGACCTTCCGGGGGAGCGCCACGGCAGAAAAGTCGGGCAACTCGCCGGAGAGGGCGTTACTCGGCCGGGGTCTGAATCGATAGGGCAGGTTGCGAGGCTGGACGGCCCCAGTGGCCGTCCGGGGGTGTCGGGAGGGCGACTCCATTATCAAGTTTGGCTTGACGGCGCACGCATTACACGCGTGTAATTTGAATGGGGTTGTTCGCACGGAACGCAACAAAACGGGACCGGACGGACAAGCACGCCTTTCGCGTGGGGGGTTGCAGCGGCGATGACGCCGGTGCGCGACAAGGAGGCATTTGATGGACGGCCAGCTTGAGGTGGCCGACCTGCTCGGAAACGCGCCGGAGTGGCAGGAGCGGGCGTTGTGCTCGCAGACCGACCCCGAAGCGTTCTTCCCCGAGAAGGGCGGCTCAACCCGCGAGGCGAAGCGGATCTGCTCGCGGTGCGAGGTCAAGACCGAATGCCTCGAATACGCTCTCGGTCACGACGAGCGGTTCGGCATCTGGGGTGGGCTCTCCGAGCGGGAACGGCGCAAGTTGAAGCGGCGGGCCGCCTGAGCGGTGTGAGGTCGCTGGCGGTGGGGGCCGCCAGACTCACCCGGCACAGGCTGCCCGACCAGGGCTCGTTCGGCCCGACATGTCGGGGGCTGAGGGTTTGGTGTGGGCTGCCGGTTCGGTTCGAGCTGCCGCGGGCTGCTCAGGCCAGCTCGTCGGGGTCGACGCCGAGCAGGTTCGCCACCTGTTCGATGATCACGTCATGCACGAGGTCGGCGAGGTCCTCACGGTCCATCGCCCGGAACTCCAGAGGCCGTCGGTACAACACGATCCGTGGCGGCACCTCCTGGCGGCCCGGACGGCCGGGCAGCAGTCGGGCCAGCGGGACCTCGCCGTCCTCCAGCACATCGGAGTCGTAGACGTTCAGGTCCGGTGGCACGTCCTCGACCGCGAACTCGACCCCGGCCAACTCCTTGGCGAACCGACGCTCCAGCGTCTCCACGGTGTCCAGGACCAGGTCGTCGAAGACCTCGGCCTTGGTCCGCGCCAGCGGCACGGTGGCCGGCACCAGCCGCCCGCGCAGGCCGCGACCGTGCCGGTCACGGTGCACGCGCCGGCCAGGGCCGGGGCGGCGGTGTTCCGGGCTCGTCATGAGGCAAAGGGTAGCGCCCGCGCCGGGCTGGTCAGCGGCACCGCCGCTCCCGTGGCGCGGCGTGCCCAGGGCGGCGAACTGTGATCACCACTACGGGCGTGTCGCAACGCGAACCGATGCGCCGGACCCGGTAATGGAGATACCCTGCGCCCGTGAGGTCACCACGGCGCTGCTCCCGTAACGGCTGCCCCCGGCAAGCGGTCGCCACATTGACCTATGTCTACAACGAGTCGACAGCGGTGGTGGGGCCGCTGGCGGCGTTCGCCGAGCCGCACACGTACGACCTGTGTGAGCCGCACGCCCGCAGCCTGACAGCGCCCCGCGGCTGGGACGTGGTCCGGCACGAGGGGGAGTTCGAGCCGCCGCCGCCCACCACCGATGACCTGGTCGCGCTCGCCGAGGCGGTCCGCGAGGCCGCCCGCCCGGCCCCCCGCCCCCCGGAGCCCGACCAGAACCACCACGAGAACCCCCACCAGACCGGCCGCCGAGGCCACCTCCGCGTGATCCCCCCCAACCACTAACCCACCCGGCCCCCTCCCGCGCGGTCCCCCTCATGATCAACGCGCGGTGCGGGTGGTTTGGTGGCCCCGGTGCTCTTCTCGCGTTGTCGGTTTGTCATCGTGTCAGTCGTCCACGGCGCCGACCCTGAGGAAAACTGATGCGTGCTCCCCTCCGGCCCCTTTCCCGGCGTGGACTACTCAGGGGCACTCTCGGTTCGGCAGCCCTGCTCGCCGTGGGCGGCGGTCTTGCCGGCTGCGGCACCGAGGGCGCCCGACAGACCGAGGCCGGCTGCGTCAGCGAGGACCTCTCCGGCACCGAGAAGAAGCTGGCGTTCTCCAACTGGCCGCAGTACCTGGATGTGGACGACGAGGACGAGTCCAAGCGGCCCAGCCTGGACGAGTTCGGGCGGAAGACCGGCATCCAGGTCACCTACACCGAGGACATCAACGACAACAACGAGTTCTTCGGCAAGGTGCAGCACCAGCTCGCCGCCTGCCAGAGCACCGACCGGGACATCATCGTGCTGAGCGACTGGATGGCGGCCCGGATGAGCCGGCTCGGCTGGATCCAGCAGCTCGACCCGGCGAAGATCCCGAACGTGCGGGCCAACCTGCTGCCGTCGCTGCTCAACCACTCCTTCGACACCGACAACCGGCTCTCCGTCCCGTGGCAGGCCGGCCTCGCCGGGTTGGCGTACAACGGTGACGTCACAGGGGAACTGCGTACTGTCGACGAGCTGCTGACCCGCCCCGACCTGAAGGGTCGGGTGTCGGCGCTCAGCGAGATGCGCGACACGATGGGCCTGCTGATGCAGTCCAACGGGCACGATCCGGCCAACTTCACCACCGCCCAGTTCGACGACGCGCTCACCAAGCTCAAGAAGGCCGTCGACTCCGGGCAGATCCGCAGGTTCACCGGCAACGACTACGCACCCGACCTGGCCAAGGGCGACATCGCCGCGTGCATCGGCTGGTCCGGGGATGTCATCCAACTCTCCGGCGCGAACGAGAAGGTGCGGTTCGTCGCGCCCGACTCCGGCGTGCTGCTCTACAGCGACAACATGATGGTGCCGATCCGGGCCACCCACAAGGCGAACGCCGAGCAGCTCATCAACTACTACTACGAGCCGGCCGTCGCCGCGAGGCTGGCCGCGTACGTCAACTACATCTGCCCGGTCAAGGGCGCGCAGGCCGAAATGGAGAAGATCGACAGCGAGTTGGCCGCCAACCCGCTGATCTTCCCCGACGACGCGCTGCTGTCGAAGGCCACGACGTTCATGGTCCTGGACACCAAGCAGGAGAAGGAGTACGAGAGCAAGTTCCAGCAGGTCATCGGGGCGTGACGGGGATGGCCCGCGAGACACCCGCCGGCGACCTGCGCCTGGCCAACCTCACCAAGCGATTCGGCAGTGTCACCGCCGTCGACGGCCTCAACCTGAGCGTCGGGCAGGGCTCGTTCTTCGCGCTGCTCGGCCCGTCCGGCTGCGGCAAGACCACCACACTGCGGATGATCGCCGGCCTGGAGGAGCCGACAAGCGGCCAGGTGCTGCTCGGTGACCGGGACGTCACCCGGCTGCGACCGTACCGGCGGCCGGTCAACACCGTCTTCCAGAGCTACGCGCTCTTCCCGCACCTCACCGTCTTCGAGAACGTGGCCTTCGGGCTGCGTCGACGCGGCCTCCGCTCGGTCGACGGCGAGGTGCACCGGATGCTGTCGCTGGTGCAGCTCGACGGCTACGGCAAGCGCCGACCGGCCCAGCTCTCCGGCGGCCAGCAACAGCGGGTCGCGCTGGCCCGCGCCCTGGTCAACCGGCCGCAGGTGCTGCTGCTCGACGAGCCGCTCGGCGCTCTCGACCTGAAGCTGCGCCGGCAGATGCAGATCGAGCTGAAGCGCATCCAGGCCGAGGTCGGCATCACCTTCGTACACGTCACCCACGACCAGGAGGAGGCCCTGACCATGGCCGACACCGTCGCGGTGCTGAACGCGGGTCGGATCGAGCAGCAGGGCGTGCCGGCCGACCTCTACGAGTTCCCCGCCACCGCGTTCGTGGCGAGCTTCCTCGGCCAGTCCAACCTGCTCGCCGCCGAGGCCACCGGCGCCAGCGGCGGCGACGTCGCGGTGACGGCGCACGGCACGCGCTTCTCGGTGCCCGCCGGCCGGGCACGGTCCGACCGCGGTCCGGTCCACCTGGGGGTACGCCCCGAGAAGCTGACTCTGGTCGGCTCCGCCGACCAGGTGCCCGTGGGGCACCAACACGTCACCGGGGTGGTCAGCGACGCCTCCTACGTGGGGGTCAGCACGCAGTACCTGCTGCGTACCGACTGGGGCGGCGAGCTGGCGGTGTTCGTGGCGAACAGCGCGACGTCGACGCGGTTCGCGGTCGGCGGTGCGGCCGTCGCGTACTGGGATCCCCGGCACGCGTTCCTGCTGCCCCGGGGGGCCGCGAGCGTCGACCGGACGTCGCCGGTGCTCGACGAGCCGGTGAGCGCGTCGTCGTGACCCTTCCGGCTCCCAGCGGCTCGGGGCAGGCAGCGCCTGCGGCTGTGGCACCGGCAGCCCGTTCCGGGAGGCGCCGGCTGCTGCCGTACCTCCTGGTGTTGCCCGGTGTGGCCTGGCTGGTGGTCTTCTTCGGGGTGCCGCTGGCGCAGCTCGCGGCGGCCAGCCTGTACGACCCCGACGGCTCGCTGTCCACCGGTTACGCGATGAGCTGGGCGGTCGGCAACTACCCGGACGTGGTGCGGGCGTACTGGCCGCAGTTCCTGCGCTCGTTCGGCTACGCCGGGCTGGCCCTGGTGCTGGCGCTGCTGCTGGGCTACCCGCTGGCCTACGCGATCGCGCGGAAGGCCGGGCGGTGGAAGAACCTGCTGTTGGTCTGCGTGGTCGCGCCGATGTTCACCAGTTTTCTGGTCCGCACGCTGGCGTGGAAGACCATCCTGTCGGACAACGGCCCGCTGGTCGGCCTGCTGCGCGACGTGCACCTGCTCGCACCGGACGGCCGACTGCTGGCCACGCCGTTCGCGGTGGTGCTCGGCCTGACGTACAACTTCCTGCCGTTTCTGGTGCTGCCGCTGTACGCGAGCCTGGAGCGGCTCGACCACCGGCTGCTGGAAGCGGCCGGCGACCTGTACGCGAGCGGGACGCAGACGTTCCGCCGGGTGACCCTGCCGTTGTCCCGGCCCGGCCTGGTCGCCGGCATGCTGCTGTTCTTCATCCCGGCCAGCGGCGACTACATCAACGCCGAACTGCTCGGCACACCCAACGAGTACATGATCGGCAACGTGATCGACTCGGCGTTCCTGGTCCGGCTGGACTACCCGCAGGGCGCCGCGCTGTCGTTCCTGCTGCTGGCGGCGATCCTCGCGGTCGTCTGCGGTCACCTGCGCCGGGCCAGCACGGGGGAGGTGTCGTGAGAATCTCCCGATGGCTGGCCGACCGCTGGGTGCTGATCGTGGCGCTGCTGGTGCTCGGCTATCTGGCGCTGCCGATCCTGGTGGTGGCGGGGCTGTCCGTCAACCGGCCGTCGAGTCGACTGTCGTACGACTTCAACGAGTTCACACTGGACAACTGGCGACGGCCCTGCGCCACCTCGGACATGTGCGACGCCGTGCTGCGCAGCGTACGGATCGGTTTCCTCGCCACGGTGATCGCCACCGTGTTGGGCAGCCTGCTGGCGTTCGCGCTGGTCCGGCACCGTCCGCGCGGTCGATCGGGCATCAACATGCTGATCTTCCTGTCGATGGCCACCCCGGAGCTGGTGATGGGCACGTCGCTGCTGGCGCTCTTCGTGTCGGCCGGGGTGCCGCAGGGCTTCTGGACAGTCGTGATCGCACACGTGACGTTCTGCGTGTCGTTCGTGGTGGTCACCGTGAAGGCGCGGCTGGCCGGGATGGACCGGCGGCTGGAGGAGGCGGCCATGGACCTCTACGCCAACGAGTGGCAGACCTTCCGGACGATCACCCTGCCGCTGGTGCTGCCCGGCATCGTGGCCGCCGCGCTGTTGGCCTTCTCGCTGAGCTTCGACGACTTCATCGTCACGAACTTCAACGCCGGCACCACAGTCACGTTCCCGATGTACGTCTGGGGCGCCGCCCAGCGAGGAATCCCCCCACAGGTAAACGTCATCGGCACGGCGATGTTCGCGATCGCGCTGCTGCTGGCCGGCCTCACCTCGCTGCGCTCTCGCCGCCGCTGACCGGTGCGCTGACGGCATCTCGACACAACCTCCGTCGGCCTCGGCCGTTCCCTGTAGGACCCTGCGGATGAGTCCGGTACATAGAGGTTTGCACCTCTTGATGGCAGGTGCAGCCGCACTATCGGCCCCGTCGGGCCCGACACGAAGGTTGCCGCAGTTTGCCGGTTGGTCGCCGGAGGGCCGCCCACCGATCGTCCACGGACAGCGAATGGCGCGGGTGATCGTCACGATGGCGGATATTGCAGCGAGTATTTGAGACGACACTCATCGCCGTGACGACGCAACCACCGCAGAACCCTGGGCCGCACCCGCCGCCGTTCGCCCCGGCGCCCCGACCGAACTGGTTCCGCCGGGCCAGCCCGGGCCGTCGAGTGGCCGTGATCCTCGGCTCGGTAGCCCTCTCGTTCCTGCTGCTCTGCTGCACCGGTAGTGCCATCGTCGGCGCGCTGACCGACGAAACGAAGCGCACCCGTACCGGCACCTCTGCCGAGGAGCCGCAGCAACCCATCGTGGCGGCATCCGCCGAGTCGACCGAGGCCACCGACGCGCAGGTCGCGTCGCCGATCGCCGACCCGTCTGCCACGCCTGTCGCGCCCGGTACTGCGACTTCGTCCGGTGCTGCACCCTCGTCCGGAGCGGCGCGACCGTCTGGTGCGGGACCCTCGTCCGCTGCGGCGCCCTCGTCCGGTGCGGGGCCCTCGCCGGTGGTGCGGGTGAGGACTGTCACTGAGCAGAGCGTGATCAGGCACGGTGCGCAGACCGTCAAGGATTCATCGCTGGCCGAGGGCAAGCGGGTGGTCCGGACCAAGGGTGTGGACGGCGTACGAACGCTGACCTACCAGGTGACCACCACGGACGGGGTTCAGACGGGCCGGAAGTTGGTCAAGTCCACGGTTACGAAGCAGCCGGTAACCGAGGTTGTCGCTGTCGGAACCAAGAAGCCACAGTCGTCGAATTGCGACCCGAACTACAGCGGCTGCGTCCCGATCGCCAGCGACGTCGACTGCGCCGGCGGCAGCGGAAACGGCCCGGCCTACGTCAGCGGGCCCATCCGGGTGGTCGGCAACGACATCTACGACCTGGACCGCGACGGCGACGGCACCGCCTGTGACTAACCCGCCCCCGCCCCCGCCCCCGCCCCTGAGCGGCGTCGATCATGGAGTTGTGGTGGCCGGGAAGCGCAGGTTTGAGGCTTCTGTCCGGCACCACAATTCCATGATCGGCCGAGGTGGCGGACTGGTGCGCATAGCACCGTGGGAGGTGCTTCGGGGGTTGTGCACAGGGCCTGTAGTTATCCACAGGTTGCTGGGTTGGGGTCGAGGGTTGGCGACTTGTTGGTGCAGATTCCTGCGGCATGACAGAGCGTTTGTATCGCTACTCGGAGTTACTTTCCGCCGGTCTTAGTCGGGAGCAAGTGCGTAGGCTGGCCGAGCGGTCCCGCCTGCACCGGATGTCGCGCAGCATCTACGCGCCGTCGGCCGATCAGGCTGGACGCCTGCCAGCGATCTTCCGACGGCTACCCGCCACTGCTGTCGTCGGCTTCCACACCGGCGCACAACTGCATGGCTTCGGCGACGCTCGCACAACCGACGTGCACGTGCTCGTGCCGGCAGGGGAGAACGTCCCGCGTATTCGGGGCGTCGTCACTCACGAGACGGTACTGCCGGTGCGCGACCCGGTGCTGCTGGCCGGGGTGCCCTGTGCGCCCGCCTCCAGGTGCGCGGTGGACCTGGCGCGGTCCTTGCACCGGATGGCAGTGCTGCCGCTGCTGGACCTTTGTCTCCGCGTAGGTGCCTGCCAGCCCGAGGAGCTTTGGGCCGAGGTCGATCGACACAGGCGTCTGCGTGGAGTCTGTCAGGCGCGTGATCTCGTGCCCCGCGCCGATCCCCGGGCAGAGTGCCGGCAGGAGAGCCAACTCCGGCTGGTACTCATAGACGGCGGCCTGCCCCCGCCGGAGCCGCAGCTTTGGGTCCCAGACAGAAACGGGATACCGCTCTACCGCCTCGACCTTGGTTACCGGCAACACCGCGTCGGTGTCGAGTACGACGGTTCGTCCCACCTGGACCGCGTCCGACTCCGGCACGATCGCTCTCGAATGAACTGGCTCGCCGCCAATGGCTGGCACATGCGCCACTTCACCGACCTGGACCTCTACCGGCGCCCCGCCCACATCATCAAAACGCTGATCCCGCTCCTGGCGCCCTAGCCAAACCCAACACGAGCGACTCACGCCCCCTTCCCCCGTCGATCATGCAGTTGTGGTGCCTCTCAAACGGTGCAATAAAGACCCAACGCCCACCACAACTCCATGATCGACGGGGCGGGGCGGGGCTGTCTCGCTAACGGTGTTTCCGGCGATCTTGGTTAGTAGGTTTCAGCGGCTGGGAAGCGGTCGCTGAAGGTGATGGCGAAGGCGTTCAAC
>NZ_JBEZCZ010000041.1:0-63537 GCF_040647875.1 Micromonospora sp. NPDC049230
GGCCTTCCTACATCACTACAATCACCACCGACCCCACACCGCCACTGGCGGCCTACCACCGATCACCAGGTTGACCAACGTCCCTGGACAGCACACCTAGGACGCGTTATGGGCCGAACGGGTCGGGCCGCCGCTCCAGCAGCGTGTGCACTGTCTGCTGGATCGTCTCCCGCACCTGGTCGGCGAGGTTGAAGACCACGAGCGGGTCGTCCGCCGAGTCGGTCAGGTGCGTGGTGGGGATCGGCGGACAGAACTCGATGAGCCACTTGCTGGGCAGCGGCACCATCCCCAGCGGCCCGAGCCACGGGAAGGTCGGGGTGACCGGGAAGTAGGGCAACTTGAGCAGTCGCGCCAGCGGCTTGATGTCGGCGAGCATCGGGTAGATCTCCTCGCCGCCGACAATCGCGACCGGCACGATCGGGGTGCCGGTGCGCAGCGCCGCCGACACGAAGCCACCCCGCCCGAACCGTTGCAGCTTGTACCTGTCGGCGTAGAGCTTGCCGATGCCCTTGAACCCCTCGGGGAACACCCCGACCAGGTCGCCGCCGCCGAGCAGCCGCTCGGCGTCCGGGTTGCAGGCCACAGTGCCGCCGGTCTTACGGGCGATCTCGGACACCACAGGCATCCGGAAGACCAGGTCGGCGCCGAGCAACCGAAGATACCGGTGGGCGGGGTGCTTGTCGTGCAGCGCCGCCGAGAGGATCAACGCGTCCAGCGCCACAGTCCCCGAGTGGTTGCCGACCACCAGGGCCGGCCCGTCGACTGGCACATGTTCGAGGCCGCTGACCTCGGTGCGGAACCAGTCCCGGTAGAGCAGCCGCAGCAGGGGGTGGAAGACCGCGTCGGTCAACTCCGAGTCGAACCCGAACTCGTCGACCTCGTAGTCGCCGGAGAGACGCCGACGCAGAAAGGCCAGGCCGTTCGCGACCTTGCGGTCCCAGTGGTCCCCCGGTCGGTCCGGCACCGCCGGCCCGGTGCCACCCGGCGTGCCGACCCGGCCGCCCGGGGCCGCGTCGGCGGGCTCGTCGGTGGCCGCGGTGTCGACCTCGTCGGCCGGCGTCGGCGTCGGCGCGACCTGGGCAGCCGGTCGGTGTCCGTTACGCCGCGCCGGCTCCACGTCCACCACCGGCGGCTGCTGCGGTACGTCGAAACGCCCGACCCCCTGCGGGTCGCGCCCCTCCCCCGGCCCGGTCACAATTCCCCCGACCCGGTCATGACGACCGCTCCCGGACCACGGACCGGACCTGCCGGATGCCGTCCAGGACGAGTTGCTCGGCGGCGGCCAACTGCGCCCGCGTGACCACCACCCCACCGTGGTGGGCGCGAATGAAGTCGTCGAACGCCGCGGCGGTGGAGCGGGGCGTGAAACCGTACTCCTGCTCCAGCCGGCTGGTGTCGACCACCCGGCCGTGCACGAAGAGGTCGACCTGGTCCAGGCCGTAGCGGCCGAAGCCCATCGTGCGGGCCAACGCGGCGGCCCCGGAGAGACCAGGCTCCAACACCGGCACGGCGACCCGACCGGCCCTCCGGATCGCCTGGGACAGCGACAGCACCCCCGGACCGGCGACGTTGTAGGTGCCGGGGTGGTCCTCCACGATCGACAGGTGCAGCACCTCCAACGCGTCGTCGAAGTGCAGGAACTGTAGACGAGGGTCGCGGCCGAAGACGGTCGGCACGAACGGCTGCGCGAAGTAGCGGGTCAGCGTGGTGTCGGCGGTCGACCCGATGAACGGGGCGAAGCGCAGCACCGTCGCTGTGACGTCGGACCGGCGGCGGCGGAAGCCACGGACGTACCCCTCAAGGTCGAGGATGTCGCGGCCGAAACCGCCACGCGGCACCTCGCGGGGCTCGGTCTCCTCGGTGAAGACCGCCGGGTCCCGGAACGACACCCCGTACGCGGCGGTCGACGAGCGGACCACCAGCTTGCGCAGCCGGGGTGCCCGTTGGCAGGCAGCGAGCATCTGCATGCTGCCGATGACGTTCTGGTCCTTCATCGCGGACCGGCCGCCGTGCTGCGGATCGGGGGAACTGACCAGGGCGAGGTGCACTACGGCATCGACGTCCAGGTCGGCGAGGAGGTCACCGAGCGAACCGGTGTCGACGCGGAGGCGTTCGACCCGGTCCAGGAGATCGGTGAACTCGGTGCCGGAGTCCGGGGCGTCGACACCGATGACCCGTTCGATCCGCGGGTCGGCGGCCAGTCGGGCCGCCACGTGGGCACCCAGGTAACGACCCACTCCGGTGACGAGGACGACCCCCGGAGCACCTGAGGTGCCACCGGGGGTCATCTGACGCACCTACCCCGGCAGGAAGGACCGAGCCGGGACGACCACGGCCTGATCACCTGAGCCTCCGGGGGTCGACAGTTTGGCAAGTGACACCGGGCTCAGCGCCCGGCGGCGATCACTTGCCGAGACGGCGACGCTGGACGCGGGTCTTGCGCAGCAGCTTGCGGTGCTTCTTCTTAGCCATGCGCTTACGGCGCTTCTTGACCACCGAGCCCATACGACAGCCTTTCGATACAACGTGCGGGGCGGACCGGATGACACCACGCAGGTGGCGACGGCGACCGCTTGCGGACAACGGACCGGACCAGTCTGGGCGGCAGGACACCCCGGTGGGGTCTCGGTCGGGGTCCAGGGTAGCCGCAGGGCCTCAGCCGGACCAACGCGCCCCCGTCGATGCCGGTTAGGGCGGCACCGGGAGGGCGGAGCGGTGGCTCAGGCGGTCTCTTGGAAAGCGCCCCGGAGATATTCGTGCACCGCATGCTCGGGCACCCGGAATGACCGGCCGACCCGGACGGCGGTGAGCTCACCGCTGTGCACCAGGCGATAGACAGTCATCTTCGACACCCGCATCACCGTCGCCACCTCCGCGACGGTCAGGAACCTGACCTCCGACAGCCGCCCGTCGGACTGTGACCCGGCCATGGCTCACCAACCCATCCCATGCCCGGCGCGTGCCAACCCGACGGATGCTCCGGGTCGGGCGGCGACGCGCGTGTTACCAGTACGGTAGCGGGGCGGCTGTGACCGGCGCGATCCCTTCGTACAACTGATCATGTTTATCCTCGCCGTTCACCCGATTCACGCTCCCGAAATCGCCCCGCCCGTGCCCGCCGTCCGGATCGGCACCGACGCCCGGCTGCCCCCGACGCTGCTTACTCGGCGCGGAGCGCGACCACCGGGTCGAGTCGGCCGGCGCGCTGCGCGGGGACGACTCCGAAGACGATGCCCACCACCGCGGACACCCCGAAGGCGAGCGCCAACGACCACCAGGTGATCGCGGCGGGGATCGGCGACAGCGCGTCGATCAGCAGGGCGGTGCCCACGCCCAGCGCCATCCCGGCCAGCCCACCGATCGTGGTGAGCAGCACCGCCTCCAACAGGAACTGCACGCCGATGTCGCGCGGGCGGGCTCCGACGGCCTTGCGCAGCCCGATCTCCCGGGTCCTCTCGCGAACGCTGACCAGCATGATGTTGGAGACGCCGACCCCGCCGACGAGCAGGGAGATGCCGGCGATGGCCGCCAGCACACCGGTGAGGACGCCGAGGATGTCGCCGAGAACGCCGAGGATCTGCTGCTGGGTGACCGCGCTGAACTCGGTGTCCGGGTGCCGGCGGTTGAGCTCGGCGACGATCCGCTCGCCCAGCTCGTCGATCCGTTCCCGGTCCGGGGCCTTCACGGCGATGCCGTCCACCCGCTGGGTGCCCCAGAGCCGCTGCGCGGCGGTCACCGGTACGTGCACCTCGTCGTCCCGGTCGACGCCGAGGCTCTGCCCGAGGGGCGCGAAGATGCCGATCACCCGGAACCGCACCCCGGCCAGCGTCACCTGCTGGCCGAGCGGGTCCCGGTCGGGGAAGAGCGTGCTGGCCACCGAGTCACCGAGCACCGCCACCCGTCGGCTGGTGTCCACGTCGGTGCCGCTGAGGTAGCGGCCGCGGGCCAACGACCGTGTGAACACCGTCGGGGTGGTCTCCAGCACCCCCTGGACCGTGGTGAAGTCGGAGCGGGCGCCGGCTCGCGCCGTCGCTCCGGAGGCGACGGTGACCGCCACCAGGTCGGGGTCGCCGACCACCCGGCTGACGGCGTCGACGTCCTTGAGGGTCAGCGGCGACACCACCGGCGCGTTGCCCACCTCGATCCGGCCGGGGACGACAAGCAGCAGGTTGGAGCCGAGGCCCTCGACCTGCTGTTCGACCTTCTGCTTGGTGCCGGTGCCGATGGCCACCAGCAGGACCACCGAGGCGACCCCGATGATCACCCCGAGCATTGTCAGCGCGCTGCGCAGCCGGTTGGCCCGCAGGGCGTCCAGCGCGACCCGCCACGCCTCGGCGACCCTCACGCCGCGCCTCCCGGCCGCTCGACCTCGACCGCACCGGAAGCGGCATCGCGCGGAACAGCATCGCGCGGAACAGCCTCACCCGGGGCCACGTCGCGCGGAAGGCGCCCGGTGGCTCCGGCGGCGCCACCGGAGCCACCGGACGGGTGCCCCGGGCCGCTTCCGGACGCGGACCGGGGCTCCGCGCTGGGAGCGGAGACAAGTGTCGCAGGTCGACCGGGATCGACGGACAGCGGTCGATCATGAGGGGTGGCGCTGTCCGCGACGACCACCCCGTCGCGCATCGTGATCCGGCGTTGAGCTCGGGCCGCCACCTCCTGGTCGTGGGTGACCATCACCAGCGCCACCCCGGACTCCACGTTCAACTGCTCCAACAGCTCCAACACCGCCGCGCCGGTAACGCTGTCCAGGTTGCCGGTTGGTTCGTCGGCCAGCAGCACCGTCGGCTCGGTGACCAGCGCGCGGGCGATCGCCACCCGTTGCTGCTCACCGCCGGACATCTGGTTGGGCCGGTGGTCCAGGCGGTGCCCGAGGCCGACGCGGCCGAGCATCGCCGCCGCCCGCGCCCGACGCTGGCGTGCCGGCACACCCCGGTAGACAAGCGGCAGGGCCACGTTCTCCACTGCCGAGGTACGCGGCAACAGGTGGAACGCCTGGAAGACGAAGCCGATCGTCTCGTTGCGCAGGGCGGCCATGTCCGGCGGGGCGAGGGTGTTGACGTCCCGTCCGCCGATCACCAACCGGCCACCGGTCGGCCGGTCCAACCCACCGAGGAGGTGCATGAGTGTCGACTTGCCCGAGCCGGACGGGCCGACCAGGGCCACGTAGTCCCCCGGTTGCACGACAAGCGACACCCCGCGCAACGCCTCGACGGACACCCCGTCGAGTTGGTACGTCCGGGAGACCTCCACCGCCTCGATCGCCGGCGGGGCGCCGGTCACCGCACCTCCTGGCCGTCGCGCACCTGGTCGGTGCCGCGCACCACGATCCGGTCGCCGGGCTGCACGCCGTTGAGGATCTGCACCAGGTCCGACCCCTGGACGCCCACGGTGACCGCCGCCCGGTCGGCCCTGCCGTCGCGGACCACCCAGACCGCGTCGCGGCCGTCGGCGGAGAACACCGCCGAGGCGGGTACGGTCACCGCGTCGGCGGCCTCGCGTACCCGTAGGTGCACTATCGCGTTCATGCCCGGCCGGGGGCTCGGTGCCGGCTCGTCCTCGGCCAACTTCCCGGCGCCGAGCGCGAGGCGCACCCGGTAGCTCACCCCGCCCTGGGCGGAGTTGGTGGGCAGCACGTCCACCGAGCGGACCGTCGCCTCGTAGCTGGCGCCGCTGACGGCGTCCAACTCGACGGTGGCGGTCACGCCGGCCCGCACCAGCAGCACATCTGTCTCGTCCACCTCGGCGAGCAGGCCCAACTGCCCGGTGTCCACCACGGTCAGCACCGGTGTGCCGGCGGTGACCTGGGCGCCGACCGTGACCGCGTCGTCCACCCCGGCGGGCGGCCCGCCCTGGCCGGGCGTCAGCACTGACGGGTCGATGCCGGCCGCCTGGGCGCCACCGGCCTGCTCCAACAGCCCGGCGAGGCCGCCGGTCGAGCCGCCGCCGGCCCGGGTGCCACCCGGCTGCACGACACCGGCGATCGGGGCGCGCAGGGTCAGCGCGTCGACCGCCGCCTTCGCCAGGTCGTACGCCTGCTGGGCCTGGAGCCGTTGCGCCGCGGACAGCGCGCCGACGGCGGAGCTCAGCCCGTTGATCCCCCGCTGCACCGCGCGGACGGCCTGGTCGGCGCTGCGCGCGGCGGCGGAGTACTGCCGCTGCGCGGAGGTCACCTGGGTCAGCAGAGCGTCCCGCAACTGCGGGTCGGCGATCTTCTCGGCGGCCTTGCGGCCGGCGTCGAACGCCTCGTCGGCAGCCTTGTCGGTACCGCGTCGACTGCTGGTCAGGTCACCAGTGGAGACACCCCGACCGGCGCGCTTCGCGGCGGTCAGCGCCTCCTTCGCCTGACGCAGCCGCTGCTGGGCCGAGGGCGAGTCGACCACGGCGAGGATCTGACCACGTCTGACCCGCTGCCCAGGCTGGACACGCAGGCTGGCCAGAGTGCCGTCGGCGGGAGCGGTGAGCGTGGCGGCGGCCCGGGCGGTCACCGTCGCCGGGGCGTCGATCACCTCGCTGACCTGGTTGCGGGCAGCCGAGGCGAGCGCCAGGTCGGGGTCTTCGTCGCCGCAGGACGCGGCGGTGGTGGTGATCAGAACGGCGACGGCGGTCAGGGCGACGAGCAGGCGAGGCCGGATGGTGCGGCCCGGCCGAGGTGACTGAGGGCGGTGCACCCATCGATGGTACGGCGGGCCGCCACGCCGTCCGCGGACCCGTCAGGCGGCGGCGGCGCGCACGTACGCGACGCACTCGTCGTGCAGCGTCGACCACTTCTCGCCGAACGCCTCCTCGGCGGCCGCCTCAAGGGTCTTGCGCTCGTGCACCACGGCCTTGAAGAAGGTGAGTAGCCGCTGTGGCCCGTACCTGTCGACGAGGTGCCGGACGGCCAGGTAGCCGACGCCGTAGCTGCCGCCGACCTGCTCGGCGGAGGCGTCGTCGGCCGGGTTCACACCGGACAACTGACCGTCCCACTTGGCCTTGACCAGTTTGCGCACCTCGGCGAGCCCCTCGTACCTGTCGACCGCCTGGCCGCCGGTGCCGGCGAACTCGGCCAGCCCTTCCACCAGCCACCAGGTGGTCTTGCCCGGGTAGCCGCGCTCGGGCAGTGAGGCCGCGTGGGTCAGCTCGTGCCGGAGGAGATCGTCGGTGCCGCTGCTGGGAAGCCCGTCGGCGTTGAGCACCACCTCGTGGTGGCCGCCCCCCACTGTCACCGCGTAACCGCCGGTCCACTCCGGTCGGTCGCCGCCGTACCAGTGCTTCCACTCGGCGCGGCCGGCGTAGAAGATCCGGTAGCGGTCCGGTGGCGACGACCCGGCGACCACGTATCCGTCGGCGACCTTGGCCGCCGCCTCGGCCTGGGCGAGCAGGCCGGGCAGTTTGCCGCGCAGCGGCCGGGTGGTGGCGACGATGGTTCGCGCGCCGACGGACACGACCAGGTCACTGACCTCCCACGGTCGGGTGCCGGTCTCCACCGACTTGGACTCCTCCATGGCGATCAGCCGGGGCTGGTCGCCGTTCTCCCGCCAGCGGGTGCCGATCAGCACCGGGCTCGGGCGGCAGTTCGGTGCGACGAAGCAGTACTGGAAGCGCACCAGGAGCCGCCACTCCCCCGGCTTGCCGACGATCGGCGCGGGCAGGCCACTCGGCTCGGCCCGCCAGACTGTCACCTTGAGCCCGCGTAGCGCGGCGAAGCGTCGGCGCAGATCGGTGTGCGCGGCGGGCTCGGCGACGGCGAGGAAACCAGCACTGTCGCCGCCGAGCAGCGCCGTGGACTGCCGGTCGAGCTGGGCGGTCATCCGGTCGGCCAGCTCTCGGGCCATTGCGGTGGCCGGATCGTCGGCCGTCGAGGCACCGGCCCGACTGATGGTGGACCGGGCGCCGTTCTCCCGGATCACGCCGGCGACGAGCAACGCCGGCAGGCCGCAGCCCAGCAGCAGGAGGACCACCACGAGCACCGTCCACAGCGGCCAGAGCCGCCGTGGTGCCGGCTGCCGCACCCCGTCAGTCACCCGCCGAAGGGTACGACCATCCGGTGGATGGGACGAGGCCGCCCCCGGGCCGGCGGTGCCCCCGGAAAGGTCGCCGCCGGCCCGTCGGCCGAGCCGGAGAGGCTACTTCTTGGAGATCAGGGCGCGGCCGAAGAAGACCAGGTTGGCCGGGCGCTCGGCGAGCCGGCGCATCAGGTAGCCGTACCACTCGTCGCCGTACGGGACGTAGGTGCGCACTGTGTAACCCTCGGCGGCCAGGCGGGCCTGCTCCTCCGGGCGGATGCCGTAGAGCATCTGGAACTCGAAGCGCTCCGGCCCCCGGTCGAACCAGCGGGCCCGGTCCTCGCCGATCGCGATCATCCGGGGGTCGTGGGTGGCCAGCATCGGGTAGCCGTCGCCGGACATCAGGATGTTCATGCAGCGCACGTACGACTTGTCCACCTCGCGGGCCGACTGGTACGCCACCGACTCCGGCTCCTTGTACGCGCCCTTGCACAGCCGCACCCGCGACCCGGCCGAGGACAGCTCCCGGCAGTCCGACTCGGTCCGGCGCAGGTACGCCTGGAGCACCGCGCCGGTCGACGGGAAGTCCTTGCGCAGCTTGCCCAGCACCTCGAGCGTCGAGTCGGTGGTGGTGTGGTCCTCCATGTCCAGGGTGACAGTGGCGCCCGCCGCGTCGGCCGCCGTGCAGATCGCCCGCGCGTTGTCGTACGCCAACTGCTCGTCGAACATCTGCCCGAGGGCGGAGAGCTTCACGCTCACCTCGGCGGCCGGGGTGAGCCCGGCGGCACCGAGCATCTTCAGCAGCCTCAGGTATTCGTCGCGGGTGGCGACGGCCTGTTCGGGGGTGACGGTGTCCTCACCGAGGTGGTCGAGGGTGACCGCGAGACCGTCGTCGACGAGCCCGCGGGTCGCGCGCAACGCGTCGTCGGTGGTGGCGCCGGCGACGAACCGGCGAACGACGTCCCGGGTGTACGGGGCGGTCGCGACGAGCCGCTCGACCTGGGTTGACCGGGAGGCGGCGAGGATGACGGAACGGAGCATGAACCGAGCGTATCGCCCCTGCCAGGGGGCCCGCCGAGGGGCGGGGAGGCCCGCCTCCCGGCGGGGGCGGGGCGGCGGCGGTGGCGCCCATCGGCTACAACGATGCCGTGGACCCACGCCCCCGCCGCCGGCTACGGTCGGCCTCCGTGCAGCTCGGCGCGCTCACCGCTCTCGCGCTCGCCCTCTCCGGCTGCAACATGACCTCGGACGACGACGATGACGACGACTGTGCCCTCGGGCCGGTCGGCGGCGGCGACACCGTCGCGCTGGCGATGCGGGTCCCCGACCCGGCCGCCGGCCGCGCCGCCCCGGAGCCGACCACTGCCGCGCTGCCCGACCGCGGCGGGTTCGGCACCCACCTCGCCTCCTGCGGCGGCTGAGGTGCGCCGCGAGACGGTCGAGCCCCGACCCGACTGGGACACCACCATCCGGGAGCAGGGGCTCGTCTACGTCGACACCGAGCTGCCCGACGGCGAGATCATGTCGTACTGGGACGAGACCGGGGCGTACGCCTTCGACCTCGACGAGGTGTTGCGGCTGGAGGAGGCCACCGAGGAGCTGCACCGGATGTCGGTGGCCGCCGCCGAGCACGTGGTGGCACAGCGCCGCTACGCCGAGTTCGGCATCCCGGACTGGGCGGCCGAGGCGGTGGCCCGGTCGCTGCGGGAGACGCCACCCACCCTCTACGGGCGCTTCGACCTGGCGTACGACGGCTCGTGGCCGCCGAAGATGCTGGAGTACAACGCGGACACCCCGACCGCCCTGGTCGAGGCGAGCATCATCCAGTGGTACTGGCTGGAGCAGACCCGGCCCGAGCTGGACCAGTGGAACAGCCTGCACGAGCGGCTGGTCGGCGCCTGGGCCAAGATCGCGGCCGGGCTGCACGACCCACTTGTGCACGTGCTCTGGTCGAACGAGGAGGAGTCCGGCGAGGACCACATGACCGCCGGTTACCTGGCCGAGACCGCCCGACAGGCCGGCCTGGACGTCGCGTTGCAGCCCATCCAGAAGATCGGCTGGGACGGCCGGCGCTTCCTCGACGCCGTCGACCGCCCGGTGACCACCTGTTTCAAGCTTTACCCGTGGGAGTGGATGTTGGCCGAGCCGTACGGGCCGCCGGCCCTGGCCCCGGGCACCCCGACCACCTGGATCGAGCCGGCCTGGAAGCTGCTGCTGTCCAACAAGGCGCTGCTCGCCGTCCTGTGGGAGCTGTACCCCGACCACGAGTACCTGCTCCCGGCGTACCTCGACTCGCCCCGCGGCATGACGGAGTACGTGGCCAAGCCGCTGCTCGGCCGGGAGGGCGGTTCGGTACGCATCGTCACCGCCGAGCAGGAGATCACCAACCCGGGGATCTACGGCGACGAGGGCTGGTGCTACCAGGAGTTCCGGGCGTTGCCGCAGTTCGCCGGCAACCGGATGGTGCTGGGGAGCTGGATCGTCGACGGCGAGTCAGCCGGCGTGGGAGTGCGGGAGAGCGCCAGTCTGATCACCGACGGTTACGCGCGTTTCCTGCCGCACTACATCGACGCGCCGCGCACCCCGTGAGTCGTCTACCGTTGGGGTGTGAACTTCGACGCGTACGCCCGGACCGGCGTTGACCTGGTCAACGCCCGCCTGGACGACCTCGACGACCTGCGGGCCCTCTTCCCCGACGACAACGCCTGGATGCGCGACGAGGTCGCGGACCGGGACATCGCGATCTTCCGGCGGGCCCAGAAACGGTTGCGCGACGTCTTCGAGTACGGCACCTCCGGGCGCGACGGCCAGGCGGTCACCGAGCTGAACGCGCTGCTGGAGGCGTTTCCGGTGCAGCCGCGCATCTCCGGGCACGACTCCAGCGACTGGCACATGCACGTGACCAGCCGGGGTGCCTCGGTCAGCGCCGAATACCTGGCCGGCGCGGTCTGGGGGCTGTCGGTCTGGCTCTGCGAGTACGGCAGTGCCCGGTTCGGGGTCTGCGCCGACGAGCGGTGCGGCAACGTCTACCTGGACACGTCGTCCAACTGCTGCCGGCGGTTCTGCTCGGAGCGCTGTGCCACCCGCTCGCACGTGGCGGCACACCGGGCCCGCAAGCGGGCGGCCGTCGGTGAGCAGGTGACTGTCGCCGCGCAGCCGACCGCGGTTGCCGACTCGCTCTCGCCGGTGAGCTGACCCCGGCCACCGCCCCGTCGCGGGGCGGACGGGTCAGGCGTCGACCGGGGACGGCGCGGTCAGGTGCTGACGGGCAAACTCCAGCGCGGCGCGCAGGTCGGCCTCGCGCACCGCGCGGCTCTTCGCGCCCCGGGTGGCGACCTCCACCGCCACCGCCCCGGTGAAGCCACGCCCAGCCAGCGAGGAGAGCAGCTCCCCGCAGGGCTGGGTGCCGCGCCCGGGCACCAGGTGCTCGTCGCGGCCCTCGCCGGTGCCGTCACCGAGGTGCACGTGCGCCAGCCCGGCGCCCATCCGGTCGGCCATCTCCAGCGGGTCGCTGTGCGAGGCCGCGCAGTGCGACAGATCCAGGGTGTACGACGGGTAGCCGGTGTCGGTGGGATCCCACCCCGGCACGTACGGGACGAACTGTCGACCCGCCATCCGCACCGGGTACATGTTCTCCACGGCGAACCGCAGCCCGCTGAACCGGTCCGCGACAGTGGCCAGCCCCTCGGCGAAGTTGCGCGCGTAGTCGCGTTGCCAGCTGAACGGCGGGTGCACGACGACGGTCGGCGCCTCCAGCGTCTCGGCCAGCTCGGCGGCCCTGCGCAGCCGCTCCCACGGGTCCGGGCTCCACACCCGCTGGGTCACCAGCAGGCAGGGCGCGTGCACGGACAGCACCGGCACCCCGTAGTGCGCCGACAGCCCACGCAGCGCGCCCGCGTCCTGGCTGACCACGTCGGTCCAGACCATCACCTCGACCCCGTCGTAGCCGAGCGCCGCGGCCAGTTGGAACGCCGCCGCGGTCGGCTCGGGAAAGACCGACGAGCTGGACAGGAGCACGGGAACGCGGGAAGTCACGTCAGCCAGCGTAGCCCGGCAGCGCCGGCGCCATCGTGACGAGTGCCAGCAAACAGGCCGAAACCGGCCGCACGGTCAGATCGGTTCGAGTTGATCGAGTCGGCGGAGGATGACGCCCTCGCGCAGCGCCCACGGGCAGATGTCCAGTGAGCCCAGATCCAGCCGGCGCATCGCCGCCTCGGCGACCACGGCGCCGGCCAGCAACTGGTGTGCCCGGCCGGCGCTGACCCCCTCCAACTCCATCAACTGGGCCGGCGGGATGTGCCGGATGAACCCGATGACCTGCCGCAGACCCGCCCGAGTCAGGCTGCGCCGTGCCCAGAGCCCGGCACCGGAGGGCGCGGCGCCGGCCAGTCGGGCCAGGGTGCGGAACGTCTTCGAGGTGGCGACCGCCCGATCCCAACCCACCTCGGTCATCTGGTCGACGATCTTGTCCAGCCGCCCGTCCACGTACTCCCGGAGCTTCTCGATGGTTTCCGCCGACGGCGGGGCCGCGCTGCCCGGGTCGACCCGCAGCCTTTCCCGGGTCAGCCGACCGGCCCCGAGCGGCAGCGAGACCGCGACGTCCGGGTCCTCGTCGATGCCGGCGGCGATCTCCAGCGAGCCACCGCCGATGTCCAGCACCAGCAGCCGCCCCGCCGACCAGCCGAACCACCGCCGCACCGCCAGGAACGTCGACCGCGCCTCGTCCGCCCCGGAGAGCACCACCAGCTGTACGCCGGTCTCGTCCCGGACCCGGGCCAGCACCTCGGCCGCGTTTGTGGCATCACGCACCGCGGACGTGGCGAACGCGATCAGGTCGTCGGCCGCCAGGCCGGTGGCCGCCGCCTTGGCCATGCCCACGGCCTTGACCAGGCCGTCCGCACCTGCCTCGGTCAACGCGCCGTCGGGGCCGATCTGCTCGGCCAGCCGGAGCACCACCTTCTCGGAGTGCGCCGGCCACGGGTGCGCGCCGTGGTGCGCGTCCACCACCAGGAGGTGCACGGTGTTGGATCCGACGTCGAGGACACCCAGTCGCATGATGAGAACCATAGGTGCAACACGTTTGCGCGGCTCGCCGGCCTGCGGACGTCACCGCGCGTACGCTGGGCCGGGTGACGATGGAGCTCCGTGTGCTGGTGGACGACCCGGGCGATCCGCGCAGTCGCGAGGTGCCACTGGACTTTCCCCGGGAGTGGATCGAGTTCACCGATCCGGCCGACGAGACACACCTGATCCGCGCCGACCTGACCTGGCTGCTGTCCCGCTGGACCTGCATCTTCGGTAAGGGTTGCCACGGCATCATCGCCGGCCGCGCTGCCGACGGTTGTTGCTCGCACGGGGCGTTCTTCACCGACTCGGACGACGAGAAGCGGGTTCGCAACGCCGTCAAGCGGCTCACCCCATCGACGTGGCAGCACTTCCAGCGCGGCTTCAAGAACTGGACCGCCGAGGACACCATCGACGGCAAGAACCCGGCCCGCCGCACCGCCACCCAGGGCCCCGACGGTCCGTGCGTGTTCCTCAACGACGCCGACTTCGCCGGCGGGGGCGGCTGCGCTCTGCACGCCCAGGCATTGCGCGACGGGGTGCACCCGCTGGAATACAAGCCGGACGTCTGCTGGCAGTTGCCGATCCGCCGCGATCAGGACTGGGTCAAGCGTCCGGACAACTCCAAGGTGCTGGTCTCCACCCTGTCCGAGTTCGATCGGCGTGGTTGGGGTGCCGGCGGGCACGACCTCGACTGGTGGTGCACCTCCTCGACGGACGCGCACGTCGGCACCGAGCCGATGTACCTGTCGTACGCCCCGGAGCTGAGCGCGCTGATCGGCGCTGCCGCCTACGAGCGGCTGGCCGAGCTGTGCGCGGCCCGCACGAAGCAGGGCATGGTCGCCCCACACCCCGCCGACGAGCTGTGACGCTCCCACCCGGCGACGACCCGGCACGGCGGGACGCCACCGACTTCGGCGGCCTCGCGGACGAGATCATCGGACGCCACGCCGCACTACTCGCTCGCCTGAAGGGCGACGCCACGACTGTTGCGAACGAGACGCCGGGGGCCAGCGGGCAGCCCGAAGGGGGCCCACGTCGAACGCGGACCCCCTTCGGGTACGCCGATCACGGCTCGAACTTGTAGCCCAGGCCCCGGACGGTGACGATGAAGCGCGGCGCGGACGGCTCCGGCTCGATCTTGGAACGCAGCCGCTTGACGTGCACGTCCAACGTCTTGGTGTCACCGACGTAGTCGGCGCCCCAGACCCGGTCGATGAGCTGGCCGCGGGTGAGCACCCGGCCGGCGTTACGGAGCAGCAGTTCCAGCAGCTCGAACTCCTTCAGCGGCAGCTGCACGGCCCCGCCCTCGACGGTCACCACGTGCCGTTCGATGTCCATCCGCACCGGGCCGGCGGCCAGCGTCGGAGCGCCCGCCTCGGCCACCTCCGGGCTCTGCCGGCGCAGCACCGCCCGGATCCGGGCGACCAGCTCCCGCGGCGAGTACGGCTTGGTGACGTAGTCGTCGGCGCCGATCTCCAGCCCGACCACCTTGTCGATCTCGCTGTCCCGGGCGGTGACCATGATGATCGGTACGGCCGACCGCTGCCGCAGCTGGCGGCAGACCTCGGTCCCCGACATCTCGGGCAACATCAGGTCGAGCAGCACGATGTCGGCGCCGGTCCGGTCGAACTCGGTGAGGGCATCGGTGCCGGTCGCAGCGACCGAAACCTCGAAGCCCTCCTTACGGAGCATGTACGACAAGGCGTCGGAGAACGACTCCTCGTCCTCGACCACCAGAACGCGGCTCAACGGGGATTTCCTTTCATTGCTGTCAGACCTGCCGTAGCCCAGCCGGACCGGACTCGATCCCAACCGGCGGCAGTGTCGCCAGCAGGTCGTCCGGTGGGCTGGCGGGCAGCCGGAGGGTGAACGTCGATCCACCACCAAGAGTGCTCGACACCTCGACCCGTCCGCCATGGTTGCTCGCTATGTGTTTCACGATCGCCAGGCCGAGCCCGGTGCCGCCGGTGGCCCGTGAACGGGCCTGGTCGGCCCGGTAGAACCGCTCGAAGATCCGCTCCACGTCGGTGGGGGCGATGCCGATGCCCTGGTCGGCGACGGCGACCTCGACGTGCTCGTCGTCACCTCGCAGGGTGACCCGCACCGCGGTGTCCTCGCCCGAGTAGTTGATGGCGTTCTCCACCAGGTTCGCCACCGCCGTGGCGAGTTGGGAGTCGCTGCCGTACGCGGTGAGGCCCCGTTGGCCGTCCACTGTCACCTCGACACCCCGGGCGGAAGCAGTGGTGCGGGTCCGGTCGATCACCTCGGCGATCACCCAGTCCAGCGCGACGGGCTCGGGCGGTGGTTGTGGTTCGGCGCCCTGCAACCGGGTCAACTCCAGCAACTCCTGCACCAGCCGACCCAGCCGGGTCGACTCGTGCTGGATCCGCTCGGCGAACCGGCGCGCGGCCACCAGGTCCTCGGAGAGATCGGGCGCCGCCGCGTCGGCCGGCTCGGTCGCGTCCAGCAACGCCTCGGCGAGCAGTTGAAGCGCCCCGATCGGGGTCTTCAGCTCGTGGCTCACGTTGGCCACGAAGTCGCGTCGCACCCGGGTCAACCGGTGCGACTCGGTCACGTCGACCGCCTCCACCGCGATGAACCCGTTGCCCAGACCCATCGCCCGCAGGTGCACGCCGAGCGGGTTCTCCCCCGCGCTGTCGCGACCCCGGGGCAGGTCCAGCTCGATCTCGCGCCGCACCCCGGTGCGTCGCACCTGTCCGGCAAGGGTACGGATCAGCGGGTGCGCGGCGATCGAGCCGGGGGTGCTGCCGGTACGCAGAAGCCCCATCGCACGGGCGGCCGGGTTGATCAGCACCGGCACGTCGTCGTTGTCCAGTACCACGACACCGGCCCGGAGCGAGTCGATCGTCCGGCGGCCGAGCCCGGCCTGCTGCTCGTCGGCTATCGCGGGCCTCCCCCTGCTCCAGCGGGGGCTCGCGCCGCCCGTCGACGTGGAGCGACCGTCCCGCGCGGGCAGGAACCGGGGCAGCAGCAGACCGGCGGCCAACCCGGCCACCAACGCCACGGCCACCACGACCGCCACCGCCCACTCCACCCGGCGATCGTAGGGGCATTGTTAACCTGGCTACCACACAGAACGGGACGAACCACCCGCACTTCCAGAAGTGTTCACCCCCACGTCTGGCGTCGTTCACCGTGGTTCATCCGCGGTCCGCCCGCGCCCCATACCGTTGGCGTCGCACCTGCTCAACCCCCTGCGCCGGCACCCGTCGGCGGCGACCGACCACAGGACGTGATGATGCGCGACGAGTTCCGGGCCGACCTCCAGATCGTCAGCCAACTGCTGGTGGATATGGCGGAGGGCGTCCGCGCCGCTATGCGCCAGGCCACCCGGGCCCTGCTCACCGCCGACCGGCAGGCCGCCGAGACGGTCATCGAGCGGGACGCCGAGATCGACGACCTCTACCGACACGTCGAGGAGCGGGTCTGTGACCTGCTCGCCCGACAGGCGCCGGTCGCCTCCGACCTCCGGGCGATGATCACCGCGCTGCACGTGGCGGCCGATCTGGAGCGGATGGGCGACCTCGCCGAGCACGTGGCGAAGACCGCGTTGCGCCGGCACCCCTCCCCCGCCGTGCCAGCCGAGTTGCGGACGGTGTTCACCGAGATGTCCGAGATCGCCGACCGGATGGCCGTGAAGATCGGCTCGGTGCTGGCGAAGCCCGACGCCGACCTGGCCGGCGAGCTGGACCGTGACGACGACGCCATGGACGAGCTGCACAAGAACCTGTTCGCCGTGCTGCTCGGCGACGACTGGCCGTACGGGGTGGAGACGGCGATCGACGCCACCCTGCTGGGCCGCTTCTACGAGCGCTTCGCCGACCACGCGGTCAACGCCGGCGAGCACGTGATCTACCTGATCACCGGGCAGAGCACCACCTCGGCGACCTGATTCCCCGGCACGACGAAGGCCCCCGGGAATCCCGGGGGCCTTCGTCATCGGCTCAGCGGCCCTGGTTGGCGACCGCGGCGGCAGCTTCCTTCGCCGCCGTCGGGTCGAGGTAGGTGCCGCCCAGGGTGAGCGGGCGTAGCTGCGGGTCGAGGTCGTAGCGCAGCGGGATGCCGGTCGGGATGTTGAGCTTGGCGATCGCCTCGTCGGAGATCTGGTCGAGGTGCTTGACCAGGGCGCGCAGCGAGTTGCCGTGCGCGGCCACCAGCACCGTCCGGCCGGCCAGGATGTCCGGCACGATCGAGTCGTACCAGTAGGGCAGCATCCGCTCGACGACGTCCTTGAGGCATTCGGTACGCGGCATCAGCTCGGTCGGCAGCAGCGCGTAGCGGGGGTCGCCGACCTGCGACCACTCGTCGTTGTCGTCGATCGGCGGCGGCGGCGTGTCGTACGACCGGCGCCAGAGCATGAACTGCTCCTCGCCGTACTCGTCGAGGGTCTGCTTCTTGTTCTTGCCCTGCAGGGCGCCGTAGTGCCGCTCGTTGAGCCGCCACGACCGGCGCACGGCGATCCAGTGCCGGTCGGCGGCGTTGAGCGCCAGCTCGGCGGTGCGGATCGCGCGGCGCAGCACGCTGGTGTGCACGACGTCCGGCAGCAGGCCGTGCTCACGCAGCAGCTCGCCGCCACGTCGCGCCTCGCCCTCGCCCTTCTCGGTCAGGTCGACGTCGACCCAGCCGGTGAAGAGGTTCTTGGCATTCCAGTCGCTCTCACCGTGTCGAAGCAGGACCAGCGTCCCGACGGTGGGCCCTTCGCTCGCAGTCATGCGGATCATCCTGCCTCAACCGCCTCGGGGACACGCGGGCAGCCGTCGTGACGACCACCACGTGAAAAAGCGGGTGACCAGCGGATCACCCCGCCACTAGGGTTGTAAGGCACAACAGTCATAGCGGTCATTACTTGCAAGCGGGGCGCCGAATGCGGACGATGCGGAGTTGGTTCCGGGACACCACCGGCGGCCTGCCGACCACCTTCTGGTACCTGTGGTCCGGCACCCTGATCAACCGGCTCGGCTCGTTCGTCCTCGTCTTCCTCGCCATCTACCTCACCCAGGAACGCGGCTTCTCGGCCTCGCAGGCCGGGCTGGTGATCGGCCTGTGGGGTGTCGGCGGCGCGTTCGGCACCACCGCCGGCGGCACCCTCGCGGACCGGTGGGGCCGCCGACCGACGTTGCTCACCGCGCACGTCGGCGCGGCCGCCATGATGCTCGGCCTCGGGCTGGCCCGGGACCTCTGGGCGGTGGCGCTGGGCGCCCTGCTGCTCGGCATGTTCGCCGAGGCGGCCCGGCCCGCGTTCGGGGCCATGATGATCGACGTGGTGCCGGCGAAGGACCGACTGCGCGCCTTCTCGCTCAACTACTGGGCGATCAATCTGGGTTTCGCCTGCGCCGCGGTCCTCGCCGGCCTCGCCGCGCAGGCCGACTACCTGCTGCTCTTCGTTGTCGACGCCGGCACCATGCTGGTCACCGCGCTGATCATCTTCACCCGGGTGCCGGAGACCCGGCAGGCCCGTTCGGTCACCGCCACCGCCACCACCGCGGGTCCGCGCGGCGCACTGCGCACGATCCTCACCGACCGCGTCTACCTCGGTTTCGTGGCACTCAACCTCTTCACCGCGCTGGTCTTCCTCCAGCACATCTCGATGCTGCCGATCGCCATGGGCGACGACGGCCTGAGCCCGGCCACCTACGGCTCGGTGATCGCGCTGAACGGGATCCTCATCGTGGTCGGCCAACTCTTCGTGCCTCGACTGATCCGGGGTCGCAGCCGCTCCCACGTGCTCGCCCTGGCATCCGTGGTGATGGGCGTCGGTTTCGGGCTCACCGCGTTCGCCGGCACCCCCTGGTTCTACGGGCTGACGGTGCTGATCTGGACGGTCGGCGAGATGCTCAACTCGCCGTCCAACTCCACGCTGATCGCCGAGCTTTCCCCGGCCGAGCTGCGCGGTCGCTACCAGGGCGTGTTCTCCCTGTCCTGGCAGATCGCCGGGGCCAGCGCACCGATCCTCGGCGGCCTGGTGCGCGAGCACGCCGGCAACGACACGCTCTGGTACGGCTGCGCCGCGCTCGGCGTACTGACCGCCGTGGCCCACCTGGTGTCCGGCCCGGCCCGGGAGCGGCGGGCCGACGCGCTGCGCCGCTCCGGCGAGGCGCTGGCACCTGTCGACACCAGCCGGACGCCGCAACCCGCCTGACGACTGGCGCCGGGGCGGCCCGAGTTCCTACTCTGCACTCGAAACAGTTAAGAAAGCGAACTGTATGGAGGACGAGTGCACGGCCCGCGGCGCTTGTGGCACGACACCGCGGGCGGGCTTCCCGCCACCTTCTGGTATCTGTGGGCCGGCCTGCTGATCAACAGGGCCGGCGCGTTCGCCATGCTGTTCCTCTCGCTCTACCTCACCGACGTACGCGGCGCGAGCCTCGGGCTGGCCGGCACCGTGGTCGGCGCGTACGGGGCCGGCGGCGCGGCCGGAGTGCTCCTCGGCGGTGTTCTCGCCGACCGGTGGGGCCGCCGGGCGACACTGCTCGCCGCGCACCTGACCACGGCCGCCCTGATGGTGGCACTCGCCTTCAGCCAACCTCTGCTCCTGATCGCGGTGCTCTCCGCACTTGTCGGCGTGGTCCACTCGATGCCCAGCCCGGCGTTCGTCGCGGCGATCGTCGACGTGGTGCCCGCCGAACGCCGCTCCCGCGCGTTCAACCTCCAGTTCTGGGCGTTCAACCTGGGCATGGCGGTCGCCTCGCTGCTCGCCGGGGTGCTGGCCGAGGCGAGCTTCACCGCGCTGTTCCTTGTCGACGCCGGCGCCACAGTGACCGCCGCCGCGGTGATCGGCTGGAAGGTGCCGGAGACCCTACGGCTGGCCGCCCCACCCGCCGACAGCTCGACACCCCCGGCGACCCGGCCCCGTCGACCGGGGCTGCACACCGCGCTCACCGACCGCACCTTCCTGGTCTTCGTCGGGCTCACCTTCGTGCTGGCCGTCCTCACCATGCAGACGTCGACGATCATGCCGCTGGCCATGCGCGCGGACGGCCTGGGCCCGTCGGCGTACGGGCTCGTGGTGGCGCTCGGTGGCGCGCTGATCGTGATCGGGCAGCTGTTCGTGCCCCGACTGATCGACAGGCACCGCAAGGACGTCGTGCTGGCCGTCTCCACCGCGCTGCTCGCGCTCGGCTTCGGGGCGCTCGCCATCGCCGACGAACTGGCCGTCTACCTGATCGCCGCCGTGGTCTGGACGATCGGCTCGATGCTCGCCGCCCCGCCCAACGCGCAGATCAACGCCGACCTGGCCCCGCCACGGCTACGCGCGCGCTACCAGGCGGTCTTCTACCTGACGTTCCCGGCTGCGGCATTCGTCGCGCCCACCCTCGGCGGGGTGAGCCTGCAACACCTCGGTGAGGGGCACTGGCTGCTGGTGGGTGTGCTCGGTCTGGCGGCCGCGGTTGGGCATCTGCTCGCCGGACCACCCCGAGAGCGGCACGTCGCCACGCTGTGCCAGGAGCAGACGCCGTCGGCCGACCCGGTGCCGAGCGCCTGATCGGCGAAACACGGCAAAGCGCCCACCACGGCCCTGAGGTCGTGGTGGGCGCCCGCCGGTGGGGCCGGCGGCGGCGGGCAACACTCACCCCCGTAAGCGTCGCCCGCTCAGCCGCCGGTCCAAACAGGTGGGCACCGTCCCCCAACGGTAAGTCCACCCGTCCCCTCGCGCCTCGCCTGGTGCGCGGATCTGATCGATCCGCCGCTCCCCCGAACGTTTCCAAGCGTGGCGCGGTGCAATAAAGCTAGTTCGCCCAGATTCTGGATTCAACCCAGAACGGCTGTCTCGCCGGTCACAACTGACGAGTATCCGCTGCTCGGGCCTCAGTCTCTGGCAACAGCCGCGTACCCGTCAGCCATTCCCGCAAACACCTCAGCCGTCCTCCCGATCGGGCGACTCGGTCCGGAAAAAGCTGCTCTGCCGGCCGTCACGCAACTGTTCCTGATAAATCAGGTTCAGCCGGCGAAGGTCAAAGGTGTAGAACCACTCATCCCAGGTGATCTCGCGAATTCGGCTACTTTCCCGATAACCGGGGATGTTGAACGTCAAAACGCCCGCGCGGCCGTCCCGCTCGGTCCCCGCGATGGTAGCCGGCTTGGCCCCACGCTCCCGGGCCCAACGCTGGATCACCTCGTGGTTCGTGGTGATCAGGCTCCGCCCCGGCCGCTCCGGCCGATCCTGGACCGACGAGATGACCTGCGAGCTGCGGACCGACCGTCCGGTACCCCGCCCGGTCCGGATCCCACCTGTCGTCGTGCCACTGCTGACCGACGGGGTCGCCGCGCGCTTGGCGGGTGCCGCCCGCTTCGCCGTGGTGCGCTTCGCGGGTGCCGCCCGCTTCGCGGTGGTGCGCGTGGCGGGCGCCGCACGCTTCGCCGCCGGCCGCGCCGGTGCCTTCTTCGCCAGCGCCTTACGCGCGGGCGCGGTACGGGCCGTCGTCGTCTTACGCGCCGGCGACGTCTTACGGGCCGCCGCAGTCGTACGCGCCGGCGTCGTCTTACGGGCCGGCGTCGTCCTGCCGGCCGCCGTGGTCTTGCGTGCGGCTGCCGTCTTACGGGCGGCCGTCGACGTCGCCGCTGTCGTCCTCCTCGCCGCGGTCGCCTTCTTCGCCGGCGCTCTCTTCGCCGCCGCCGACTTCCGCGCGGCGGTCGCCTTCGTCGCGGCGGCCCGCTTCGCGGGCGCGCTCTTGTTCGCTGGCGCGGCCTTCGCGCGGCTCGACGCCGGTCTGGCCGCCGACTTCCTGGTGGCGGCGGCACGACCCGCCGACGCCCGGGTGCCGGTGGCCCGGCCCGTCGGGCCGGTGCTGCTGCGACCCGCGCCGGCCCGCATCGAGCGGACCAACTGTTTCACCAGGTCGGGCTTACGCAGCGCGGAGATCCCGGAGACCCCGCGTTTACGCAGTTGCCCGCGGATGTCGTCCACCCGCATGCGGGAGATCTCCGACTCGGAGACTCCCGGGGTACCCGGCGTCTGGTTGCCGGCCTGTCGCTTCGTCCTGGTCGCAGTCGCGCCGCGACCTGAGCTGTTCCGCTGAGCCATGGGACGCTCCGCTCCTTGACACTCCGTCCTCGGCGCGCGGGGGTCCCTCGCCGCACCGCGCGGTGCGGCATACCCGTCAGGAGCAGTCCGAACCTCCGACGACTCCCCATGATCGTGCTCGATCCAGGATCGAGTGGCATCGGCGCGGAGCGGGTTGGGCCCGGCCCGTCGATCATGGAGTTGTGGTGCCGACTTTGGGGGTTTTACGGTCGTTCTGCTACCCACCACAACTCCATGATCGGCGAGGCAGCACTGGTCGCGAACAGCCGCTCCACCTCACGCAACGGCGTTGTCGTCAAGATCCGCACAAGATCAGGGATGTTGCTGCCTCTCGGCTGCCGGAGGCAGCAACATCGTTGAAGTTGCGTAGATCTTGGCGCGGGGCGCCGGGTGCGGGGGGTGCGGGGCGCGGGGGGTCAGGCTGGGTCGGGACCGGAGCCGGAGGGCTCGAAGAGATGGGCGAACGCGGCCAGGTTCGCTGTCGACTCGCCACGCTTGACCCGCCACTCGTACTCGCGGCGGATCGAACTGCCGAAGCCGATCTCCAGCATCGTGTCGAACGACTCGTCGGCGTACGTGAGCACGGAACCGAGCAGCCGGTCCAACTCGTCGGCGTCCACGCCGGCCGGGTTGACCCGCCCGGTCAGGTAGACGTCGCCGACAGCGTCGGTGGAGAAGGAGACGCCGTACATCCGGGCGTTGCGCTGCAACAACCAGGCCCACAGCTCCTCGCGGCGCTCGTCCGGCTGCCGCATCACGAACGCCTCGATTCGCAGCGCGTGCTCGCCGACGATCAGGTTGCAGACCGTCTTGAGTTTGTGTGTGCCCGGCAGGGTCACCGCGTACGAGCCGGGGCCTGTCGACTCCCAGGCCAGCTCCCGCTCGGCACAGACCGACTCGATCAGGGTCTCAAGATCGCTCTTCGGGCTCACCGGACCCACTCTACGACCGACCCGGCCCGCGCACCGGTTGGCGGCGACGCCCCCGGTCACGCGACGCCCCCGGTCAGGCAACGCCCGACCCAAGCGACGCCCGCTCGGGCGACGCCGGCTCAGGCGACACCCACGCAGGCGACACCCGCTCAAGCGACGCCCACTCAGGCGACACCCGAGTCACGCGACGCCCCCGGTCACCAGGAGCAGGAGAGTGCCGGGTTGCCCGCCAGATCGGCCGCGAGCCGGGCCCGGTGCGTGGCGATCGCCTCGCCGTAGACGCCGAGCAGGCCGGCGACCGTGCGGTCCCAGGAGAAGTGCCGGGCGTGCTGCTCGGCCCCGCGGCCCAGCACCGCCCGAAACGCCTGGTTCGGCAACAGGCGGCCCAGCGCACGGGCCCAGTCGACAGGGTCGTGGCCGTCGATCAGTACGCCGCTGACCTCATCCCGCACGGCGGTGACCAGCCCTCCGACGGCGGCGGCAAGCACCGGCGTACCGCAGGCCTGCGCCTCCAGGGCGACCAGCCCGAACGATTCGTTGTGCGAGGGGACGGCGACGACGTCGGCCGCCCGGTACAGGGCCGGCAGGTCGTCCCCGGTGAGCGGTGGCAGGAACCGCACCCCGTCGGCGACACCGAGCGTGGCAGCCAGCTCGATCAGCGCGGTCGGACGGTCAAGCCCGCTGCCGCTGGGCCCGCCGCAGATCACCACCGTCACCTGGTCGGCCAGCGCCGGGTCGCGTTGGCGTAGGGCGGCAACCGCGCGGATCAGCACGTCGGGGGCCTTGAGGGGCTGGATCCGACCGACGAAGGCAACCACGTACCCATCGGCGGGAAGCCCCAGCCGGCGGCGGGCCTCGCGGGCGGCCGCGGACCGGTCGCCCGGTGCGGGCCGGAACCGGCCCAGGTCGACACCCGGCTGTACGACGGACACCCGTGCCGGGTCGGCGTCGTACCTGTCGACGAGGTCGCTGGCCTCGACCCGGGTGTTGGCGACCAGGCGGTCCGCCTCGGCGACCACCTGCTCCTCGCCGATCACCCGGGCCTTGGGCTCTGGCCGGTCGCCGGCCGCGAGCTGGGCGTTCTTGACCTTCGCCAGGGTGTGTGCGGTGTGCACCAGCGGCACCCCCCAACGCTCCTTGGCCAGCCAGCCGACCTGGCCGGAGAGCCAGTAGTGGGAGTGGATCAGGTCGTAGTGCCCGGGCGGGCGGGACGCCTCGGCGCGCAGCACCCCGGCACTGAAGGCGCACAGCTGGCCGGGCAGCTCTTCCTTGGTGAGGCCCTCCAGCGGGCCGGAGGTGATGTGTCGGACCTGCACCCCGGGTGCCATCTCGACGACCGGGGGCAGGTCGCCGGAGGTGGCCCGGGTGAAGATCTCCACCTCGACGTTCGCTTCGGCGAGCCGCCGGGCGACCTCGAGGATGTAGACGTTCATGCCACCAGCGTCGCCTGTGCCGGGCTGGTGCAGGGGGGAGGTGTGCACCGAGAGGGTGGCGATTCGGCGAGGCCGGGGCCACGGTCGGGCACCTCGCTGACGCCCGACACCGGTGTGCAGTTCCGCCACATCCGCTCCTTTGTCACGGTAGATGCCGTCTCGCACGACCGGCGCTCCTCGGTCAACCTGTACGCCAGGTGTCATCTTCCCCATCGGGCTTCGGAAATTCCCCGGCGCGGGTCCCGGGGGTGACGGACCTCATCACCGCACGCCCATCGATGACCGCCCCGCCCGGTCCGCTGGGGTCCGACGGGCGGGGGGACAATGTCGCAATGACCCCTGTCGCCATCGTCACCGGAGCGTCCAGCGGGATCGGCGCGGCCACCGCCCGCCGACTCGCCGCCGAGGGCTTCCACGTGCTCGCCGCCGCCCGTCGCGCCGAGCGGCTCGCCGACCTGGTCGCCGACATCACCGCCGCTGGCGGGCAGGCCACTGCCGTGACCTGCGACATCACGTCGGACGAGTCGGTGGCCGGGCTGGCCGAGGCCGCCGCCCAGGCGCCCGGGCCGCTCACCCTGCTTGTCAACAACGCCGGCGGGGCGCGCGGGCTGGACCCGGTGGAGTCCGGCTCGGTCGCCGACTGGCAGTGGATGTACGACGTGAACGTGCTCGGCACGCTGCGGGTCACCCAGGCGCTGCTGCCGGCGCTCGAGGCGTCCGGCTCCGGCACCATCGTGGTGGTCTCCTCCACCGCCGGCCTGACGGTGTACGAGGGCGGGGGCGGCTACACCGCCGCGAAGCACGCGCAGACCGCCATCGCCGGCACGCTCCGTCTGGAGTTGTGCGGCCGGCCCCTGCGGGTGATCGAGATCGACCCGGGCATGGTGCGGACCGAGGAGTTCGGGCTGGTCCGCTTCGAGGGGGACGCGCAACGGGCGGCCGCCGTCTACGCCGGGGTGCCGGGGCCGTTGGTCGCCGAGGACGTCGCCGACTGCATCGCCTGGTGCGCCACCCGCCCCGAGCACGTCAACATCGACCGGCTGGTGGTCCGCCCGCGGGCGCAGGCCGCACAGCACAAGGTGCACCGGGTCGGCCAGTGAAGCGCGAGGAGTGAGCCGGGTTTGCGAGCCCCGCGGTCGCGAACAGAGACAACGCAGTGAAGCCCGAGGAGTGAGCCGGGTTCGCGAGCCCCGCGGTCGCGGACGAACGCCGACCGGGCGGCGTGCGAAGTGAGCGGCGCGGCACGGCGTCGGCCGCTCGGTGTGGTCACACGCGGGACGACCAACCCGAACCGGCTCCGTCGGGTGGACAACTGGATCGTCGCCACCTGCGCCGACCGGCTGTTGGCGGCGACCGACCCGCTGGTGGTCGATCTCGGCTACGGTGCCAACCCGGTGACCGCTGTGGAGCTGCGCGCTCGGCTGGCGGCGGGGGTTCGTCCCGACGTACGGCTGGTGGGGTTGGAGATCGACCCGGCCCGGGTGGCCGCCGCGGCCCCGGCCGCCGACCCGCCCGGCCTGACGTTCGCCCGGGGTGGGTTCGAGTTGGCCGGGCTCCGGCCGGTGCTGGTCCGCGCGTTCAATGTGCTTCGACAGTACGACGAGAGCGAGGTCCCGGACGCCTGGCGGACGATGACCGCCGCGCTCGCCCCGGGCGGGGTGCTCGTGGAGGGTACGTGTGACGAGTTGGGGCGGCTCGCGAGCTGGCTGCTGATCGACGCCGACGGCCCTCGGACGCTGACCCTGGCCGCGAAGCTCACCACGCTGGGCAGCCCCGCCGAGTTGGCCGAGCGGCTGCCCAAGGCGCTGATCCATCGCAACGTCCCCGGTGAGCCGGTGCACGACCTGATTCGCGCCCTGGACGACGCCTGGCAGGCCGCCGCCCCGTACGCCACCTTCGGCCCCCGCCAACGCTGGCTGCGAGCGGTAACGCGTCTTCGCGAGTCAGGTTGGCCCGTCCTGAACAACCCCACCCGCTGGCGCCAGGGCGAACTAACCCTCCCCTGGCCCCTCCCCACCCTCCCGTAACCCACCCACCCCACCCCGCCCCACCCCACCCCGACCGCGTCGATCATGGAGTTGTGGTGGGCGCTTTAACCCCGACAGGGGCAAACATCCCCCACCACAACTCCTTGATCGACAAGAGCGGGTGTTGTGGGTGTTGCGTGGTTTGGGTTTGGGTTAGAGGGTGCAGTTGATGAGGACTGGTTCGGGGTGGAGGGTCACGCCGAAACGGGCCTGCACCGTGTCGCGGATGTCTCGGGCCAGGGTGAGCAGGTCACCGGTGCTGGCCGTGCCGCTGTGGTTGGTCAGGGCCAGGGTGTGCTTGCTGGAGATCGAGACTCCGCCCTCGCCGGGGTGGCCCTTGGTGAAGCCGGCCTTGTCGATCAGCCAGGCCGCGCTCACCTTGACCAGGCCGTCAGCTCCCGGCCAGGCGGGCGGGTCGCCCAGCTCGGCGGAGCGCTCCAGCAGCAGCTCGTACGTCGCCTGGTCCAGCACCGGGTTGGTGAAGAAGGAACCGACCGAACGAGTGTCCGGGTCGGTGGCATCGAGCACCATGCCCTTGCCCGCGCGCAGCCGCAGCACCGCCGCTCGGGCGTCCGCCAACGGCACCTGGTCGCCCACCTCGACACCGAGCGCACGAGCCAGCTCGGCGTAGCGCACCGGGCCGGAGAGCGAGGATCGGGTGAGTCGGAAGTCGACGGACAGCACCACCCAGCGGTCCCGGTACTTGAAGATGCTGCCCCGGTAGGCGAACCCGCAGTCGGCGGCGGGGATGGTGTGGCGGGTGCTCTCGACCCGGTCGTACACCTCGACGCCGGTGATCGTCTCGGCGACCTCCTGGCCGTACGCGCCGACGTTCTGGATCGGGGTGGCGCCGGTCGAGCCGGGGATGCCGGAGAGGCATTCCAGCCCGGCCCAGCCGTTGGCAACGGTGGCGGCGACCAGGTCGTCCCACGGCTCGCCGGCGTCAACCCGTACCGTGACCGACCCGGCGTCCTCGGCGACGACGCCGAGGCCACGGGAGCGCACCAGCACGACGGTGCCGGGAAAGCCGGGCTCGCCGACCACGACGTTGCTGCCACCAGCCAGGATCAGGACCGGCTCGTTCGCGGCCCGGACGGCCCGGACGATCTCGTCGGCACTGGTGGCGGTCACGATCCGCTCGGCCGGCCCACCCATCCGTAGAGTGGTGTAGCTGGCCAGTGGACCAGGGATGGCACGATCGGCTTCGGTCGTCGGCTGGGCGGAGGCGTCTGGCACGCCCTTCACCTTAGGCTGACTGATAGCCGCGGCACCCACTGGTCGCCCGGCACCCCCGGGAGGATGGCGATGAGCAGACTGCAGGGCAGCAAGGATTTCTGGATCGGGGCGCTCCGAGCGGAGGGCCCGGCGTTCGCGGCGGCGGTGGCCGAGGCTCCGCCGGAGACACCGGTTCTGTCTTGTCCGGGCTGGACGGTCAACGACCTCACACTGCACCTCGCTGGCATCTACCACTGGGTCTCGTCGTTCGCCGGGTCCGGCCAGACCGCTCAGCCGGCCCGCCGGGACCAGCTTGCGGCGGACCCGGGCGTGAGCCCGCTCCAGCTGTGGCAGCAGGGGTACGACAAGCTGATGACCGTCTTCGACGGGCTCGACCCGGAGGCACCGGCGTGGAACTGGGCCCCGCAGCCGAAGAAGGCCGGCTTCTGGCCGCGTCGGATGGCGCACGAGACGGCTGTGCACAGGTGGGACGCCCAGCTCGCCATCGCCGCCGGTGATCCGGTGGAGGCGAAGCTCGCGGCCGACGGGGTGAGCGAGGTGCTGGACACCTGGCTGCCGGCGGGTCGGCGGCGGACGCCTGGCGACTGGCGCGGGGTGGTGCAGCTCACCGCGACCGACGCGGCTCAGGAGTGGTATTTGCGGCTGCGCGGTGAGGGGGTGGCGCTGCTCGACACGGCGACCATCTTCGACCACGACGATCATCACGCGCGGGCGCAGGTCAGCGGCACGGCGAGCGACCTGCTGCTGGCGCTCTGGGGTCGGGTGAGCTTCGACACGCTTGTCGTTGCCGGCGATCGTGCCCTGTTGGACGGCCTGCGGGCCAAGTGATCGATTCGCTCTGACCGAGGGCGTCACCCCGGCGGGTGACGCCCTCGTGCGGTCGGGTGCCGGGACGCGAGAGAGCGCTCTCTTGACAGGGCGTGCCGTATCGGCCACCCTCGGCGGGGCGATCTGCCGTGGCGGTCTTCTCGTATGGTCGTTCCTGGACACCTCTACCGAACCGAGGGCCACCGCAAACAATCAGGACGCGGCGCGTCGACCCGGCGCAGCGGCACGGGGTGTTTCCCGGAACGGGCTGTGACGAGCGGGGGGAAGGCACGATGACGACGGCGCAACGGCCGACGCTCGAAGCGGTGGCGGCGCGGGCCGGGGTGTCCCGGGCGACCGTGTCCCGGGTGGTCAACGGGTCCACCACCGTCGCCGAGCCGATCCGGGAGGCGGTCACCCGGGCCGTCGCCGAGTTGGGATACGTGCCCAACCTCGCCGCCCGCAGCCTGGTCACCCAACGCACCGACTCGGTCGCCCTGGTCATGCCGGAGGCGGCCACCCGGGTCTTCTCCGACGACCAGGTCTTCCCCGGCATCATCCGAGGCGTCAGCCAGGAGCTGGAGGCGGCCGACAAGCAACTGGTGCTGATGCTCGCCGGCTCACCGGCCGGGCACCACCGGGTCGAGCGGTACACCACCGGCCGGCACGTCGACGGGGTGCTCTTCGCCTCGCTGCACGGTGCCGACCCGCTGCCCGGCACGCTCGCCCGGCTCGGCATTCCGGTGGTGGTCAGCGGCCGGCCGCTCGGCGACGTGCCCGTGCCGTACGTCGACGTCGACCACGTGGCCGGCGTGACCGCGGCCATCCGACACCTGATCGACAGCGGTCGTCGGCGGATCGCCACCATCGCCGGCCCACAGGACATGGTCGCCGGCATCGAACGGCTCAGCGGCTACCGCAGCGCGGTCGCCGACGCGGGGTTGCCCGAGCTGATCGCCGTCGGTGACTTCACCCGGGAGTCCGGCTCGGCGGCGATGCGTCAACTGCTCACCGAGCACCCCGACCTGGATGCCGTCTTCGCCGCCTCCGACCTGATGGCGCACGCCGCCCTGCGGACGCTGCGCGAAGCCGGCCGGCGGGTGCCGGAGGACGTCGCGGTGGTCGGCTTCGACGACATCGAAACCGCCGCGTACACCGAGCCACCGCTGACCACCGTCCGGCAGCCGATAGTGGAACTCGGCCGGCGGATGACCCGTCAACTGCTCAGGCTGGCCGCCGGGGAGACGATCGAGCAGGCGGTCATGCTCCCCACCGAGCTGATCCGCCGCGCCTCCGCCTGACCGGTCGCGCCCGCCCGCGCACCTGCCCGCGTCCCGCGGACCCGCGCGCCTGCGCGCCTGCGCCAAGATCCGCACAACTTCGCCGTTGTTGGGGCCCCACGACACCCGGAGGCACCAACACCCCTGAAGTTGCTGCCTCCTCGACGTGCCGGGCACGGGCTTAACTCCTCGCTGCGGCGGGCGATTATCGTTAGCCTCGCCGGCATGCCTGAACATGTCGCGTTGCTGCGCGTCCCCGCACTCTCCGACGTCGCCGAATACGCGTACGCGGCCACCGTCGAGTCACCCGCCCGACTGGTCTTCACCGCCGGCGCCTGCCCCCTGGACGCCGAGGGTCGCACCGTCGCGCCGGGTGACCACGCCGCACAGGCTCGGCAGGTGGTGGCGAACCTCCAGACCGCCCTCGCCGCGGCCGGTGCGTCACGCACCGACGTCGTCAAGACCACCGTGTACGTGGCGTCCTCCCGGCAGGCCGACCTGGTGACCGTCTGGGAGGTGGTACGCGACTTCTTCGGCGACCACGACCCGCCCAGCACCCTGCTCGGCGTCACAGTGCTCGGCTACCCCGACCAGCTCGTCGAGGTCGAGGCCGTCGCCGCCGTACGGACGGGGGCCTGACATGCGGATCCGCGTGGCGCAGCCGGACGACGCGCCGGGTGTGGTGGCCCTGCGGGCGATGGTCTTCCCGTACCTGGTGCGCGGGGTCGAGTCGACCCGGAAGATGATCGCCGAGCCGCCACCCGAGGAGGCCTGGACCGCGTTCGTCGCCGAGGCCGACGACCGCGTTGTCGGTTGGGTGTCCGCCGAACGCATCGGGACGACCTCGACGGCGGACGTCGGTGGCATCAACCTGCTGCACGTGCACCCGGAGCACCGGCGGCGGGGCATCGGGACGGCGCTGCTGACCGCCGCGACCGACTACCTCCGCCCGTTGGGAGTCCGCCGGGTACGTGCCATGGCACTGCCGGATGCGCTGCCGTTCGCCAGTCGACACGGCTACGAGCCCAGCCGGGAGGTTCGCTACTCGGCGCTCGACCTGAATCCGGCGCCGGCACTGCCCGAGCCACCCCCGGGGGTACGGCTGCGTCCGATCGCCGAGGTGGACCCGCACCTGCTGTACGCGGCGGATGTGGCCTCGGCCGTCGACGAACCGAACGACGTGCCTGTCGACGCGAAGAGCTACCAGAGCTGGCAGTACGACGTGTGGGACAACCTCGGGCTGGACAAGACGGCCAGCGTCGCCGCCGAGGTCGACGGTGTGGTGGTCGCCTTCAGCCTCGTGAAGCGGGACGGTGACCGGATGTGGTCGGACTACACGGGCAGCGTTCCGGCGTACCGGGGGCGCGGGCTGGCCCGGCTGGCCAAGACGGCGGCGCTGCACCGAGCGGCCGCCAACGGCGTACGCGTCGCGTACACCTCGAACGACGAGGCGAACGCGCCGATGCTGGCGATCAACGCCCGACTGGGCTACCGACCGGTGACGTCCCAGTGGTCCTGCCTGGCCGAGCTGGCCTGATCGAGGCGAGGGCGGTGGCTGGGATCGGCGTCAGGCGGCGTCGAAGACCTGGCGAGCTGTCGCGTGGGTGTCGGCGCCGAAGAGCACCAGGCGTGCCTCGGTGACGGCGACCGGCGTGGCCGAGCGCAGCACCGACAGCGCCTGCCGGACCGCGTCGTCGAGCGGCCAGCCGTAGATGCCGGCCGAGATCAGCGGGAACGCCACAGTGGACGCGCCCAACTCGTCGGCCACCCGCAGGCTGTTGGCGTAGCAGTCGCGCAGCAACGCCGACCGGTCCTCGCTGGCCGACCAGACCGGCCCGACGGTGTGGATCACCCAGCGGGCCGGCAGTTCCCCGGCCGTGGTCGCCACCGCCTGGCCGGTGGGCAGGCCCCTGCCGTAGTGGGAGGCCCGCAGCGCCCGGCACTCGGCCAGGATGGCCGGTCCACCGCGCCGGTGGATCGCGCCGTCGACCCCACCGCCGCCGAGCAGGGACGAGTTGGCGGCGTTCACGACGGCGTCCACGCGCTGGGTGGTGATGTCCCCCTCGACCAGGGTGATCTCCATGTCAGTCCTTCTCGATCGACTGGCCCAACGATCGACGGGCCAGCAGGGTGGCGCCGGCGACCGCCGCCGGCATGATCAGCACCGCGCCGAGCGGGATGAGGAAGCAGAGGAAGACCGCCACCCCGAAACCGAGCGAGGTGGCTCGGTCGGCCTTCAGGATCGTCCGGCGCTGCGGCAGCCGCATCCCCCGCCGGTAGAACGGCGCACCGACCAGCTCCACGGCAAGGAACCACCCGCCCACCGCCGCCCCGATGACCGGAACGACAGTTTGCCCGACCACCGGGATGAAGCCGGCGAGGAACAGCGGAATCCCGACCAGCGCCGTGAGCGCCACCAGCCGTACCGAGTCGGCGAGGCTGCGGCGCAGTGACGACCAGAAGGGCACGTCCACAGCGCCGGGTGTGCCGCCGTACCGCTGCTCGACCTGCTCGGAGATCTTCTCGTAGAACGGGTCGCCGATGACAAGGGTCACCGCGGTGAAGGTGAGCACCCCGAGCAGGCCGCCAACCCCCAGGAAGGCCAGCCCGGCGATCACCCGGACCAGGCTGCGGGAGGTGCTCGACCAGTCGTCGGCGAACGGGGTGACGAGCGCGGCGAGGTCGTCCACGAAGTACACGAGTGTGGCGAGCGCGGCCAGGAACAGCGCACCGGAGATCAGCGCCGGCACGATGCCGAGCAGCATCAACCCCGGGCTGCGGACGTAGAGGCCCAGGCCGCGCAGGAGCAGCCCCGCCCCGGCGAGGAAGCGTCCGACGACCCCGGTCACCGGGCTGGCGATTCTGCTGGCATCCACGATCGAGCAGCCTAGCGAGCGGTGATCGGATCCGCCCGACGATGCGCGGGGCAGGATGGGCGGGTGCGCGCGTCCCGGCTGATCTCGTTGCTGCTGCTGTTGCAGTCACGCGGCTCGATGACCGCCGGCGAGCTGGCACGGGAGTTGGAGGTCTCCGAGCGGACCGTCTACCGGGACGTGCTGGCGCTCTCCGCGGCGGGCGTGCCGGTCTACGCCGACCGGGGTCGGGCCGGCGGTTATCGCCTGCTCGGCGGTTACCGCACCCGACTGACCGGGCTGACCAGGGACGAGGCGGAAGCGCTCTTCCTCAGCGGGCTGCCCGGGCCGGCCGGCGAGATGGGGCTCGCCGACGCCGTCGCGTCCGCCGAGCTGAAGGTGCTGGCCGCGCTGCCACCCGCCCTGCGCGACGCGCCGGCCCGGGCCGGGCAGCGGTTCCACCTGGACGTGCCGGGTTGGTTCCGGGAGACCGCGCCACCGCCCTGGCTTCCCGAGCTGGCCCGGGCGGTCTGGACGGACCGGGTGGTGGAGTTGCGCTACCGGCGCGGCGACCGGGAGGTGACCCGCCGGGTCCAGCCGTACGGCCTGGTGCTCAAGAGCGGGGTCTGGTATTTGGTTGGTCGCGTCGATGACGACGCCCGCACCTACCGGGTGGACCGGGTCACCGGGGTCGAGGTGGGCGAGGAGCACTTCGACCGCGACGAGGGCTTCGACCTGGCCGGGCACTGGCGCGAGCAGGCCGGGTCGTTCCTGCGGACCATGCTGCGGGCCGAGGTCGCCGTCCGGCTCAGCCCCGCCGGCCTGCGCCAGCTCCGGCACCTGGTCGATGCCCCCACCGTGTACGACGAGGTGCTCGCCGCCGCCAGCCCGCCCGACGGGCAGGGCCGGGTGGTGGCGCGGCTGCCCGTCGAGTCGGTCCAGGTGGCGTACCACCAACTGCTGGGGCTCGGCCCCGAGGTGGAGGTGCTCGATCCACCCGAGCTGCGGAAACTGTTCGCCGAGGCGGCCGACCGCCTGGGCGCGCTCTACCGGTAGCCGGTGACGTCCGCCGGCTTACCCGCGTCGACCACCTCGGTGATGTAGCGGAAACCCTCCGGTTGGCTGCCGTCGAGGTCGGTGAACCCGTACACCTTGGACAGCGTGCCGGCGTCGACGGACCTGCCGCTCCAGCGGGCCTTCTCCTCGTCGGCGGCGAGCGCGGCCACCGCACGGCCGACGAAGGCCGGGGTCTCCGAGATGAGGAAGTTGGGGTCGGTGGCGGCGCCGTCGCGCCAGTTCTCCTCGGTGACGCCGAAGTGCTCCAGCATCGCCTCGGAGCGGATCCACCCCGGGGTGAGCGCCACCGCAGTGCAGCCGTGCGGCTTCAGCTCGTGCGACTGGGAGAAGGCGAGCCGGTTGACCGACACCTTGGCCAGGTCGTAGAAGACCGACAGCCGGTAGTTCTCGTCGTTGTACGCCTTGGTCCCGTCGCCCATCTCCACCACCAGCCCGCCGGGCCTGCGGATCAGCAGGGGCAGGGCGAAGTGGCTGGTGATGATGTGCGTGTCGATGGCCAGTCGCAGGGTGCGGAAGCCGGCGTCGAGCGGCTGCTCCCAGACCGGCTTGTCCCAGGTGACCAGCGGGTCGCCACCCCAGATGTCGTTGACCAGCACGTCGAGCTGGCCCTGCTCGGCGTCGATCCGGGCGACCAGGTCGCGGACCTGCTCCGGCACCAGGTGGTCGACCCGTACGGCGATGCCGGTGCCGCCGGCGGCGGTGACCAGTTCGGCGGTCTCCTCGATGGTCTCCGGCCGGTCCATCTCCGAGCGGCCGGCGCTGCTGCTGCGGCCGGTGGCGTAGACGGTGGCCCCGGCCGCGCCGAGCTGCACCGCGATCTGCCGTCCGGCACCCCGGGTGGCGCCGGCGACGAGCGCGATCTTTCCTGTGAGCGGTTGCGTCATGCCTGCGACGTTGTCAGGAATACCTGACAACCGACGTCCGAATTTGTCAATCCACAAGTCTGACCCGGACCCGGCGGTTGGCCCGCCCCTTGCTCTCCACCTTGACCACCTGCACCTTGCCGATCTGGGCGGTGGACGCCACGTGGGTGCCGCCGTCGGCCTGCACGTCCAGCCCGACGATGTCGACGATGCGGACCTCCTGCTCGTCCGGCGGGATGAGGTTGGACTGGGTCCGGATGATGTCCGGCAGGGCCAGCGCCTCGGTGCGCGGCAGCACCCGCGTGGCGACCGCCCGGTCGGCGGCCACCTCGGCGTTGACCAACTCCTCGATGCGGCTCTTGAAGCCCGGTGGCACCTCGGGGAGGTTGAAGTCCATCCGGGCCTCCCCCGGTTCCATGTTCCCGCCGGTCACCAGCGCGCCGAAGTCGCGGAACACCACACCGCAGAGCACGTGCAGCCCGGAGTGGGTACGCATCAGCCGGCTGCGGCGCTCGTCCTCCAGCGCGCCGACGACCTCGGTGCCGGCCGGCGGCAGCGGGTCACCCTCGGCGGGGATCAGGTAGGGGTCGTCGCCCTTGCGGGTGCCGACGATCCGGGTCTGCACGCCCTGCCACAGCAGCACGCCGTGGTCTGGTGGTTGGCCGCCGCCGCCCGGATAGAACGCCGAGCGGTCCAGCACGATGCCCTGCTCCGGGTCGGCGTGCAGGACCGTACAGGTCCACTCGCGCAGGGTCGGGTCGGCGAGGTCGAGTCGGTGCGTGCGGCCATGTTGTGTGACGCCCATGACAGGGCACGTTACTCGTTGAGGAAGCCGGCGATGCGCTCCCGCAGGTCGGCGCGCTCCGTCCAGAGGACGCCGGGCCTGTCGTACACGTGCAGGGTGGCTTGCGGCAGCGCGGCGGCGAGTCGCTCGGCGACCTCGACCGGATGCAGGTCGTCGCCCGCACAGCCGATGACGAGCGCCGGCGCGGTCACCGCCGCCAGATCACCGATCTGGCGCAGCGACGTCTGCGCCCCGAGCGTGGCCAGCCCCTCGGCCAAACCGTCGCGCAGCAGTTGGTCGAGCCGCTGCCGCAGGTACGCCCAGCCGGCCGGAGTGTTGCGCACCACCGCGGGCATCTCCAGGGAGACGACGTCGGCGACCGCCGACGCGTCCCCGCTCTCCACCGCCTCCAGCAGACCCGTGATCCGTTCGTGGGCGACCGGCCCGCGCGGCTCGTCGAGCACCGCCGGCAGGAAGAAGACAAGCTTCTCGAATCGCTCCGGGCTCTCCGCGAGCAGGCGACAGAGGGCACCCGCGCCGAGGCTCGCGCCGAACGCCCGACTGGCCCCGCCGAGGTCCGCGATCGCGCGCAGATCCCGGGCCAGGTCCAGGTAGTCCCACGGCCCGTCCGGGGCATCGGAACGGCCGTGCCCGCGGAACTGGAAGAACACCTTGCGGCCGGTCACTCCACTGCCGAACGGGCGGGTGGTGGCGATGCCGTTGCCCAGCCCGTGCGCGAAGACGGTGACCGGGTCACCGGTGCCGGTGACCAACCGCTCCAGCCGTACGCCGTGCGGGGTGGTGACAAGCTCGGTCTCCGGCTCCGGCAGCGCCGGTCGGCCGGTCCGCGGCCCACCCGGGCCGGGACCCCAGGTGCGGGGGCCGCTGTCCGGTGGGGGTGGCCAGCGGAAACCTCTCACCAGGACCCTTTGCCGTCACCGAGTTCGCGGAGGCCGACTCGGACGTCGAGGAGGTAGATCAGACCGGCGGCGATGCCGACAAGTCCGAAGAGGCTGATCGGGCCGAAGCCGAGCAGGGTGAGCACGAGGCAGACCGCCAGGATGGCGATCCAGCCACCCTTGGGTAGCGTGCCGATGGCCGGGAAGGCGTCGGAGCGCTGCGTGATCGCGTGCACCAGGGCGACACCCTGGACGATCAGCGCGAAGACGAGCAGGATCAGCTGGATCACTTCACGGACGGCGAAGGCGAAGATCGGCGCGGCGTTGGCCATGCCGGCAAGTTTATGTCCACGACCCCGGCTACGTCCGACAAGGACGCCGCCGGGGTCGTCGACCGCACGAACTACTCGGCCGCCGGGCGGGTCCGCTTGGTGGCCCCGGGCAGCTTCGCCGACGGGGTCGCGGTCGGCTTGGGGGCCTTCGGGGCACGGGCTGCCTTCTTGACGGCGGCCGGCTTGGCCTCGGCGATCTCGGCCACGTCGGCCGGGGTCGGCACCTCGGCCGGAGGCGGCACCTCGGCGGGCGCGGCAGCCGGGGCGGCCGGGGTCGTGGTGACGGGCGTCACGGCCTGGGTGGCCTCGATGTCGGCGTTGACCGTCTCGGCGGCCTCCAGCACACCGGCGCCGACGACCCGCTCGCCACGGGCGACGAGCGCACCGTACGCGGCGAAGGCCCGCTCCTGGGCGGCCTGCGCGCCCGCGAACACCATGATGGCGTTGCGGGTCGCGGCGGCACGCAGCTTGTCGAGGTCGGTGACCTCGCGCAGCTTGGCCAGGTCGGCAACCTCGCGCAGCTTGGCCAGGTCGGCAACCTCGCGCAGCTTGGCCAGGTCGGCAACCTCGCGCAGCTTGGCCAGGTCGGCCGACTCGCGGAGCTTGGCCAGGTCCAGCTCGGCCTGCGCCCGGTCGCGCAGCGTCCCGGCCGTCTCATTCGCGGTACGCAGCGTCTCGGTGGCCTTCTGCCGCAACTCGAAGCCGGTCAGCACGGCCCGACCGCCCAGGTCGGCGACGACCCGGGTGCCGAGGACGCCGACCACCGCCGGCAGCTTGCGCAGGTGCTCGATGGCCAACTCACCGGCACCGGCGGCGGCGTAGATCGGGGCGGGGATGCGGTTGGTCTTCGGCTCGCTCATGACGTCTCCTCTTCGGCCGCCTCGGCGGCCTTCTTCTCGGGGGTGCTGGTGCTGCGTGGGGCGGGGGCGGCGCCCGCCTCGGTGACGGCAACCGACTCAAGTGCGGCCTCGGTCGGGGTGCCGCCAGCGGTGGTGGGGCCGGTGGCGGCCAGGTTGGCCACGTCGGCGGGCGGGTCGGCGACATCGGTCGGGGTGGTCGCGCCGGTCGGGGTGGTCGCGCCGGTGCCTTCGGTGTCGGCCCGGGCCTCGGCCAGCCGGGCGTTCTCCCGGCGGAACGTCTCGTAGATCTGGCTGAGCGACTGCTTCTGGGCCATGGTCAGGTCGGCGTCCACGGCGATGGCGGCCAGCACACCGTGGCCTTCCTTGTCGTCGAGCAGACCCGCGCGCAGATACATCGCGGGGGTGGACACCCGCAGCGCGCTCGCCAGTTGCTGAAGCACCTCGGCGCTCGGCTTGCGCAGGCCGCGCTCGATCTGGCTGAGGTACGGATTGCTGACCCCCGCCTGCTCGGCGAGCTGCCTCAGCGAGATCTTGGCGTTGCGCCGCAGATCACGGATGAACCCGCCGACGTCGGGAAGGTCCTTGGGTGTGGCCATGACAGCGACGCTAACCGGCCGCGCTAGCTCTTGCAAGCAAAATGCTAGCCACAGTTAGCAACGTCTCAGCGCCCGTTTGCGCACCGCTTCGCCGATCCGTACGGTCCGTTCGTGCACAAGATCACAGTCAATGGAGCAAGCATCGCGTACGACGAGGCCGGCACGGGTTCGCCCGTCGTGCTGCTGCACGCCGGCATCGCCGACCGACGGATGTGGCGGGGGCAGCTGCCCGCGCTCGCCGCCCGGCACCGGGTGATCGTTCCGGACCTGCGCGGCTACGGAGACTCGGAGCTGCCCCCGACCCCGTTCGCACACCACGACGACGTGGCCGGACTGCTGGACGCGCTCGACCTGCCCCGGGCCGCCCTGGTCGGCTGCTCCTTCGGTGGGTCGGTCGCCATCGACACCGCACTGGCCCACCCCGACCGGGTGAGCGCGCTCGCGCTGTTCGACACCGCGGTCTCCGGCAACGAGTGGTCCGAGGAGGCCAACGACCTCTGGGACAGCCTGGTCGGGGAGGTCGATCCCGACGACTTCGTCGCCGGGGCGGCCGGCGAGGTGCGGTTCTGGGTGGTGGGCCCGGCCCGCCGACCGGAGGACGTCGACCCGGAACTGCTCGCGTTCGCGCAGGAGATGGACCAGCGCGCCCTCGCCGCCGAGCTGGCGCTCGGCGCGGTCGAGGTGGGCGAGCTGACGCCACCGGCGATCGGCCGCCTCGGTGAGCTGAGGATCCCCGTCCTGGTCACCGCCGGTGCCGCGGACGTGCCGGACATCAGTCGACTCGCCGACCGGATCGCCGCCGAGGTCCCCGGCGCGGTACGAATGCCCGACGTGCCGGACGCCGCGCACCTGCTGCCGCTGGAGCGGCCGGAGCCGGTCAACGCCGCACTGCTCGACTTCCTGAGCTAGCGGCACGCGCCGCGAAAGGCGGCCCCGACCGGTGGTGTCACCAGAGCGGGCGGACCGCGCCGACCGGGACCCCGCCACCAAAGAGCGGCACCTGGGCGTACTCGGTCAGCACCGGCGCGTCCACGCCGAGCCGGCGCAGCGCGGAGACCAACACCGGCATCCGGGCGCGGTCGGCGCCGTCGTCGATCTTCAGTGCGACGGCGCCGACGCCCGGTAGCGCCACCGCGAACACGCCCTCGGCGCCGACCTTGGCCAGCAGGCCCGGGACGCCACGCATGAGCCGGGTGTCGTCGGCCTGGGTGCCACCGACGATCTCCGGGTACGCGCGCATGGCGTCGGCCACCGCGCGCGGCGCCGAGCCGGGCTCGGCGCCGACAAGCCGGAGGTACGCCCCGGCGAGGCCGGTCAGCGACACGGCGAGCACCGGGGCGCCGCAACCGTCCACGCCCACCGCCGCTGCCTGCTCGCCGGTGAACTCCTCGATGGCCGCCCGCAACCGCTGCTGCAACGGGTGCTCCGGCCGCCAGTAGCCCTCCTGCGGCCAACCGGCGGCCGCGCAGGTCAGCAGCATCCCGCTGTGCTTGCCGGAGCAGTTCATCTGCACCCGGCTCGGGCCGCCACCGGCGCGCAGCACCGCCTCCCGGGCGGCAGTGCCCGCCGGCAGGTCGGGCGGACAGTGCAACGCTTCCGCGTCCAGCCCGGCGCGCTCCAGCAGCGCAGCGACCCGGGCCAGGTGGAAGTCCTCACCCGCGTGGCTCGCCGACACCAGGGCCAGGTCGGCCGGGTCGGTGAACGTCAGACCGGCCCGAAGCATCCCGATCGCCTGCATCGGCTTGCTGGCCGACCGGGGAAAGACCGGCGAGTGCACGTCCCCGGCGGTCGCCACCGGCACACCGGCGGCGTCCAGCACCACCACCGAGCCGCGGTGCGCGCCCTCCACGAACCCGGACCGGACCACCTCGGCGAGCGGCGCGCCGCCCTCGTACGTCTTCGTCACGCGCTGGACGGTACCGACGGTCCCGGGGTGCCCGTCGGCGGGGTGACCAGGTCGTCCATCGCCCGGGTGACAGGGGTGTGGGACGCGCCCGTCCTTACAGGCCGAGCAGCTCGCGGGCCTCGGTGGTGGTCAACGGCGGACGCTGGGCCAGCTGGGCGAAACCCACGGCGCGGGCGACCAACTGCATGTTGGACTCCACCGGGCGGCCCTTCGCGTACGTCACAGTGTCCTCCATGCCGACGCGCAGGTGCCCGCCCGTCGACAGCGCGGCCAGCAGCACCGGCAGGGTGCTGCGGCCGATGCCGGTGGCCGAGAAGGTGGTGCCCTCGGGCAGGTCACGCAGCATCCGATGGGCGGCGACGAGCGTCTCGGTGGTGCCCGGCATGCCGCCCGGCACGCCCATCACGAAGTCGACGTGCACGTGCCCGCCGGCCGGCAGCCCGTACTTGCCGAGCAGGCGCTGCAACGCGGACAGGTGGCCGAGGTCGAAGATCTCGTACTCCGGAACGATCCCGCGCTCCTGCATCCGGGTGTGCAGGTCGACGATGAACTCCCAGCGGTTGAGGAAGACGTCGTCGCCGAAGTTGACGGTGCCCATGGTGCAGGAGGCCATGTCCGGCCGGGCGTCGAGCACGGCCAGCCGGGCGGCCTCCGGGTCGGTCACCGCACCGCCGGAGGACAGCTGCACGATCAGGTCGGTGCTGTCCCGCAGCGCCGCCACCGTGTCGGCCAGACGCACCGGGTCCAGCGACGGTCGGGCCTCGTCGTCGCGGATGTGGACGTGGATCACGGCGGCGCCGAGCGCCTCGCACTCCTTGGCGGTGAGCAGCAGCTCGTCGAGGGTCACCGGCAGTGCCGGCACCTCCGCCTTCGCCGACTCCGCGCCGGTCGGGGCCACCGTGATCAACGTCCCTGTCGTCATGCCGGCGATCCTAGACGGCCCGTTCAGGAGGGGTCGATCGCCGCCGCGGTCTCCCCGATCATCAGCGCGGCGTCGTCCGCGACGTTGCGCTTCAGCACGGCGAGGGCGACCTGGCCCAGCTCGTGGTGCAACACGGCGGTGCCGACGAAGCCCACCGCCCGGCCGTCGAGGGTCACCGGGGTTCCGGCCACCGGCGGTTGGTCGGTGGTCACGCCGTCCAGGTGCAGCAGCACGAGGCGACGCGGCGGCCGGCCCATGTTGTGCACCCGGGCCACCGTCTCCTGCCCCCGGTAACAACCCTTGTCCAGGTGCACCGCCGGGCCGATCAGATCCACCTCGGCCGGAATGGTCCGGTGGTCGGTGTCCACCCCGACCCGGGGCTGCCGGGCGGCCACCCGGATCGCCTCGTACGCCCACAGGCCCGCGACCGGCACGCCCGCGCCACGCAGCTCGGCCACCACCTGGTCCATCGCCGGGCGCGGCACCAGCAGGTCCACCCCGAGCAGGCCCCGTCGGGCCCAGCCGCCGATCGGCAGCGGTTTGACGTCGTACCGGACGCTCGCCCGTGCTGGGACGGCGCCGGCGGCGAACTTCGGACCGGGCACCGCGACCAGGTCCGGTCCGGCAAGCCCGGTCACGCCGAGCGTGGCCAGCGCCTCCGTGGCCGCCGGCCCGACAAGCGACAGCAACGCCCGTTCGGCTGTCGCGTCGCGCGGGTCGACCCGGCTGAAGAACCGCATCTTCTCCAGGTAGGTCAGCAGGCCCTCGGTCGCACCCGGCTCGGTGTCCAGCCAGGCGGTCTCGCCGTCCTCCGCGACGAGGGCGTGCTGCTCGACGTGCCCGTGCGGGGAGAGCACCAGCAGCTCGGTGCCCTCACCGGCGGCCAGCGTCGTCAGGTGCTGCGAGGTGATCGTGTGCAACCATCCGGCGCGTTCCTCCCCGGGCACCGCGATGACCCCCCGGTGCGACCTGTCGACGAGGCCGACCTCGGTGTCGAGGGTGCGCTGCTCGCGCAGCGGATCGCCGTAGTGCGCGGCCACCCCCCGCACCCCGGCCGCGACGTGCGCCGGATCCGGCTGGTCGCGGCTGGCCTCGTCGATGCTCTCGACGGCCACCGCACCCGCGATGTCGATCATTTGTTGTCCCCGTTCTCGCAGCGTGCGCAGACGCCGAAGAGTGACACGTGCCCGATGTCCACCCGGAACCCGCGCTGCGCGGCCAACTCGTCGGCGAGCGGGCGGAGCAACACCGGATCGATCTCGTCGATCGCCCCACACTCCCGGCAGACCAGGTGGACGTGCTGGTGCTCACCCGCCGCGTGATAGGTCGGTGAGCCGTGCGACAGGTGGGTGTGGATGACCAGGCCGAGCCGTTCCAGCAGCTCCAGCGTGCGGTAGATGGTGGTGATGTTGACGCCGGCGGCGACCTCCCGCACGGCGGTGTGCACCTGCTCCGGTGTGGCATGGCCCAGGTCGAGCACCGCCTGGAGGACAAGCTGCCGCTGGGCCGTCAGCCGCAGCCCACGGGCCCGCAGCATTTCCGCGAGGGAGGATTCGGACACCGTCCGATCATAGTTCGGTCACCGTGCCGAGCGGCGCACCGCGATCGACCGCCGCTACGCTCGGCAGCCATGGTGACGTCGCCCACCGGCAAGGCCGCAGCCCAGCCGACCGCGCGGATCGCCGTCCTCGGGCGCGGCCCGGTGGCGGCCGGCGATCCGGTGCTGCGCGGCGACGATCTCGGCGTCCTGCGTGGCGACGGCCTCTTCGAGACCATGCACCTGCGTCAGGGCCGGCCGTGGCTGCGCGACGAACACCTGGCCCGCCTGGTCGCGGCGGCCGACGCCGTCGAACTGGCCGTGCCGCCCACCACGGCGCTGATCGACCTGCTCGACGGGGTACGCGCAGGCTGGCCAGCGGCTGTGGAAGGGGCACTTCGGCTGGTCTGCACGCGAGGCCCGGAGAGCGGCGGACCGCCGACGGTCTACGCCACGCTGGCCGGGGTGCCGGCGGCCTCCCGGGCAGCCCGCCGGGACGGGATCGGGGTGGCCACCCTGCCGCTCGGGGTGCCCGCCGACGCCCGCAACGGGCTGAGCTGGCTGCCCGCCGGGATCAAATCCACGTCGTACGCGGTCAACAGCGCCGCCCGCCGCTGGGCCAACCGGGCCGGGGTGGACGACGTGCTGTGGGTCTCCTCCGACGGGTACGCCCTGGAGGGCCCCTGGGCCAACGTGGTGTGGCTCACCGACGACACGCTCTGCACGGTGCCGGCCGCCACCACCGGCATCCTCGCCGGCACGACAGTCGCCTGGCTGCTCGCCCACGCCGGCGAGCTGGGCCTGAGCGCCGCCGAGCGGATGGTCACCACCGCCGAGCTGCACGCGGCGGACGGCGTGTGGTTCACCTCGTCCGTGCGCGGGGCCGTCGAGGTCCACACGCTGGACGGGGTGCGTCGGGACCGCTGCCCGCGCACCCCCGCCCTACAGGCCCTGCTGGGTTACCCCGTCTAGCGCTGTGTCAAAGCCCCTGGCCGGCCCGCGGCGGGCCCAGGGCGTTTGACACCAACCCTGGTCAGCCGCCGACCCGGACGAGCCGGGCGGAGAGGTGCGGGCTGAGCCCGTGCCCCACCGCGGCCATCTCCTGGGCGTAGAGCAGCGCGCCCTCGACGATGCCGAAGAGCCGCTTACCGCCGGTGACCTCCTTGGCGGTCGGAGTGCGGACCACAGCGTCGGTGGCGAACTCCACCTGCGTGCCGGTGCGCTTGCCCAGGTGCAGCTCCATCACCCCGGTCGGCGTGGTCAGCAGCACCTCCAGCTCATCGGTCGCCCGACCGTCCACCAGCACCGGTCGCCACCAGCCGATCTCACGACCGGCGGGACGGACCGGCCTGCTCTGCTCGTCCAGGATCCAGGCACGGGACTCGTAGTGCAGGAACGGCCGGCCGTCATGGCTGATCCGGATCTCCTGCGCGTAGTCGAAATCCTCGATGGTGGGGAAACCACCCTTGCCCCGGCCGCGCCACAGACCGACGTAGGGCAGCAGGCCGTCCAGCGCGGGATGCAGCTTCGGCCCGACCCGCAGGTCGTGACTCTCCTCGAACGGGTACTCCTCGACCGGCGGCGCGTTCAGCCACGGCGGCTGTAGCGGGTTCTCGTCGCTCACCAGCGTCACCAGCGTCCTCTCGAAATGCGTACGGCAAGGTAGACCAGGCCACCGGCGAGCCCGCCCAGGCCAGCGACCAACAGGCTGACAAACCCGATCTCGGTAACCATCCCGACCATCCTATGCTGGGCCACATGGCCCGCACTCTCGTCGTCAAGGTCACCGCCGGGGCGGACGCCCCGGAGCGGTGCGCACAGGCATTCACTGTCGCCGCGACGGCCGTCGCGGCCGGGGTGGACGTGTCGCTCTGGCTGACCGGTGAGTCGACCTGGTTCGCCCTGCCCGGTCGTGCGCAACAGTTCGAGCTGCCGCACTCGGCGCCGCTTGCCGAGTTGTTGCACGTCATCCTGACCAGCGGCCGGGTGACCGCCTGCACCCAGTGCGCGGCCCGACGGGAGATCGGCCCGGACGACGTCCTGCCCGGCGTCCGGATCGCGGGCGCCGCGGTCTTCGTCGAGGAGGCGATGGCCGACGGCGCGCAGGCACTCGTCTACTGACCAGCCGACACGGTCTGTCGATTCGAGCGGAGTGCCGATACCGACCCGACAACTCGGGCGGCTGCCTACGATTCGGATGTGACCGAGGCGACGGAGAGGTTCTTCGCGGCACTGCCGTCCCGCGCCCCCGACGTCCTGGGCGGCCTGGCCGACGGGACCCTGCAGATCGACCTCGGCGACGACCACCGGACCGAGCACTGGTTGGTCCGGATGCGGCCCGGGTCGGTGCAGGTCAGCCGGGGGCGTGGGCCAGCCGACGCGATCTGGTACAGCAGCGCCGCGCTCTTCGACCGGCTGATCGCCGGTGAGGCCCAGGGTGTCGCCGCGGTGCTACGCAACGAGAGCACGTTCAGCGGCAACGTGGTGCTCTTCCTCGCCTTCCGGCGATTCTTCCCGAACCCGCCCGGCACCCGCGACCCACGCGAAACGGCACGCCGCGCAGCCGGACGGCCGGCGTGAAGGAACTCGTCAGCATCCTGGACGGCAACACCTTCCTGGTCAGTGACCGGCGGGGAGACATCGAACCGTCCTACGACTTCCCCACCGGGCTGTTCTCCTTCGACACCCGGTTCCTGTCCACCTGGGTGCTCACCCTGGACGGCGAACGGCTGCACGCCCTCTCCGTCGACGACACCGAGTCGTACCGCACCAAGTTCTTCCTCGCCCCCGGCGAGCCCACGCACTATCTGGACGCGAAGGCGTCGGTGATCCGCAGCCGGGCGATAGTGGGCAGCTTCGAGGAGGAGCTGACAGTGCTGAACCACCTCGGCACGGAGTCCGAGTGCACCATCCGCATCGAGGTCGGGGCCGACTTCGCCGACCTGTTCGAGATAAAGAACTCTCGGCAGAAGCGGGGCCGGACCACCGTCTCGGTCGCCGAGAACGAGCTGCGGCTGACGTACCGGCGGGAGGCGTTCCACCGCGAGATGGTGGTCACCACAAGTACGCCCGCGCAGGTCGACGCCACCGGCCTGACCTTTCAGGTCCGGATCGCCCGCAACGGCACGTGGACCACCCGGCTGCACGTGTCAAGCGTCGTCTACGGGGCACGTGGCGAGGACATCCGGGCCACCCTGCCGTACGGGGGCAGCCGCAACGCGGACGCCATCCGGGCCGAGCAGCAGGAGCTGATCGACCGGGCGCCGAAACTCGGGTGCGACTGTGAGCCGCTGGCCGGGGCGTACCGGCGCAGCCTCAACGACCTGGCCGCCCTGCGCTACGAGTCGATCGCCCTGGGCGTGCGGCTGATCGCCGCGGGACTGCCCTGGTTCATGACCCTGTTCGGCCGGGACAGCATCATCACCTCACTACAGGTGTTGCCGTTCCTGCCGGAGCTGGTCCCGCCGACAATCCTGATGCTGGCCGGGCTACAGGGGCACCGGGTGGACGACTTCCGGGACGAGGAGCCCGGCAAGATCATGCACGAGCTGCGGTACGGGGAGACCGCCGGCTTCGAGGAGCAGCCACACTCGCCGTACTACGGGTCGGCCGACTCGACACCGCTGTTCATCATCCTGGTCGACGAGTACGAGCGTTGGACGGGTGACTCCACGCTGGTGCGCCGGCTGGAGCCGCACATCCGCGCGGCGTTGCAGTGGATCGACACGTACGGGGACCTGCTCGGCACCGGCTACCTCTGGTATCAGACCCGAAACCCGGAAACCGGCCTCCAGAACCAGTGCTGGAAGGACTCCTGGGACGCCATCTCGTACGCCGACGGCCAACTGCCCGGTTTCCCCCGGGCCACCTGCGAGTTGCAGGGGTACGCGTACGACGCGAAGATCCGGGCCGCCCGCCTGGCCCGGACCTTCTGGAACGATCCGGAGTACGCCGACGAGTTGGAGCGGCAGGCCGCCGATCTCAAACGGCGGTTCGATCGTGACTTCTGGATCGCCGACCGCGAGTACTACGCGCTCGCGCTGGACGCCGACGGTCGGCAGGTGGACGCGCTGACCTCGAACATCGGGCACCTGCTGTGGAGCGGCATCGTGGACGAGTCACGTGCCGGCAAGGTGGTCGAGCACCTGCTCGGACCACGCCTGTTCTCCGGCTGGGGGGTGCGGACACTCGCCGCGGACGCGGGGCGGTACAACCCGATCGGCTACCACGTGGGCACCGTGTGGCCGTTCGACAACTCGATCATCGCCTGGGGGTTGTGGCGGTACGGCTTCCGGGAGGAGGCCGGCAAGCTCTGCGACACGATGCTTGCCGCGTCCCGGTACTTCGAGGGGCGGCTGCCGGAGGCGTTCGCCGGCTACGCCCGGGACCTCACCGACTACCCGGTGGAGTACCCGACCGCGTGCAGCCCACAGGCCTGGTCGACAGGCACCCCGCTGCTGCTGCTGCGGGTGATGTTGGGGTTGGAGCCGCAGGGCGAGCACCTGATCATCGACCCGGCCGTGCCACCGGGGATGGGTCGGGTCGAGCTGCTGGACATCCCCGGCCGGTGGGGCATGGTGGACGCGTTGGGCCGCAGCCGTGACCCGGAGGACCAGCCGGGCGGCGGCTGACCCGGGCGGGTTGCTCGGCTCAGCTCGGGCAGCCGACGGTGGCGGCCAGCCGGGGGGCGTCCGGCGCGAGGTCGGCGAGCACTGTGACCGGGCCGGCGCGGTACGCGTACACCGGGGGTTGGTCCAGCAGTGGGGCGTTGCCGGCCAGCGGGGCGAGGGCGTCCTTCGACTCGGCCGGACCGGGACCGGCCGCCGATCGTGCGGTGCGGGCCAACCCACCGCCCGGGCAGGGCGCGACGACCAACTCCGGCGCGGCGTCACCGGGCCGGCCGAGCGCCGTCAGCGCGGCGGTCAGGGCTGCGGCTTCCGGGCCGGCAGCGGGCGACAGGGCCGGCCGGTAGCCGGAGCCGACCGGCCGGCAACCGGTCTCGACGAGCAACAGCACCCTTCCGTCCGCGGTCGGGCGTCCCTCGACGGCCACGAACTCGCCGGCGTCGGCGTGCAGCTCGGGGCCGTCCAGCCCGGGGCCGACCCCGGCCCGCCAACTCGCCGGCAGCCGATCGGCGATGCCGGTCAGGACGGCCTGCTCGCTGCCGGCGGGCGCAAGCACGCCGACCTCGCGTCGCAGCCTCGCCCCGTCGTCGAACGGGGTGACCCGGCAGCCCGACACGACCCGCGGCGGGCTCAGCTCTAGCAACCCACCCACACCGGCCGCCCGGGAAAGCTCGCCGACCGCCCGGTCGACCACCGGACCGGCCTGGTCCAGGGAACGCTGCTCGCGCACCGTCGGCGGATCCTCGCGGACCGAAACCCAGGTGAGCAGGGCCAACAGCACGGCCCAGACCACTGTCACGGCCAGCAGCCATCGCCGCCACGACCGGGCGGGTGCCGGCGCGGCGGGGCCGGCCGAAGAGACCCAACCCGTCTGAACAGCACCGCTCACCAGGCCATGGTGCCACGCCTCCCCCGCGGCGGCGGAGGCGGTGGTTCGACTTCTCGCTTGGTGGTTACGCCGGATTCGGCCCCCGCCGACAACCAGAGCAGGATGCGCGCCTACTGACGCCGAGGGGAAACGACGACCGGGGCCGGTCACCCGTGTGGGTGACCGGCCCCGGTCGATCAGAGCGGTGGGTCAGGCGACGGTGACGGCAACCTCGTTGACGCCCCGACCGGCGGTGACGGCGGTGTCGCCGTTGCCGTGCCGGGACAGTGCGCGCAGCGTCCAGGAGCCCGGCGCGGCGAAGAACCGGAACTGACCGGCGGCCGAGGTCACCACCTCGGCGGTGAACTCGCCGGTCGAGTCGAGCAGCCGGACGTACGCGCCCGGCACCGGCTCGTCCTCGGCGGAGCGGACGATGCCGGTGATGACGGTTTCCTTCTCCAGGTCCAGGCTGGCGGGCAGCGGCGCGGCCTGGTCAGGTGCGGCGCACCCGGCGGCGGTGGGCAGAGTCATGATCAGGCCTCCCCGGGTTCGTCGCCGAGCGCGACCGGCACGCCGACGAGCGAGCCGTACTCGGTCCAGGAGCCGTCGTAGTTCTTGACGTTGCGGTGCCCCAGCAACTCCTGGAGCACGAACCAGGTGTGCGAGGAGCGCTCACCGATGCGGCAGTAGGCGATGGTCTCCTTGCCGTCGTCGAGGCCCGCGTCGCCGTAGATCCGGCGCAACTCGTCGTCGGACCGGAAGGTGCCGTCCTCGTTGGCCGCCTTGGACCACGGGACGCTGATCGCGGTGGGGATGTGGCCGGCCCGCTGCGCCTGCTCCTGGGGCAGGTGGGCGGGGGCGAGCAGGCGACCGGCGAACTCGTCGGGGCTGCGCACGTCGACCAGGTTCTTGGTGCCGATCGCGTCGACGACCTCGTCGCGGAACGCCCGGATGGAGGTGTCCGGCTCCTGCGCGACGTACTGCGTCGCCGGGCGGGCCGCCGTCTCGGTGACCAGCGGGCGGGCATCCAGCTCCCACTTCTTGCGACCACCGTCGAGCAGCTTCACGTCGCGGTGGCCGTAGAGCTTGAAGTACCAGTACGCGTACGCGGCGAACCAGTTGTTGTTACCGCCGTAGAGGATGACGGTGTCGTCGTTGCTGATGCCCCGCTCGGAGAGCAGCGCCTCGAACTGGGTCTTGTTGACGAAGTCGCGGCGGACCTGGTCCTGGAGGTCGGTCTTCCAGTCAATCTTGATGGCGCCGGCGATGTGGCCGGTGTCGTAGGCCGAGGTGTCCTCGTCGACCTCGACGAAGACGACGCCCGGGGCGTCGAGGTTCTTCTCGGCCCACTCGGCCGAAACGAGTGCGGTGTCGCGACTCATCGAATCACTCCCTGGTGAGGATGGATGGTGAGCCAACGCGCGAGATCGATGTGTGTAACTGTCGCACCGCGCGCGGGACCCAGCGGAAGGATGGATCACGGGTTCGTGCGACGGCGCCGCTGCCGGGCGTTCGGTGGGATTACCGGAGGGTGCGAGAACCCTTTGCCGGTGGCCGCCGTGAGGCGGCCGGAGACAGCCCCGCCGTCAGATGACGGGGCGACACAGGCAGGTGGCCACGCGGCACAGGTCGACCGCGCGCCGTTTGGTGAGGTGGGTCCCCATGAGCAGGGAGCCTACCAGCCGGTGACCATGCTGCCACTGAGCCGACCACCATCCGGGAACGCCCCGGGCCGGCGCTCGGCCCGGGGCGCGACTCAGCTGACCGAATTGATCGGCACGTTCTTCGCGTCGGCGGTGACCGCCAACCCCTCCGGCAGCGGGCTGACCTCCCGGACGGCGAGCTGGAACGGCAGGTCGGGCAGTGGCACATCGATGGAGATGCTCTTGGCGTAGTTGCTCACGAGAGCCCGCGCCAGCGGCAGGTTCGGCAGCCCCGCGGCGTCCAACTCGTTGAAACGCAGGGCGACCGCGCCGTTGTCGGCGACAGTGACGTCGGCGGTGCCGCTGACCGTGAGCTTCTGACCGAGGATGTCGACCGGGGCCGTGACGGCGAGCTTGCCGTTCTGCTCGCCGAGGGTGAGGCCGGGCCGCTTCAGCAGCGCGGCAAGACTCTCGTAGCTGATCGTGCCCGTGCCCTTGACGGTGTCCGCGACGACGTCCCCCTGGCCGGAGCGCAGAGTGTCCAGCGAGGCCCGCACGTTGCGAGCGTCCACGTTGAGCACCGGCAACAGCACGGTGTCGCCCTCGACCGGGGCCTGCACGTCCCGCAGCTTGATCGAGATCCGCTCATAGCGGCCGTCGAGCACCTGGGTCAGGAACGGGACGCCGGCGACCTCCACATCCGGCTTCGTGGACTGCGCGCCCTGCTTGGCTACCTCCTGCTGGACGCGGTCACCGATCATCCGCTCGGCGACCCCGACCGCCACCCGGTCGGCGACCACCAGCAACCCGGCCAGCAGCAGGAGCAGCACGAACAGCCCGATGAGCAGCTTGCGGCCACGGCGTCGGGGTCGTGCCTCGTCCACCGGATAGTCCTGCGCCACGCCGCCTCCTGTCTCCGCCCGCCGAGATGTGACGGGTCGTCCGTGCCGGTGCCGCAGCGCGGCGCACCAATAGGTACCCGACCGACTCCGGGCTCAACCGTGCCTCAGAGGAACAGCATGCACATCGCGTACGCGGCCGGCGCCGCGAGGGCGAACCCGCCGAGCGGACCCTGCATGTGCCGAGCCACCCACATCGTGGGCGTCTCGCCGGCCATCAGCCGGCCCGCCTCCGCGTACCCCACGGCGAGATCGGAGAGGACGGCGGTGACCGCCGCGACCAGGCCGATCACGGCAGCCCGGGTCGGCGTGAAGGGAGCCACCAGGTAGCCGCCCAGCAGCGCGCTGGTGAGCGTGCCGACCATCGCGCCGGCGACCACGCCGGCGGCGCCCCGCGGCACCTGGGGAGCCAGCCGGGGCCAGGGCAGCACGGCGTCGGTCAACCGGGCGACGGTCAGCGCGACGCCGCTCGCGGACAGGCAGACGGTGATCGCCTGGGTGCCGGCCGGAATCCGACTGAGCACGATCAGGGTGCCGAAGGCCACCACCCCGACCACGATGAGCAGCGTGGCGCCGAGTGAGTCGGTGACCCGGACCCGGTCGACCCGGCGGACCAACTGGCCGAGCACCGCGGCCAGGAACCCGCCGGCGGCCAGGTAGCCAAGCGGGGCCAGGCCGGCGACGTCGGTCTGCACCGCGGCGATGTCGACGAGCGCCGCGACCGCGGCGCTGATCCCGGCGACCACCAGCAGCGCCGGCGGTCGCATCGCCATGGTCCAGGCGAGCACGAACAGCAACTGGACGCCGAAGATGATGAAGGCGAACGGCAGGCGGTGACCGGGACCCGACGTCTGCGCGCCGAGCACCAGACCGACACCGAGCAACGCGGCGAAGCCGGCGATGGTCACCGCCAACTGGCGGCGCACGTCGACCGGGGGTACGACCTCCTCCTCCGGCTCGTCGACCTCGTCCTCGGAGCGGCGAGCCGGCTCGCCGGCGCGACGGGCACGACGAGGCTTACCCCGCTCGCGGCGTTCGCCGTCGGTGGTGGCCGGACCGGTGCGCGGCGCGGGCGGGTGGCCGCGGGGCGGTGTGGCGGCCGGACCCGGGTGGGGCCCGGCGGGCCACGATTCGCGGCCGGCCTCGGGCGAGGTGGAGGGAAACACGACCCGATCGTGCCAGACCGACCGCCCGACGCGGTGGTCACGGGTTTCGGCAACGTTAAAACCTGGGCCACGATCAGGGGCAAGGTAGACAAACAGGAAATGGCCTGACGGCGCGGCCGAGGCGATCGGTTACGCTCAACCCGTTACCCCGCCCGTCAGCGACGCCGGGACCACGCAATTTCTCAGCGCGCTCCCTCGTGAGTGTGTCTGGTCGCGTGCGGCCGTGCGCCGCCGGGACGGAGGTGATCGTGGAGATCCTGCTGTTGGTGACCGCACGCGCAGGTGAGCCGTCGGCTGTGCTGCCGGCACTCGACCTGTTGCCGCACTCGGTCCGCACCGCGCCGCGCGACGTTCGCACCCTGGTCGCGGGCCCCAGCCCGGACGCGGTGCTGGTGGACGCCCGATCGGAGCTGAGCGAGGCCCGCGCGACCTGCCGAATGCTGCACGCCACAGGGCTCGGCGTGCCGCTTGTCGCGGTGGTGACCGAGGCCGGCCTGATCGCACTGAACGCCGACTGGGGCGTGGATGACGTCATCCTCGCCTCGGCTGGCCCCGCCGAGGTCGAGGCACGGCTGCGGCTGGCGGTGGGCCGGCTGAGCAACGCGACAGCCGGCGCGGGCGGCTCGATCCGGGCCGGTGAGCTGACCATCGACCCGGACACGTACGCGGCCAAGCTCAAGGGACGCCCGCTCGACCTCACCTACAAGGAGTTCGAGCTGTTGAAGTTCCTGGCCCAGCACCCGGGTCGGGTGTTCACCCGCGACCAGCTCCTGCGCGAGGTCTGGGGCTACGACTACTTCGGCGGCACCCGCACCGTGGACGTGCACGTCCGGCGGTTGCGCGCCAAGCTCGGCTCGGAGTACGAGTCGATGATCGGCACCGTGCGCCAGGTCGGCTACAAGTTCGTCGTCCCGCCGTCGCGTTCGCTGCCCGAGGCGGAGCACGCGCCACTGCCCGTCTGATCAGCGAGTCGCCCCGGGCAATTTCCCATATGCCCTTTTTGCGCAGCTTGGCAGTCCTATTCTGACTGCCGGGTTTGTCGGAGAAAGGGGCGACCGTGCGCGCAGTGACCACGGGGGCGACGGGCCGGCCTGACCGGCCAGCCGGGCGGAAGCCGTGACGCGGGGCACCTCGACCGTGCGGGCGGCGGGGATCGTGACGGTGGTGGTGGCCGCCCTGCTCGGCTCGGCGTACGCGCTGGGCCGCAGCCTCGTCCCCGACCAGGTCCCTGGGCATTCCACAGGGGCCACGACGAACGCCGACGGGCCGCACTACGCCGACCAGCCCAGCGGCGGCGAGCCGAGCGGCACCCCGAGTGCCAGCTCCGGCCCCGCCGAGACCGGTCAGGACGGTTCGGGGCAGGACGCCGGCGGCGACAACCTGTTCGGCGCGCACGCCACCACCGGCTCCCGACGGCTCGCGCTGACCTTCGACGACGGGCCGGACCCGCGGTACACGCCGCAGGTCCTCGCCCTGCTGCGCGAGTTCGACGTACGGGCCACGTTCTGCGTGGTCGGCGAGAACGCGCAGAACCACCCCAACCTGATCCAGGCGATCGTCGCCGAGGGGCACACGCTGTGCAACCACTCGTGGCACCACGACGTCGGCCTGGGCGCCCGATCGGCCGACGCCATCCGCTCCGACCTCCTGCGCACCAACGAGGCCATCCGGACAGCGGTGCCGAACGCGCCGATCGTCTGGTACCGCCAGCCGGGCGGCGCCTGGACGTACCCCGTGGTGACGGTGGCCCAGCAACTCGGCATGACCCCGCTGCACTGGTCGGTGGACCCGTCGGATTGGGAACTCCCCGGCGCCAGCAAGATCACCGCGACCGTGTTGACCCAGGCCGCACCGGGCTCGGTGGTGCTGCTGCACGACGCCGGTGGGAACCGACAGGGCACGGTGGACGCGCTGCGCCGGATCCTGCCCGACCTGACCGCGCGGTTCGAGCTGGAGGCACTGCCCACCGACCCGACGTGAGACGCGGCTTTACGGCGACGGTCCGGGCGTTCCGAGACGCAGCGGATACGGTGACGGGATGAGCAGCGCGGAGCCGACCAGCGACCAGGTGACCCGGACCGACCGACTGGCACCGGCGGAGATCGCCGACGTGTTGGCCCTCGCCGGTTCCGCGGGCGACACCGACGGCGCGGACCCGCTCGACGAGCACGTCCTGCTCCGCCTCCGCGACCCGGACGCCCCCGCCCTGCACCTGATCGCCCGCGCCGACGACGGCACCCTCACCGGGTACGCGCACCTGGACACCACCGATCCGGTCGGCGGGATCGGGGTCGAGCTGGTGGTGCACCCCGCGTACCGGCGGCGGGGCACCGGTCGCGCGCTGGCCCGGGGCGTACTCGCCTCGGCCACCGGGCCGCTGCGGGCCTGGGCGCACGGCGACCACCCGTCCGCCGCGGCGCTCGGCGTCGACCTCGGGTTCACCCGGGCCCGGGTGCTCTGGCAGTTGCGCCGGCCGCTGGCCGCCCCGCTGGGCGAGCCGCGCCTGCCCGACGGGGTGGTGCTGCGTGCGTTCCGACCAGGGGTGGACGACGCGGCCTGGCTGATCCTCAACTCACGCGCCTTCGCCGAGCACCCCGAGCAGGGGCGGTGGACCTCGGACGACCTGCGGGTCCGCCTTGCCGAGCCGTGGTTCGACCCGGCCGGCTTCCTGCTCGCCGAGGAGACCGGGACCGGTCGACTGCTCGGCTTCCACTGGACCAAGGTGCACGAGCGTCCGGGGTCGGCCCGGATCGGCGAGGTGTACGTGCTGGGCGTGGAGCCGACCGCGCACGGTGGCGGGCTCGGCCGGGCCCTGACCACAGCCGGGCTGGCGTACCTGCGGGACAGGCGGGGCCTGGACCGGGTGATGCTCTACGTGGACGAGTCGAACGCCGGGGCTGTCGCGCTCTACGAGCGGTTGGGCTTCGCCCGCTGGTCCGCGCACATCAACTATCACCTGGGCTGACCGTCGACCCGTTCCCGGCCGATCACCGCGCGGTAACGGCCGGGCTTCGGCGGCATAACGCTGAACCGGAAATATACCCATACTTCCGACAGGTGCCTCTGGGTTCACTTAACGGACAACTCACCCTCAGCAAGCGGTCATCTGGGCGGCCGTACGTGTTCACCCTGCGTTCACTTGCGACCGGCGAACCGGCTACCTGGCACTTCTAACTTTCGTGTCAGCCGGTCAGTGCCGGTCCTCGGGCCCCGGCATCGGGGTGCCAAGTCAGACGCGAAGGGAAACCCCTCAGGTGAAGCTCCAGCGGTACGGCACTCTTGCCTGCCTCGCTCTTACTGCGACGCTCGGTCTCAGTGCTTGCGGCTCGGACAACAACGAGCCCAGCACCAGCGCTTCGGGCTCGGCCGCCGCGGCCGACTGCGCCACCGGCACGGTGAACGCCCAGGGTTCGTCGGCACAGAAGAACGCCATGGACGAGTGGATCAAGGCGTACCAGCAGAAGTGCCAGGGCGTCACGATCAACTACGAGCCCTCCGGCTCCGGCGCCGGCATCACGGCGTTCATCAACGGCACCGCCGACTTCGCCGGCTCCGACTCCGCGCTCAAGCCGGAGGAGCAGCCGAAGGCCGACGCCAAGTGCGCCGGTGGCGCCGCGATCAACCTGCCGATGGTGATCGGCCCGGTGGCCATCGCCTACAACCTCAACGGCGTGGACAACCTCCAGGTCAAGCCGGCCACCCTGGCGAAGATCTTCGCCGGCAAGGTGACCAAGTGGGACGACCCGGCGATCAAGGCCGACAACCCGGACGCCAAGCTGCCGTCGACCGCCATCCAGGCGGTGCACCGCTCGGACGAGTCGGGCACCACCGACAACTTCACCAAGTTCCTCTCCAAGACCGCCGAGGCGGACTGGACCCTGGGCAACGCGAAGGCCTGGAAGGCCCCGGGTGGCGTCGGCGCCGCCAAGTCGGACGGCGTTGCCAGCAAGATCAAGGGCACCGACGGCACCATCGGCTACGTCGAGTGGTCGTACGCCGAGAACGCCAGCCTGAAGATGGCCAAGGTCGGCAACGGCGCGGGCGAGTTCGCCGCGCTGACCGCCGAGTCGGCCGGCAAGACGATCGCCGGGGCCAAGATCGAGGGCCAGGGCGACGACCTCAAGATGTCGATCGACTACAACACCAAGGAGGCCGGGGCGTACCCGATCGTCCTGGCGACGTACGAGATCGTCTGCGGCAAGGGCCTCTCGGCCGACAAGCTGAAGCTGGTCAAGGGCCTGCTCGGTCACGCCGCCAGCGCCGAGGGCCAGGCCTCTCTCACCGAGCTGGGCTACGCCCCGCTGCCGGAGACGGTCCGCACCAAGGTCGAGACCGCGGTCAAGAACCTCTCCTGACCCGAACCCACCACCTCCGCAACCGAATCGAGCGAGCAGATGGGTGAAACCCCTCACCGCTCGGCCGACGCCGGCACCGGCGGGCCACGCGTGACCCAGAGTCACGAGTGGCCCGCCGGTGCCTCGGCGCGTGTGGCCGAGGCACCAGTCAGCACCCGTTCCCCCGACGGTTCCGGGCTGGGCGGCGGTGGCGCGCTGCCCCGGGCCCGCGCTTTCGGCGCCGAGCGGGCCTTCCACGGCCTCACCCTGGCCGCCGGCACGACGGTCCTGGTCATCATCGTCGCCATCGCGGTCTTCCTGATCGCCAAGGCGATTCCGGCGCTGCGGGCCAACTCCGCCAGCTTCTGGACCTACGAGGGCTGGTTCCCGAACGACAACCCGCCCACGTTCGGCATCGGCGCGCTCGCCTTCGGTACGGTGCTCACTGCCGCACTGGCGCTGCTCATGGCGGTGCCGGTGGCGATGGGCATCGCGCTCTACCTGTCCCACTACGCGCCACGGCGGCTCGGCAACGCACTCGGCTTCCTCATCGACCTGCTGGCCGCCGTGCCGAGCGTGGTGTTCGGCCTCTGGGGGCGGGACTACCTCATCGGCCCGGTCACCGATCTCTCCGGCTGGCTGAACAGGTACTTCGGCTGGATTCCGATCTTCGGCGGCGACGGCCCGTACGGAAACTCGATCCTGCTCGGCTCCCTGGTGTTGGCGATCATGGTGCTGCCGATCATCACCTCGCTGACCCGTGAGGTGTTCCGGCAGACCCCGACCGCGAACGAGGAGGCCGCCCTCGCGCTGGGCGCCACCCGCTGGGAGATGCTGCGCACCGCGGTCCTGCCGTACGGGCGGCCCGGCATCATCGCCGCGGTGATGCTCGGACTGGGTCGGGCGCTCGGCGAGACCATCGCGCTGGCGCTGACCCTCGGCGCCACCTACAGCATCTCGTTCAACGTGCTCGAATCCGGCGGCAACACCATCGCCGCCAACATCGCCAACCGCTTCGCCGAGGCGAACGACACAGGTCGCGGGGCTCTGATCGCGTCCGGTCTGGTGCTGTTCGCGATCACGCTGGTCGTCAACATCATCGCGCGGGCGATCATCTACCGGCGCCGGGAGTTCACGGAGTCCGCCGCATGAGCACCATGATCACCTCACACCGCACCCGGCAGCCGGTGCAGCCGGACACGCTGCGGGCCCGGCGGCTGCCCGCGTACGCCGCACCGGCCATCGCCGTGGCCGCGCTGGTCCTCGCCGCCGCGATCGTCTACGGCGCGGGCATCGGCGGGCCCGTCCTCGTCATCGTGCTGGGCGCGGTGCTCTACCTGGTCGGTCTCTTCGCGGCGGCCCACGCCGTCGAGGGGCGACGAGCGGCCCGCAACCGCACCTGGAGCGCGCTGATCCACTCCGCGTTCGTGCTGGCCGTGGTGCCGCTGGTCTCGGTCGTCTGGACGCTGTTCAGCAAGGGTGTCCAGCGGCTGGACGCCGACTTCTTCCTGACCTCGATGAACAACATCGGCGCCCGCGACCCGAACGGCGGCGCCTACCACGCCATCATCGGCACCCTGGAGCAGGTCGGCATCGCCGTCCTGATCACCGTGCCGCTCGGGCTGCTCTGCGCCATCTACATCGTCGAGTACGGCCGGGGCAAGTTCGCCTTCGCGATCCGGTTCTTCGTCGACGTGATGACCGGCATCCCGTCGATCGTCAGCGGCCTGTTCGTGCTGGCGTTCTGGGTGCTGATCGTCTCGCCGTGGTTCAACGACGGCCGACCAAGCTTCTCCGGCTTCGCCGCCGCGCTGGCCCTCGCGGTGCTGATGCTGCCGACCATCGTCCGCTCCACCGAGGAGATGCTGCGCCTCGTCCCGGCACCGCTGCGCGAGGGCGCCTATGCCCTGGGCGTGCCCAAGTGGAAGACCATCCTGCGGGTGGTGCTGCCCACCGCACTGCCGGGCATCGTCACCGGCGTCATGCTCGCCATCGCCCGCGCGGCTGGCGAGACCGCGCCGGTGCTGCTGATCGCCGGCGGTGGCGCCGCGATCAACTTCAACCCGTTCGAGAACAACCAGTCGTCCCTCTCGCTCTACGTCTACCAGCAGGCCGGCAGCGCGTCGAAGTACGCACCGGACCGCGCGTGGACCGCGGCACTCACCCTGGTCGCCCTCGTGCTCATCCTGACGATCGCGGCGAAGTTGCTGGCCCGTCGCAACAGGCTCAGCCGATGAACCCCGGAGGTACCACCATGGCCAAGCGCGTCTCCGCCTCGAACGTCACCGCGTACTACGGCGGGTTCAAGGCGATCGAGAACATCAACCTGACCGTCGAGCCGAAGACCGTCACCGCCCTGATCGGGCCGTCCGGTTGCGGCAAGTCGACGTTCCTGCGGTCGATCAACCGGATGCACGAGGTGCTGCCGGGAGCCCGGGTCGAGGGCAGCCTGACCATCGACGACCAGGACATCTACCACCGCGAGGTGGACGTCACAGCGGTCCGGCGCACGATCGGCATGGTCTTCCAGCGGCCGAATCCCTTCCCCACCATGAGCATCTTCGAGAACGTGGTGGCGGGCCTGAAGCTCAACGGCGTCCGCAAGAAGTCGATCCTGGAGGAGGCGGCCGAGAAGGCGCTGCGCTCGGCGAACCTGTGGGACGAGGTCAAGGACCGGCTGGGCAAGCCCGGCGCGGGCCTCTCCGGCGGTCAGCAGCAGCGGCTCTGCATCGCCCGGACCATCGCGGTCGAGCCGCAGGTCGTCCTGATGGACGAGCCGTGCTCGGCCCTGGACCCGATCTCCACGCTGGCGATCGAGGACCTGATGTTCCAGCTCAAGGACAAGTTCACGATCATCATCGTGACGCACAACATGCAGCAGGCCGCGCGGGTGTCGGACCGCACCGCGTTCTTCTCCATCGAGAAGACCGGCGACCCGGGCCGGCTGATCGAGTACGACAACACCCAGAAGATCTTCAGCAACCCGAGCGTGAAGAAGACCGAGGACTACATCACCGGCCGCTTCGGCTGAGCCGCTGGTCTCGGCCGCGACGCGGGCGGTCCGTCTCCGGACGGACCGCTTCGTCGTTCCCGCGGCCGATGACCGCAGACCCGTGCGCTGCCTACGATCAGCGGGTGCGTACGCCCGGCAGACTCCTGCGCGGATGCCGGCCCGAACTGCGAGTCGCCGTCGGCCTGTTCGTCGTGCTCGCGACACTGATCGTGGTCACGCCGAACGGCCCGCAACGCCCCATCGGATACGCCGCCGCCCTCGTGCTGGCGGCGGTGCAGGCCAGCACCATCGTGGTGCTGCGTCGCCACCCGGAGGCCGCGATGGCGGCGGCCGTCCTCGCCGGGGTCGGCATCGAGTCACTCAGTCCGGACATCGGTTGGCTCGGTCAGGTCGCCGCCGTGTTGGCCGGGTACGCGCGGAGGCGATCGCCGTCGCGGTCGCTGTGGGTGCTCGGCCTGCTGCTGGCCGGTACGCCGTGGAAGCTGGCGCATGGCGACTGGCGCAACGTGCTGCTCGCGATCGCCGGTCCGGCGCTCGGCTGGGCCCTCGGTGAGCTGGGCCGGACCCGCGCGCTGCGCCGGCAGGACTCCGAGCGCCGCATCGTCGCCCAGGAGCGCGAACGGATCGCCCGTGAGTTGCACGACGTGCTTGCCCACACGGTGTCGGTGATCGTGGTGCAGGCCGGTGCCGCGCAGGACGTCTTCGACCGCCGGCCCGACCTGGCCCGCGCGGCGCTCACCTCGATCGACTTGGCGGCCCGGTCCACCCTGTCCGAACTGCGGATGTTGTTGCAGACGATGAGCGCCGACACCGGGCCCGACTCAGCCACCCCGCAGCCCGGTCTTGCGCAACTGGACACCCTCGCGGCGTCGCTGCGGGCCACCGGGCTGACCGTCGAGCTGGATCGGAAACCGGCCGTGTCGACGTTGCCGGCGGCGGTGGACCTCTCGTCGTACCGGATCGTGCAGGAGTCGCTGACCAACACCCTGCGGCACAGCCAGGCCACCCTGGCCCGGGTGACGGTGCGGTGCTCGCCCCGATCGGTGCGGTTGGAGATCCGCGACGACGGGCCGGCCCGTCCGGTCGGCCGGGTCGACCGTTCCGCCCACCGCGGCATCGTGGGGATGCAGGAACGGGCCCGGCTGCTGGGCGGGACGCTGGACGCCGGGCCGGTGCCGGGCGGCGGCTTTCGGGTACGGGCGGACCTGCCGCTCACCTCGGCATGACGGCAACCATCCGGGTGTTGATCGCCGACGACCAGGCCCTCGTCCGAGCCGGCTTCGCGATGATCATCGAGAGCCGCGCGGATCTCGAGGTGGTCGGCGAGGCGGGCGACGGTCTGGAGGCCGTCGCGCTCGCGGAACGCCTGCGACCGGACGTGATCCTGATGGACGTACGGATGCCCCGGCTGGACGGCATCGAGGCGACCCGTCGGCTGGCCACCTCCGGCCAAGCGGCGAGGATCATCATGCTGACCACGTTCGACCTGGACGAGCCGGTGTTCGCGGCGTTGCGGGCCGGTGCCAGCGGCTTCCTGCTCAAGGACATCCGCCCCGACGAACTGGCCACGGCGGTACGGGTGGTGGCGCGCGGTGAGGCTCTGCTCGCGCCGACCGTCACCCGGCGGCTGCTCGACCGGTTCGCCAGCGAACTGCCCGGCGGCACTCCCCCGCCGGCCCTCGACGCGCTCAGCGCCCGGGAGATCGAGGTGCTCACGCTTGTCGCGCGGGCACTCTCCAACGACGAGATCGCGGAGCGCCTGGTCCTCAGCCGGGCCACCGTGAAGACCCACCTGTCGGCGATCCTGCTCAAGCTCGGCCTGCGCGACCGGGTGCAGGCGGCGGTGCTCGCCTACGAGTGCGGCCTGGTCCGGCCCGGCACCGCTCCACCTCGGGGATGACCGGGAGTCCCGTCCCGGGACCGATCCGGCAGACCCGCCGGCCTGCCTAACCTCCCTCCAAAGAGGAGGAGAGCATGATCCGTTCAGTACTGGCACTGCTGACCGCCGTACCCCTGATTGTCACGCCCGCGATCACCACCGACCCGCCCGCCGACCGATGCACGGGGCTGGCCGGGGCGCCCATCCCGCAGGTGTCGGTGTCCTCGGCGGAACGCGCCACGAACGACGAGGGCCAGGAGTTCTGCGTCGTGCAGGGGGTGATCCGGCCGCAGACGCGGTTCACCGTCAAACTCCCCGTCTCCGGATGGACGGGGCAGTACGTGCAGCAGGGCTGTAGCGGGCTGTGTGGCGAGGTGCCCGACCTGACCCTGCCGCTCTTCGGGTTCCAGTGCGCGGCTGCCCGGGACGGTCGGCTCGTGCTGGCCGCCGACGACACCGGGCACACCGGCGACCCGCAGACCAGCGAGCCGGCGACCTGGGGTGCCGACCCTCGGGCCCGACTGGAGTTCGGGCTGCTGTCCGAGCACCGGCTGCGGAGGGTCGCGGACGCGGTGATGGTCGCGTACTACGGGCACGGCCCGACGTACCGCTACTTCGACGGCTGCTCTACCGGCGGGCGGCAGGGGTTGATGCTGGCGCAGCGGTTTCCGGCCGACTTCGACGGCATCCTGGCCGGCGCGCCGGTGCACAACCTGGCGCCACTCGCGCTGCTGAACGCCTGGGTGGCCCTGCGGAACACGGACGCGTCAGGCCGACAGGTCCTCGGCCCGGAGAAGATTCCCGCGCTGCACGAGGCGGTTGTCCAGAAGTGCGGCGCGGTCATCGACGATCCGCGGCGGTGCGGGTTCCAGCCGTCGTCGCTGCGCTGTCCCCGTGGCACCGACCGGCCGGACTGCCTCACGGCGGCCCAGGTGGCGGCCGTGGTGGCGTTCTACCGAGGGCCCAACGGCCTGTACGAGGGGGGCATGCCGTACGGATCGGAGCTGGGCTGGATCGACCAGTTCGTGGTGCGCTCCGGCTCCCCGTCGGACGGCAACGCCGGGAAGATCGCCCTCAACTACCTGAGATACCTCGCGTACCCGCAGAACCCGCCGACCGATTTCCAGCTGGCCGACGTGCGGTTCACCCGGGCCACGTTCGACCGGCTGAACGTGCTGGGCGACGCCATCTACAACGCCACCGACGCGGACCTGTCCGAGTTCCGCGCACAGGGCGGCAAGCTGATCCTCTACCACGGTTGGGCGGACCCTTCCGTCCCTCCGTTCACCACCGTCGACTACTACGCGGCCGTGCAGCGGCGCGGCGGCAGCGAGGCGTTCACGCGGCTGTACATGGTGCCCGCGGGCTACCACTGCCTGTTCGGGCCGGAGCCGAGCCCGCACCCGTCGGAGGTCGGCATCCCCGAACTCCTCCAGCCGCTGATGGACTGGGTCGAGCGCGACGTCGCGCCTGGCGACATCGACGTCCTCACCTTCGCACCCAATGCGGAGCCGGACGAGCAGTTCGTCCGCTTCCTCACGGTGGCGCCGTTCGACGCACTGGCACCGGCGCACGCCGCCCCTGGCAGCCTCAACGCCAACTACCGGTACGTCGGGCACTACTGACGGGCGGCCGGTCCGCCGTATTCACGGGGATACGGCGGACCTCCGGTCAGCCGAGCACGAAGCGGGGTTCGCCGTCGGCCGGGAGGTCGAGGCGTGGGGTGATCGGGGTGGCGGCGTCGCGGTCGGCCGCCGCGCGGGCCACGCCGGTCAGGTCGCCGGCCGCCGCCACCTGCGCCAGCGTGACGAGCGTCGGCGGCAGCATGGTCAACTCGCCGGCCTGGGCCCGGGCCAACGCGTCAGCCGGGCGGATCCAGAGCGTGTGGTCGGCCTCGCCGGAGACGTCGCGGGTCCGCTGCCCCGCCGGCAGCAGGGCCACGAAGAAGTACGTGTCGAAGCGGCGCGGCTCGAACTCCGGGGTGATCCACCGGCTCCACGGCAGCAGCAGGTCCGATCGCAGCGTGAGCTGGCGGTCGGCCAGCAGCTCGGCGAAGCCCAGCTGACGCCCCTCCAACCGCTGCCGGGCCGACTCCCAGTCGTCCCCGCTGACGTCGCCCACCACTGTCGCCGGGTCCGGGCCGGCGAGCAGCACGCCGGCCTCCTCGAAGACCTCCCGGGCGGCGGCGCAGACCACTGCCTGGGCGGCGTCCGGCGTCACCCCGAGCCGACCCGCCCACTCGGTCGGTGGCGGGCCCGCCCAGTCCAGGTGTGCCGCCGAGTCGGAACGGTCCACCCCGCCACCGGGAAAGGCGTACATCCCGCCGAAGGTCATGGCGGCGACCCGACGGATGACGTACACCTCGAAGTCGGCCTCGGTCGGACGCAGCAGCAGCACTGTGGCCGCGACCCGGGGCACCGCCGGGGTGCCGCCCTCGGCCCGGAACCGGCGGGCGTGCTCGACCAGGGCGGCCGGGGCGGCGAAGCCGTCGCTGTCGATCGTCATGCCGCGAGCCTAGTTCCCGGCAGCGCGACCGCCAGCAGCGCGCCAACCTCGTCGATCATGGAGTTATTGCCACGACACGCCGTGCCGCCGGGCAATAACTCCCGGGGGAGTCGTGGCGGGTACGCAGCACCGACCGCAAGGCGGCCGCGAACAGGTCCAGCTCC
>NZ_JBEZCZ010000042.1:0-62524 GCF_040647875.1 Micromonospora sp. NPDC049230
CTAGACAGCTCCACTCCACAACCGGAGGCCTTCACCTACCTACGACATCAGATCGTGTCGTCACACAACCTCGACCAACCTCCCTGGACAGCACATTTAGGAAGTGTGGACACGGCGGGAAGTCTCATCGCCGTGACCTGGTTTGACCTGCACCGCCATGCCGGGGGCGACGTCCAGGCGGCGACCGCCGTTGACCCTCGGCTCCTGTCCCGACGGGCACGCGGCACGGTCATGGACCCTCATCCCGCAACCGGGCTCGTGCCTGCTCGACCAGCTCGGCGTACTGCGGCGAGAACGGCTCGACCAGCTCCCGTTCCAGTAGGCAGGTGAGATTCCACAGCACCCGTTGCTCCGCCTGATCCTCGACCAGGTCAGCGAAGTCGTTGGTGGTCTCGTCGGTGCGATACAGCCACTCGAACAGAACCAGCGCCTCGTCGCGGTTGAGCCGCAAGACCACCTCGTCCTCTGCCACGCCAAGCAGCGTACTGACACCTTCCGTTTGGAAGAGCGCTCAACGGGCCGTGATGTCCGAAACGCCTGCCGGCGGCGGCAGAGCCCCATGCCGCTCGTGCCCGCTCATGACCGCTGCGCGCCACGGTTACTGGCCCGTGGATGGCCCCGCGTCGGTACGAGCGGGTTACCGCCCATCGGATAACTTGCCCTATGCCCGTCATCGATCTGAGTGCGCCTGCCCGCCCTCCGTCGCCTCGCAGGACGACAAACCCGTGGCTCGTCGCGGCGCTGGCAGCCTTGAGCGATGGCCTCGGCGTCGCTGCCCCTGTGTGAAGCCCATCTCTGTCGAGATCCCCGCCGGAGGCATCGGTTCCAGAGCTTGGCGCAGTCTGCAATCGGCCGGCGCGCCGGCCGATGCCGGTGCCTGCGCCGCCAGCAGGCCGAGCGCGGCCCGCTTGCGGGCCGCCTTGATCCAGAGAACGAGCAATTCGGCAAATGACCTAGGTAGGCACCTGAAACTTGACCACCGGTCAAGCAGCGCCAGCCAGCCCAACTTGACTGATCTTGGTCCCCAAAATGGCGAAAAAGTCGACCCGATTTCCGGATCAGCCCTCTCACCTGCGTCGGGACGGCCGAATTCGAACCGACGACCCCTTGTTACCAGGTAAACCAAATCGAGCTTGTCATTGATTGTCAAGTACAGGCATTGAGCTGCACAGACACGATCAAGCAATGGTCGCTTCTTGTCACTGATTGTCAACGGCAGGCGGGGGTTTTCGGAGGGTAAACGGGAACCGGCCGACAGGACAGCGCTGGGTTCCACCGCGCCCCGCTCCCTCACCGTCGGGGGCGTGCCGTCACCAGAAACAGCGTGCGCCTGCCCGTCGCGGCTCGCCTAGCTAGGCGAGGGGTTCGTGTCGGTGGGGCGACAGGATCTATTGCCTCACCACCGGCGATGCACTTCCGAACGTCGGCAAGAGCTGGAACAGCGTAGGGTCGGCGTGCAGTGAAGGACCGCGCGCCCGCCGCGCGGGTCCTCCGTCACCTGCACGCCGTGATCAGGCGAGTAACACGCTGCACGTTCACCGACCTGCTCCAGGAGGTTCGATCATGTCCAAGGACTCGACGACCAAGGCGAACGTCAAGAAGAAGGGTAAGACAATCAAGGAGAAGCAGACTGCGAAGCGCCTGAAGCGTGACGAGCAGAGCGGGCACTCCTCAAACATCGTGCCCACCGGGCGCTGACGCCGGTAGCATCGCTCAATTGTCCGAATTCGGCGGTGGAGGTGGGGCTGACGGTCGTCGGATCCCCACCTGCCGCTGCTGTCGCAGAGCTGCGGCAGGGCCGCTCGGGTGGTGCACAGGGTGACGACCGCGAAGTTTCGCCGGGTTCGGATCCATCGGCTACCTCACGGGTCGGGTCGCGCGCCGGGCGGCCAGCGGCCCGCGGGTGATGGTCACGATCGCGATCCGTAGTTGCTCGCGGGTGGCCCATGAACGTCGGTTCAGGGCGTTGTTCTGCAGAGACACCGCCAGGCGCTCGTCCCGGCCATGACCAGTCCATGTCCCACGGCTCATCCCGGTGGTCACCAACAGCGACGGGTCGGTCATCAGCTCGCCCCGCCGGATGACCTCATCGAAGGTGCCCTGGGCTGGTGGAAACAATCATGATCGAAGTGCACGAAAAGGCCGTCCCCACCCGCACGGGGGGAACGCGCCACGGTGGTCGCGGCATGACCTCGCTCGCGCAGCACGTCCGCGACATGGGCACCGATCAGGTCACCGCCACCCAAGACAAGAATTCGCCCGCTGATCGCCCACGGTGGAGACCACCGATCGTCAAGGGACGATCGACGCCCGTCGGAATCAGGCGGAGCCCAGAGACCTGATTGTGCTGTCCTCGACCTGCACGGGAGCGGCCTTGGAGGCGCCGGTGGTTGGGGCGTACCGCTGCTGTGTCGCCCAGAGCGCGAGCAGGCGCAGGTTGTAGTGTGAGCTGCTGCCGGGATCCGTGGTGTAGATGAAGAGCGTCTGGTCGTCGTCGCCGGGTAGAGCCAGCGCCTCGTATCGGATGGTCATCGGTCCCACGGCGGGGTGGACCATGTGCTTGGTGCCGTGGGTCCGCTCGTGCACCCGGTGGTTGTGCCACCACGTACGGAACTGCGGGCTCTTGATGGTCAGCTCGCCGACGAGTTCGTTGAGCTGCGGGTCGTCGGGGTTCCGGCCGGCGTAGAGGCGCAGCGTGCCCACGACGTCGGCCGCCACGGTGGCCCATTCGGGGTAGACCTCGCGGGCACCGGGGTCGAGGAGGACCCAGCGCGTGTAGTTGCGCTCGCGGGGCGGCAGTTGGGTCCAGTCGGTGAGGAGGGCGCGGGCCAGCAGGTTCGACGCGAGGATGTCGGTGCGGCGCCCGACGATGAAGGCCGGGTGGTCGACCATCGAGGCGATCATCTGGTGCATCGCCGGCCGGACCCGCTGGCCCGGCACCTGCCCGGTGCGGTGCCGAGCCGGCCGGGCCAGGTCGACAAGGTGAGCCTGGGCGGCCGCGTCGAGTTGGAAGACACGGCCCAACGCGTCGATGACCGCCTCCGACGGACTGCTGTGGCGGCCCTGTTCGAGTCGGGTGTAGTAGTCGACGCTCACCCCGGCGAGCTGAGCCACCTCCTCCCGGCGCAGGCCGCGGACGCGTCGCCCCGACAGCGGGAGGATTCCCGCTGCCTCCGGCGTCGTGTCAGCCCGGCATTTCCGCAGGAAGCCGGCCAGTTCTGTGCGTCGCACCATGTCGCCAATGATGCCGTGCGCGATGGGCCGCGCCCAGGGGTTGGGTGGGCATGTCGTTCCCAGGTACGGCTGGGCCTGGCCAGAGGTGTTCGGCCCGCCCGCCCGGCAGCAGCATGAAATGCGTTTCCGGCAGGGCACAGCGCTGCCACTCCAGTCACAAGGAGAACACCGATGTCGTACCCCACCACCCGACCCGCCACCTGGTTCGTCACGGGCACCTCCCGGGGCCTCGGCCTGGCGTTGGTCAAGCAGCTCCTCGAGCGCGGTGACAACGTCGCGGCGACGACCAGGTCGGCTGAGCGTCTCGACGCGGCCCTGGGATCCGTGGACCAGGCCCGGCTGCTGCCACTTGAGCTGAACCTCGCGAACGAGCCGGCGGTCGCGGCGGCGATCCGCTCCACCACCAACCGTTTCGGCGCGATCGACGTGGTCGTGAACAACGCCGGCTACGGATTCCTCGCCGCCATCGAGGAGATCACGGACGCCGACGTCCGGCAGATGTTCGACGTGCAGATCTTTGGGCTCTGGAACGTTCTTCGTGCGGTGCTGCCGTCCCTGCGCGCCCAGCGCAGCGGTCACATCATCAACATCTCCTCGATCCTCGGTCTGACCTCCTTCCCGGGCTGGGGTCTCTACTGCGCCGGGAAGTACGCCCTGGAAGGGCTGACCGAGTCACTGGCCGCGGAGGTCGGCGATTTCGGCGTGCAGGTCAACCTCGTGGAGCCCGGCTACATGCAGACCGATTTTCTGCGTACGCACTCCCTTGGCCTGCCGCCGACCACCGGGTCCGGCTACGAGTCGATCCGGGAAATGACCGAGGCGCACCTGGCGATGTCGGGCACCCAGCTCGGTGACCCCGTCCGAGCCGCAACCGCCATCATCGAGGTGGCGGTCTCGGGTAAGGCTCCTCTGCACCAACTGCTCGGCTCGGACTCCTACTCGCTGGTCAAGGCCCGGATCGATGCGCTGACCTCCGACGTGGAGGCGGGCCGCGAGCTGGCGTACACGACGGACATCCCTCAGCACAGCTAAGGGCTCTCCGTTAAGTCCTGGCGTTGCCCGGCCTGGTCTCACTGTCCAGGCCGGGCCGCAGGGGTGGTCGCGGCGGCGACGGCCTGGTCGACGTTCGCTTCACGGTTGTGGCCAGGGCGGCATCGATGAGGTAGGCAAGACCAGGTCCACTCACCTCCGTGGAATCGACGACGGATCATGTGCTACGGTAGCCGAGTTGCAGTTTTGATTTCCGTAGACGTTTTCTAGCGCCTGATGGGGCATCTGAAACCCCTCCAGGCGCTTTTCGTTTTTCGTGTCGTTTCGACGCGGGTGATCAACGCGGCGGCGTAAGGGTCCGCACAGTGCGGTCTCTGACAGCCTGCGAGGAGCAGACATGACTACAGGTACCGTGAAGTGGTTCAACGCCGACAAGGGCTTCGGCTTCATCAGCCCGGACGACGGCGGCGCCGACGTCTTCGCCCATTTCTCCGCGATCTCGGCGAGCGGCTTCCGCAGCCTCGACGAGAATCAGAAGGTGGAGTTCGACGTCACCCAAGGTCAGAAGGGTCCGCAGGCGGAGAACATCCGCCCGCTCTGATCCACAGTCTACGAACGGCGGCCCGACTGATTCAGCGGGCCGCCGTTCGGCGTTTCATGCGCTCGCCACGGCATCTCGAAATCGTCCGATCGGCAGAAGCCTGGCCGTCTCGGTGTAGCGAGTGGGTGACGCAAAAGAGCGCCGCAGCACCGACGCTGCCTGTGGGCGAAATGGATCGGCCACTCACCCTCGAGGCTGTCTACCGGACAGCTCAGCGGACCGAGGCGATTTGAACCCACGAGAGCCTCATGTCAAGCTTCCTCTTTCAAAGCTTGTCATTGTTTGCCCAAACCCCCTTGTTACCATCCGTAACGCGGGGGTTTTCGGGGGGTAAACGGGGGCCGGCCGACATGACAGTGCCGGGTCCCACCGCGCCCCGCTCCCCCACCATCGGGGACGTGCCGTCATCAGGAACAGCGTGCGCCTGCTCGTTGCGACTCGCCTACCCCCAGACAAGGGTTTCGTGTCAGTGGATCGCCACGGACCGATGCCCGACGTGGATACGCCTTACCGACGCCATCCGCCCAGCTGAAGATCAGCCCACCTTAACGGGTCCCGAGGCAGGCGTTCGGGACCCGTCTTTGTCACGAACCCTCTCAGCCGGACGTGCCTCCGCGACCCGACGTGGTGCGCGCTCGTAGCCGATGAGCGGACGTCCCACCCGTGTGACGGGGCACTGGATCAGCGCAGAAGGAGCGTCGCTAGGAGGCGCTAGATGCGTCCGCCTGTCTAAGGATGTCCTCGATGAACGGCGCCTTGCCGGACCGGCACCTTGGTCGGTCGTGGTCGTCCGCCGTTGCGAGTTCAGCCTTGATACGCGCGTACTCTGCGGCGAGGTCCGGGTGGCGTCGTAGATGGTCGCGGAAGTGCAGCAAGCGGCGCCAGTCCGGTGACCGGATCTCCCAAATGTGGAGGTGATGGGTACGCCATGTCACGTCGGGAAAGCAAAATGACCACTTGCGCCGCTCATGGTGACCCGGCTCGGGGGCATGGACCCAGTCGATGTCGCCCAGATCCGCCACGATGCCGTCGGTCTGGTCGAAATCCCTGACCAGGGCGAGCATGTCAATGATCGGCTTGGCGGCAAGGCCGGGGATCGCGGTACTACCCACGTGCTCGACGTGACCGACGAGGTAGTTCTGGAGTGCCGCCTCGACCCGGGTCTGCTTGTGGGCGAAGCTGGTCGGCCAGTGTGCGTCGTAGGCAACGATCTTAATGGGGTCTCGTCGTTGAGACCCCCGTCAGGACCTGAATCCGTCGCCACCTGCCCAGGTTATGACGCCGCATCTCCTTGAACAACAGGTCTTGTGCCTGGGTGGCCAGCCATCCGCTCATGCCGCCGTCCGGGTATGCTCGCCGAGGGAAGCAGTCACGCTCCGTGACAAGCCGCTAGGGCATGCAGCATCCTGAACTGCCGATGTCAGGGCGTCGCCTACAGGCGTTCATCGTGGTGGACCGGTCACCGCCTGGCCGATCAGGAACGGGCGATCCGAAACGCGACGCTTATCTGCGGGCGGTGATGCCGGTCAGGAAGATGTCCACTCCGGCGAGGAACTGCTCACGGTCGTCATGTTCGTGCAGCTGCGAGGCCGCGTCCTGCACGACCGGGTCCGGGTCGTGTTGCGCCCATTGTGCCGCCAGAGTCTCCAGGTATGCCTTGCGATCCGCGTCGCTGGTCACTCGCCGGGCCCCGGCGGCGTATTGCGCTGCCGCGCCGAGGACGTAGTTGACCAACGCTGATCCGGCGTCCGCCCTGGCCGGCCCGGGCACCCCGAGGCGCTGCAGCTGTGACCCGACACTCTTCCAGATCCGGAAGACGGCGGGTTGCCATGGTTCGCGGGAGAGCTGGGTTCCGACCCATGGGTGCGCGTCGATCGCGTCGAAGATCCCGAGCGCGAGAGCACGGATGGCCTGCTCGGGGTCTTCGTCGTCGCCGACTCCCGCCGTTACCCGTCCCACGATGTCGTCTGCGGCCGCGGCGAGCAGCCCTTCCTTGTTGGCGACGTGGTGATAGATCGCGCCGCGGCCGGTCGACAGGTGAGCCGTCAGCGCGCGGACCGTCAGGCCCGCCTCTCCCGTCGCGTCGAGCACTTCAACGGCCGCCTCGACGATGCGATCCCGGGACAGCGCATCGCTGCGCCTGGTGTTTCGCGGCGTGGGGATGGTCATGTCCATCATCTTGACACAGTTGGACCAACGGTCCAATCTTGGAGTTGGACCGGCGGTCCAAACTTCTTCGAGAGGACTGACATGCCTACTCCCGTCACGATCGTCGGCGCCGGCCTTGGCGGCCTCACGCTCGCCCGCGTCTTGCACCTGCACGACGTCCCGGTCACCGTCTACGACGCTGAGGACTCGGCCCAGGCTCGCACCCAGGGCGGCCAGCTCGACCTGCACGAGCACAACGGCCAGCGCGCCCTCGCGATCGCCGGGCTCACCCAGGAATATCGCGCGATCATCCACGCGGGCGGTGGAGCGCAGCGAGTCCTCGACCAGCAGGGCACGGTGCTCGCTGAGGTCCCCGACGACGGTTCCATGACCCGGCCGGAAGCGCTACGCGGCGACATCCGGCGCATCCTGATCGAGTCACTGCCAGCCGGCACCGTGCAGTGGGGCAAGAAGCTCGTCGTGGCCACACCCCTCGGCGGGGGGCGGCACGAGCTCACCTTCGCGGACGGCTCGACAGTCACCACCGAGATGCTCGTGGGCGCCGAGGGGACCTGGTCGCGAGTAAGAGCACTGCTGTCGGACGAGAAGCCGACGTACGCGGGCATGAGCTACATCGACACCTACCTGCACGATGTCGACGACCGCCACCCCGACGCGGCCAAGGCCGTCGGCGACGGCGCCATGTACGCACTCATCCCCGGCAAGGGATTCCTCGCCCACCGCGAAGCAAACAACATCATCCACACCTACGTCGTGCTCAACCGGCCGGTCGAGTGGTTCGCTGACATCGACTTCGCCGACGCCGACGCCACGAAGACGCGGATCGCGGCCGAGTTCGAAGGATGGGCGCCCGAACTGACCGCCCTGATCACCGACGCCGACACGACGCCGATCCTGCGCAGCATCCACCAGCTCCCCGACCGCCACCGATGGGCCCGCATGCCCGGCGTGACACTGCTCGGCGACGCCGCACACGTGACCGTCCCCGGCGGCGAAGGCGCGAACATCGCCATGCTCGACGGAGCCGAACTCGGCGAGGCGATCGCCGCACACGCCGGCGACGTCGAGGCCGCCTTCGCCGCGTACGAGGAAGTGATGTTCGCCCGCAGCGAGGCCGAAGCGGTCGCCGCGCACGAGACCATCAACCTCATCTTCGGCGACGGCGCACCCAACGGACTCGTCAACCTGCTCAGCGACACCGACCAGGACACCAATTGACTCCGTCAGCGCCGCCCTGAACGCTCGCCGGTCGCGTCCGTAGAACCACGAGCCGCGTCGAGCCCTCTCCCGTACCGCTTCGGGTACGGGGCCTCAGCAGTGCTTGGCGTTGTTTTCCGCTGGAAGCTACCGACACCCCACAGCTTTACGACAGCCCAGTGCCTCGCGGGCCAGAACTCCCGCCCTTCTACCCCACAGGTTGCGAGGACGGGCCCGGGAGGACACGTGGGGACGACTCATCAATCCAGCGCGGCCGACCCAATCCCCATGGTCGACACTTCGGAACAGTCACTTCCCGGACCCGCCGAACAGCAGCCTAGAACACCACTACTCGCCGCCCCTTGACACAGAGGGGTGCCAGTTCCGGGCGTCCACGGCCGCCGACGGCAGTCACCAAACGTGACGGCTTGGGTCGCTGGTGACGCGCCCGGACGGCGGCAGATGAGCATGTCTCGCGTGCTTGTCAACGTCATTACTCGGAAGGTGACCTGCCGACATCTCCCCAGGCTGGTCCCGGTCGATTTTCGAGTTACCCGCTTCACCGTGGCAGCAAGCTCAGCCCGTTGCCGCCCCGGCCGCCGGGCTGCCGGCGAGCCGGTCGCTCAGCTCACCATCGAGCAGGACCCGGAGCCCAGGACGTCGTGGCGTCGACGCCGGCATGTTGCCCCGTACGAGCCGGCGACGCACGGTAATCCAGCCGCGCACCGCGGCCGCTCTTGCGTCGGATGGGCGGCACGGCATCGCCTGCATTTCGGATAGGAGCCGCGCGGCCCCTCTGCCCTTCAAGAGACGTACGTCAGAAGATAGACTCAGGCGGATATTTTGGTTGCTGCACCGGAGGAGGTTTCGTGCGGGCGCCGACACTTTTCACCGCCGTGGTCGTCGCCGCGGCGCTGGCCGTCACACCGGCGTCGGCCAGCTCGGCGGCTCCCGCCGACCCGCTGACACCGACCGGCTGCGTGCCTACCGATGCGACCGGTCGGCCGATCCAGCTCGGGCAGGCCGACAACGGGCGCACCATCTGCCTGCGACGGTGGCAACGGCTGTACGTCACGCTCGCCGTAGACCCGGTGCGATATCCCAACCCGTACAACTGGTGGACCCCAGTCCAAGCCAGCGGCGACGTCTTGGCCGCCCTGCCGCTGCCGGCGCCTCCGCCGCCCGGCACGACCGCTGCCGCATACCGGGCTGTCCAGCCCGGCCGCGGCGGCCTGTCCTCCTACCGGGACGTCTGCCCGCCCGAGATACCGTGCGGCGCACCGGTGCTGCCATGGCGGGTGACTGTAGACGTGAACTGATCCCGGGACGGCCCGGCCTGCGGGCCATTACCGGGATGATGTCGGAGAGGATCGGCCCGCTGTGGAGGCTGCACGTCGTGGAGTTAGCCGGGCTCGGGCCGATCCCTGTTCGCCACCGCGCTGCTGGCCGCCCTCGGCGCTGAGGGGCGCCGTTGCGTTATCGGATCGGCGGACGTGTTGAGCCCGTGTCGGGTCTGCGGTCAGATCGCTTGGGCGAGTTCCGTGAACGCAGCGGCGACCCGCGTACGGGGCGGGGCGTCGGCGGCGAGTTCGTAGTGTCCGCGGCGGAGGTTCTGCATGATCGCGTGGCCGGCGATGATCACCTGTGCTGTCTTGTCCGTTCGTAGCCCGCGCATCCAACCGGTGTTTGAGCTGGCTGTGATCAGCCTCGATCGGATTGTTGGCGTACTGCTCGACGTGGTGCCACGCGGACGGGACCAGGTCGTCGAGGACGCCGGGGTAGACCGCAGCCGCGTCGGTGACAACCTCTACGGGTATCGCCTCCAACGTCGACAGCGCCCGGCGGAAGAACCGCCGGGCCGCGCCGGCATCACGGCGGGCCGAGACCAGCACGTCGATGACCTGCCCGTACTGGTCGACCGCCCGGTACACCTAGCGCCACACCCCGTTCACCTTGACGTAGGTCTCGTCGACGAACCACCTGTCGCCTGGTGAGTATCGGCAGAAGCGGGCGGCGTCGGCCAGCAACGGCGTGAAACCGCTGCACCCACCGGTGGACCGTGACGTGATCGACCTCGACGCCGCGCTCGACCAGCAACTCCTCAACGTCGCGATACGAGAGGTTGAACCGCAGATACCAGCGGACCGCGACCACGATCACCTCCGGCGGGAACCGGAACCCGGCGAACGCTGACCTCGGAGGCAGCCACGGCCGAGAGCGGGTCGATGACTTCACTGCTCAAGTCTGCCTCGATCTTGGCGACGCTCAACGCAACGGAGCCCTGCGAAGTACCCACAGGTCGCAGCGGCCGTCCCTCGAAGTCGCTGACGCTCGACCATGCCAAGGCGCTTCTAATCGCTGCCGAAAGCACCTCGTTGCACGCCTACATCGTCGTCACACTCCCAGGCGGTGCAGTCGCCATGGACCGGATCCTCGGCGCTGAGGCGTAGTCACTCAGTTAGTCACCCAGGTACGACAAAGGGGCCGTCTCGATCTTCCGAGATGGCCCCTCACCTGCGTCGGGACGGCCGGATTCGAACCGACGCCCCCTTGACCCCCAGTAGTCCGGTGGCCCAGCGGCATGCTCACGCACGTCTGTCCAGGTCGCCGACAACGTAAACCAGCCGAGTAAAGGAGTCGTCGCAACACTCCCTCGGCAGCGCCGCTCCGAGTGGGCTGTCTCGCTAACGGCACCTCTCTTGTCAAGCCGCCGGCAGCAGAGAGGCCTCCAACTTGTTGGATTGGTGGCCGGAGATCAGGGTCTGCAGCCATGCTCTTCGAGGTTGTGGTCGGGGTCGCTCGGGAAACACTTGCCGCTCACGGGCTGGCTCCCTAACGGCCTGCGGGAGTGGCTCGAGAGAGGTCTGTTGAGCCCGAAGTTGGTCTGCCCTCCTCGCCGGACCCCCTTTCCCCGGCCCTGCCGGAGACCCCGTGCCCTCCGCCGCACCGTCAGCACCCGCTCCGGTCGTCATCGCGATCGATCCTCACAAGGCGTCCTGGACCGCCGTCGCAGTCGACAACCGACTCCAGCCACTGGCCACGATCCGCATCGAGGTCAACCGCGACGGCTATCGACCGCTGCGCCGCTTCGCCGGCCGCTGGCCGCACGCGACCTGGGCGGTCGAAGGCGCCACCGGCCTTGGCGCCGTGCTAACCGCCCGTCTGAGCGCCGACGGCGTCGACGTGGTCGACGTGCCCGCGAAGCTGGCCCGCCGGGTGCGGCTGCTGTCCACCGAGCACGGCCGCAAAACCGACCAGGCCGACGCCCTCTCGGTCGGAATCGCCGCGCACACCGCTGCTCGACTCAACACCGCCGTGGTCGACGAGGCCATCGCCGCCCTGCGGTGCCTCACCGAACACCGCGATGACCTAGTGTGCCGCGCCGGAAATTCGCCTAATAAGTCGGTGTAGGGTGGGGTTATGGCACGGACAGGGCGTCCCACCGCACCGCTGGTGTTGACCGACGAGGAACGCTCGACGTGGACTCGCTGGGCGCGGCGGGCGAAGTCGGCGCAGATCCTCGCGACACGGGCGAGGATTATCCTGGCGTGCGCCGAAGGGGCCTCAAACACTGCTGTGGCAACAGATCTGCGTGTTCATCTGTCTACGGTGGGCAAATGGCGGCGGCGGTTCCTGGCCGAGCGTCTCGACGGCCTGATCGACGAGCAACGTCCAGGCCGGCCACCGTCGATCGCCTTGGACAAGGTTGAAGAAGTCGTCGTGGCGACCCTCGAGCAGGCCCCACGTAACGCCACCCACTGGTCGCGGACGTCGATGGCCGAGAAGTCGGGGCTGTCGAAATCGACGATCGGCCGGATCTGGCGCGACTTCGGCCTGAAGCCACACCGGGCGGACACGTTCAAGCTGTCCACCGATCCGCAGTTCATCGAGAAGGTCGTCGACGTCGTCGGTCTCTACCACCACCCGCCGGAACGGGCCGTGGTGCTGTGTGTGGACGAGAAATCCCAGATCCAGGCCCTGGAACGCTCCCAGCCGGTCCTGCCGATGATGCCCGGCATGCCCGAGCGTCGCACCCACGACTACCACCGCAACGGCATCACCAGCCTGTTCGCCGCATTCGACATCGCCGACGGCTCGGTCATCAGCGAGCTGCACCGTCAGCACCGGGCGACCGAGTTCAAGAAATTCCTCATCACCATCGACAAGAGCGTCCCGGCCGAGCTCGACGTGCACCTGATCTGCGACAACTACGGCACCCACAAAACGCCGGCGGTACGCGCCTGGCTGGCGAAACACCCGCGTTTCCACATGCACTTCACCCCGACCGGCTCATCATGGATCAACCAGGTCGAACGCTGGTTCGGCTTCCTCACCGACCAGAAAATCCGCCGCGGCACCCACAAAAGCATCCAAGCCCTCGAAGCCGACATCCGATCCTGGATCACCGACTGGAACAGCAACCCCCGACCGTTCATCTGGACCAAGACCGCCGAAGAGATCCTCGAATCACTCGCCCGATTTTGTAGGCGAATTTCCGGCGCGGCACACTAGTCCGCAGCCGCACCCAGATCGTCAACCGGCTGCATGGGCTGTTGGCACAGCTCATTCCCGCCGGTCTGCCCCGCGGACTGACCGCCGACAACGCCGCCGCCGCGCTGCGCAGCATCCGCCCTCGGGCCGTGTTGGCCCGCACCATGCGCCAGGTCGCCGTGGACCTTCTCGGCGAGGTGCGCCGCCTCGATCGGCGCATCGCCGAGGCAACAGCAACGCTGTCCGCCGCCGTCGCGGCGTCCGGCACCACCCTGACCGATCTGCACGGCATCGGCGACGTCACCGCCGCGAAGATCCTCGCCCGCTCCGGAGTCGTCAACAGGTTCCGATCGGAGTCCGCGTTCGCCTCGTACTGCGGTGTCGCGCCGATAGAAGTGTCATCCGGTGACGTCCAACGCCACCGCCTATCGCGTGCCGGCGACCGGCAACTGAACTACGCGCTGCATGTCATGACCATGGCCCAGATCAAACGAGCGACCCCAGGCAGGGACTACTACCAGCGCAAACGAGCCGCAGGCAAAACCTACAAGGAAGCCATGCGCTGCCTGAAGCGATGCCCGGCCGACGTCGTCTACCGCACCATGATCAAAGACACGGAGACCTCCCTGCTGCCGGCGGCTTGACAAGAGAGGTGCCCTTAGATCCACGCTCCCGGCATATGGCTGACATGGGGGCGAATTGCGCGGGCGTGTGAACTGCTGGGCCGAGAGCCGAGACTCTTCGCCTCCTCGCCCGGAGTATCGAGCATCTCACCACCGAGATCCGGGAGCTAGGTCGAATGCCGCCACACCGGGGAGTTGGAACCTCTACCATCTACGTAAATCTCCAAGGTCGTGTAGCACCATCCGCATCAGGCCTCGCGCGCGCGCGGAATCTAACCGGCCGGAATTCGTTATCACATAACTACTTGTCCCCCGACTTAGGAGTAGGGCGCCTACCCAGCCGACCAGGAGCGCGATTACCGTGATCACCAGGAGCGCGAAGATGATCGGCACAATAATCGATTCAGCTCCCAAAAGGCGCGCCGCCAATATCAGCCCAATGAGAACAGGAAAGCCAAGGAGAGCGATTCGAAATCCAAGTACGGTCGCCCGCCACCTTGCACTATTCCGTAACTCTGACATCACTGAACGATCCACTGAAAGGCCACCTTAGTACTCGATAACGGTGAATGCATCTGAGCAAGACATTCCAGCTGAACCAGCGAAAGCAAACGGCGGGATCGGGGTAACTTCAATTCCAACACCACCTGAGACGCCTACCTGATAGTTGCCGTCGAAGTCGGTTTCTCCGGTGGCTCCTGCTACGAAACCTTCACCGCCCACCACCTGCGCGTAGGGGTTACATCCTCCCTTCTCCGCGATTCGTTGATTAGAATAACTGATACCGCCGGTCGCCTCGAATCCGGCACTTGGGCCCGCGCCGAGTTTGAATCCGCCACCGAGCCCTATGCCCTTGTCATCAACTTCGATACACGCCTCGACCGACAGGGCCGCACCGATCTGCCCGCCAACTCCCCCGCAGAAATTTACCGTCCCAAAGTGTCCTTGATCTTTTTTGGCCGCTTTTTCCGGTTTGATCGGCGGTAGGAGCATTTCGCCCGGCATGATGCAATTCCGAGCTGGGGTCGGCCACAGACAAGCGTTGGTAACCCCCGACTCTCTCCACCCCACCTCTTTCCACGGACTTCCCGGGGTCCCCGGGGTCGTGCGGCAGTTTATGCAGTGCAACGGCGCCTTGATGTTGCCCTTCTGCCCCTTGGCGCTCGTAGAGCTCTTACCGCTCTTCCGACCCCAGGATTTGTTCTTCTCAGTGCCGCAACCCCCATGACATCCACCGGCACCGCGAAGATCGCCGGCAACGAGCGGTCGCGGGTCATAGCCGTAACAGTCGAACTCTAAGCAATCTGCCGGAATGAGCCCGCTGGCATCACTTGATGTAATCGGGCTATTGTTAGCATAGGAGTAACCGTTCCACTGCTGCGGACTAGAGAAGTCGATAATTGGGTCAACCGAGATGAACCGGGCCAACATTTGATCGTACTTGCGAGCTCCGATGTTAATAAGGTTTGTGCGGTCGTTGTCGCCGCCGACGAAGCCCTTGTTGTTAGGCCACGTTGGCTTTGACCCGCGTGGGGTGCCGTAGGGGGTTTGCCGGCGGATGTCGACTTTTTGGGTGCCGGCGTTGATGGCGATCTGTTGGGTGCCTTGGTGGTCGCTGTAGAGCCACGTCAGGGCGGTGACTTCTGAGCCTGCGGTGCGGCTGGCGCAGGTGACGCCGGCGAAGTCGTAGTAGCGGGTGCCGATGTTGGCGCCGCCTTGGCGGCGGATTTCCTGGCCGGGTAGGTACAGGGTGGTGCCGGTGCTGTCGCGGCGGATGAGCCTGACGCCGTTGACGTCGTAGATGTTCGTCTCGATGGTCTCGCTGCCGGTTTTGACGGTGGCGAGCTTGCCCTCGGCGTCCCAGCCCAGTGTTTGGCTGTTGGTGCCCGTGGCGCAGTCGTTCGCGCTGTCGCCGGTGGGCCGGCAGGTGGTGTTACCCGCATCGTCGTAGCCGTACTTGGTCGCCACCGTCGGCTGCCCGGGGGCTTCGGTGCTCATTTGGGTGACGGCGTGTGGCCGTACGACATTCTGGCCACCGTCGGGCACGGCGTAGCTGCGGGTGGTGTTCCCGCTGCTGGCGTGGCTGGTCTCGGTGAGCCGGCTGCCGGTGTCGTTGACGGTCCAATCCTGCCAGTAGGGCGCTGGTCCGCCCAGGTTGTCGAGGATCGGATCCGTGTCGCAGGAAATCTCGGGCTTCGGGGTCCATGCGCTCTTCAGACGGCCCAGAGCGTCCTCACGGAAGCACTGAACCTCTGCCTGACCGATCTCAGGCGTGTCGGCGATCGACGTGAAGTTGCCGGCGTCTTTGTAGGAGTAGTTGCGATCCGAGACGGTGCCGGCGGCGCCAGACCGCTCAACAATCGTCCGCTTGATCCGGCGGGTCGATTCCTCTCGGTAGACGGTGTCCTGGGTGAAGGAATCGCTGTTTCCGGGGACCTTGTAGATCGAACTCTTACGCTCGCCGTAGGCGGTGTAGGCGGCGGTTGCCATGGTGTCGGGGATGGGGGACCCAGTCAGGCTGGTGTCCAAGCGGACGGGCATGCCGGTCGTGGTGTCGTAGTCGGTGGTCAGCTGCTCGGTGACCAAGCCGCCGCCGGCCGGGTAAGACATTGACGTCGGAGCGCCGGTGAACTGGGAGTACCCGAAGACATAAACATACGTCTGGTTGAGGCCGGTCTCGACCGGCGGAATCACGTAGTTCACGCCGAAGGGTTGGTAGCGCTCGTCGAAGCTGCGCACCTGCCATTTGTAGGCGCTCGCGGTGCCGGCTGAGTCGTAGTCGTAGCGGATGCTCTGGGTCAGCTGCCCCCTGATTCCCGTACTCTGACCGCTGTAGAGGGTGTCGTACTTCCACTCGGAGCGCAGTCGTCCGCTGGCTGAGTCGTCGCGAAGTTGCGTCTTGCGACCCAGTTGGTCGTAGCCGTACCACAGGGCCTCACCGCGGGCGTCGACGGTTTTCTGCAGGGTGTCGTCGTCGTTGAAGGTGCTGGTTGTGGTGCCCTTGTCCGGGTCGGTGGTTCGCCAGAGGCGGCCCTTGGCGTCGTACTCGTTGGTCCACTGGTTGCCGGCGGAGTCGGTGTGCGTCGTCGCCTGGCCCTTGCGGTTGAAGGCGTAGGTGGTTTCCAGGTAGGCGCCGTTGACGCCGGAGGTCGTGGTGTGTTGCCGCAACGCGACGGTCCGGCCCTCGACGTCGGTGACCGTGGTGGTGGGGGTGCCACCCTCCGGCGGGGTGACCTTCGTCAGGTCACCCTCGTGGCTGGTGACGGTGCGCCATTGCTCGACGAGGTTCGTGATGCCGTCGCCAGCGAGGTAGATGCTGTTCGTCGGACGCGACGCCTGGTCGAAGACGGTCCTGGTTAGAGCGGGCAGGGACCAGTCTGGTTCGGACCAGAGAACGCCTGAGGGTGCGCCGGGTTCCGCATGAGCGGCGTAGCTTGCCGCCTCACGCCCGTACTCGTCGTAGATGGTGTCCGTGACAACGCGATCGCTGCCGCCGCCCAGCGACAGTGCCTGGGTCTGCCGCGGGCGCAGCAGCCCGTCGAGGATCTGGAACGAAGTGACGTACTTGCCGTCCGGGTTCAGGGTCTGCGACGTGACGTAGGGGTAGCTGTCGCGCCCAGGGGCGAAGGTGTAGGTGTAACGCGCGGACGGCGCGTTCGGGTTGGCGGTGCTCGTCCACCCTTGCTTCCACACCTTGGCGACGCGTCCGAGCGCGTCGTAGTTCACCTCGGAGGTGATCTTCGCGTTGGGGTCGGTGGTCTTCGTCGTCGAGCCCCAGTAGGGGTTGGACTCCACCTTGGACTGCCAGTTCAGGTGATTGGTGGTGGTGACCTGGGTGATGGGTCCGCCCACCGCCGGGGTGTACGCGGTCGTGGTGAGGTTGCCCCTGATGTCGGTGGAGGTCCGTTGCTTGCCGGCGAAGTCGTAGGTGGCCTGGGAGATCGTCTGCCATGCCGTCCCGGTGCCGGGGATCCAGTCCTTGAGTTGCTCGGTCATGGTTACCGAGCCGAAGGTGGGCGCCGTGTCGACGCTGGTCGCGCCGTCGTAGTAGCTGCGGGTGTCGGAGATGACGTCATCGACGCTGGTCGGGTTCGTGCCGCAGGCCAAGGCAGTGGTGGTCGTCTGCTTGAGCACCTGCGTGAGGTTCTTGCCCAGGTTGCGGTTGTAGGTGTTGCTGGTGCACTTCTCGTCGCCGGTCTTCGGGAATTCGCCGTCGTCCTGGGACCAGTCGATCGTGCCGTACGTCTGGTCGTATTTGCTGGTGCTGCGCGAGGTGCGCCACCCTCGGGAACCGTCTACGCCCAGGGCGGTGGCGGCGTAGGTCGCCTGGGTGTTGACGAACCGTGCTTCCACCAGGTCGCCGTTGATGGTGCGGCTCGCGGTGGGGTTCGACCGCCACGGCACGTTCACTGTCTTCGACACCGGTTTGGTCGCGACGCCGTTGTAGACGACCTGCTCTCGGATCTGCCCGGAGAACTGGTCCTCGTCGTACACGGTTTCCGAGCCCAGCGACGCTGACACGGTCACGCTGCGGGTACCGCCGGACGGGCTGAGCCTGTCGCCGTGCAGGCCGCGCAGGAACGTCGTCTTGGTCAGTGTCTGCGGGTTACCGTCGTCACCGACGCGGGTGTTGACCTGGGCGTAGCCGCGCCACTGCCCCCACGTCTTCCGATCTGGCCTCGTCAGGCCGTCATCGTCGTCGAAGTGCCACGCCGGGGATCCCTCGTAGTCGTACCAGGTGTGTGTGGTCGGCGAGTACCCCTTCGGGATCTGCACGTCGTCCTCGGCCACGTGCTCGACCCGGTACTTGTGCCACCACTCGGTGACCAGCGCCTTGCCGGTCGGATCGTTCGGGTCCGGCACCTTCACCGGGTAGCAGCGCCGCGCGTTGTCGTGCGGCGCCAGGGACGCCACGATCGCGGCGGTGCACTCGCGTTCCGAATAGTCGACCTTGATGCGCGCGCCGGTCTCGGTGACGATGCTGGACAGCCGCAGCCAGTTGTCCGTGGCGCCGTGCTCGGTCAAGACCCGATTCGCCAGTGACTCCGCACCGAACGTCACCGGTGGCAGGTTGATGGTGCCGCCGACCAGGCCCGCGTGGTCGATCCGGTCCAGCCACAGCCCTCCGTGGGTGGAGTCAGCCGTCGCCGAGAACGTGTGCGACAGCGTCCAGGACTCAACCGGCTGCCAGTCCGGGGTTGACCTGGTGGTGTCCCACACCCGCGTGGTGACGGTCTTCAACCGCTTCGCGGTCCAGAACGTCGGCGAGTACTGCTGGGAGCAGGAAGTGGCCGAGGCCTTGCACTCCTGGTCCCACGGGGTGTCTTTCCAGTTCGCCTCCACCGGCACGGCCTCGGTGCCACAGGTGGTGAAGCAACGCATGTCCGTCTCGAATGTGATCTGCGCGTACGGGGTGGTGCTGCGCTCGGTGACACCGTGCGTCGCGGTCGTCCGGTCGTACGTGCCGTAGTCGATGCGCTTGAGGTAACCGGCCCGGTCGTAGGTCACGTCGTCGGAGTCGGTGACGTTACGGGCGTACTTGTTGCTCTCCTTGCCGTACCAGAGCGACATGGTGTTGCCACGCACGTCGACGACGTAGTCGAGGTTCCACCGCCACGCCTGTACACAGTCCGACCCGGCGAAGGTGCTCTTGTGGCACGGCTCGCTGGTGTGGTTGCCGAACACCGGCACCGTCAGGGTGGAGTCCGTTCCGGTCGACTGGCCCGGCAGGTTGTGCATGCCGAAGAAGTACTGGGTGCCGTCGGTGGTGGTCACCTTCCAGTACTCCCCCACGTCACCGTAGGTGGGGTCGCCGGTGTCGCCGTTGGTCGCACCCGTCAGTTTCTCGATCTTCGAGCCGTCCTCCGCGCGGGAGTGCCAACCCTTACCCGCTTGGTAGATCAGCTCGCCGCCGCGACCGTTGAGGCTCATCGTCGCGTTGTCGGAACGCCAGCACTGGTCGCCGGTCCTCGTGGTATTGGTTGCCCCGTTCTTCATGTCGTCGGCGCAGGGCACGTAGCGCCGCTCGATGAAGCCGGAGGAGTAGTCGAATCCCTCACCGATCCACGACGGTTGGTTGTTCGTGACCTCCGACCGGCCATCGACCGCCGACGACGAGTAGCTCAGGGCGACCGACGGGGACGGGCCAGTCGCCGGCGGGACACGCAGTGGGTAGTTCCACGAGAAGTCGCCGGCGTTGCCGCCGCTCGACCACGTCGAGGAGGGAGCGAGGCTCGTGGCGCCGAAGTCACCATCTGAACCGGCAGAGCCAGCGGCCAGCATCAGGAACGAGCCCGATGCGGACGTGGATGTGACGCTCACGTCGGCGGTGGCGATCCCCGCGGTGGTGTCGTTCACGGTGTGCAGCGGCACCGACCGGCAGCTCGGGCTGGTGGGGTTACTCATCGCGCAGTTCGGCACCTGCCACAACCGCAGGCGCGACGCCCAGGACCCGCCGGCCGCGTGTCGGAAGGAGTCGTAGTTGACCGATACCTCCGCCACCCCGGTTGGGGCGCCCGGCGGGGCGGTCAGCTGCATCATCAGGCCATCGCGCCAGGCCTGCGGGAGGGTTGCCCGGTCCACGATCTTCACGTCGAGTTGGGCGAGCGGCTCGCCTGCCGTGCCGGTGCCTCGGTCTACCCAGACCGGGAGCGCGCCGGCTTGGACGCCGCGGCTGCTGGCCGTGCGGGCTGAGGCCGTCGGGAGGTCGACCCGGGCGGCTGCGGGAGCAGGCCACTTGGGCGCCGGCGTGGGGGCGGGGGTGACCCTGCTCTGCTGCCAGGCTTTGCCTCTGGCCACCGGGCCGCCGTCACGGTCCAGCTTCTCCGCCGGCGGCTTCGACGGCTGCCGAGGTGCCGCTGCCTGCGCCGGCACGTACGGCACCAGGGACAGCACCAGTGACGCGACCAGTGAACCGATCAACGTCGACCGCCGACCGCTCGTACCGAGATGCCTCCGGCGCACCCGCCGTAGGCCGCGCACAGACCGTGCCGACATGAGCTGTTCCTCTCCAACAACCGCTAAAGCTGGGGGCATTCACAGGGGGTGGACCGATCGTTGCCAGACGGGGGACATCGGTCGCTTCTGCACGGCCCGGCAGAGTCGGGCGGCGCAGAAGGCGCCCTACCGTGGGGTCATCGGCGCCAGATGATCGTTCCGACGGGGTCGAGCAGCATCAGGTCACCGTTGTCGCGCACCACCAGTTGGCTCGCGGCCGTACCTGCGGTGTCGGTCGCCGACAGAGCTACGCCATCGCTGCGGTAGACCACGAGGTTGCCGTCGGTCTGCAGGGTCACGTAGGCGCCGGGATTGTTCCAAGTGCTGGTGTCCCAGATGGGGAAGCCTGCCTGACTGAGGACCAGGTTGCCGTCGTCCTGCATCAACAGCTGGTAGTTGCCGACGTCCGAGCGCAGATACTGACCAGCGGTCAGGATCTCCCCCTCGTGCAGGGTGTTCGTGCCAGGGGTGCCCGGAACCTGCGAGTTGTACCAGTCGAACATCGCGCTGCCACCCATCGCGCCCTGAAATAGCGCGACGTTGTCGATGCCGCCGACCCACTGATCCACGACCTGGTCGTTCCACAACGCGCGGCCCACCAGCAGCGGTCCGCTCGACGCCATCGGCGTGAAACCGACAGCCTGGGTGCCTTCCAGCAGACCGTTGACGTAGAGGCGAATCTCGTGACGACCCGCGTCGTACACGCCGGCCAGGTGAGTCCACACATCGGTGGCGGCCGGGTTCACTGACCGCACAGAAGTCGCGGGCGTGGTCGGGGTGTCCTCGTCGCTGACGGCGAACTGCCACCTGCCGACATCGGACTGGAACTTCAACCAGGCCGCACTCTGATGCACACCTCGCTGGGACACCGCGGTGCGCATGCCCTCGGCATCCGCCATCACCCAGGCCGACATGGTGAACGAGTCATCGGTGCGCAGCACCGGCTTCTCCTGCCACACGTTCAGCTCGTTACCGTCGCCGTCGGTGCTCGGCGCGAGCTTGATGGCGCTGCGCCCATACTCCTCCGTGATCTCGTTGTGGCCGTCGTCCGGGAAGTACAGGTGGTCGAGCCACAAACCCTGTCCACCGCCGTATCCGGCAGCCGCCTCGGACCCCTTGGTCAACGCCAACCAGCGTCCCCGCTCCGGCATCGAGTCCGGCGCCTCGCAGGTGTCCTTCCAGTCAGGCATATAGCAAGAGACAGCGCCATCGAAGTTCCAATCGCTGACGCGAACCGGCGACATAATCCCGGGCTCGTTGAAGCCACTCGATCCGGGGTCGGTCGCGAGTTGACCGGTGAAGTCCTGTGCCACGAGTACGCGGTCGAAGACCTGCACGTCGGCCACAGATCCGTTGAAGAAGTTGCCTGACACGCCAGATCCGGTGGCCCGGTCGCGGCCCACGTGGAAGGGGCCTCTGGCGTTCCACGCCGCCGTCCATGCTGTGGACGCCACCGGGGCACCGTCGATGAACAGGGTCAGGGTGCGGGCGGCCTCGTCGTAGGAGAAGGCGACGTGCCTCCACCGATTGACGTCAGCGGCGTTGATCGCGGTCGGCGACGTGAGCGAGGTCCATTCGGAGCCGGTGCAGTCGCCGTTGTGGGTCGTCACGTTCCACCTCGGGCCGCCGTTTTGAACGATGCCGAAGAAGAACCCGAAGGTGCACTCGCCGCTCTGGGTGGCGATGGCCATGTTGTACCCCGGCACGCTGGTCAGCCGCACCCACGTCGCCACGCTGTAGGACCTCGACGTGTCGATCACCGGTGCGGACGTCGACAGGAACGCATCGGTGCGGTCGAGTGTGGCAGTCTGCCCACCGACGAGCCGGAGGTCATTGGACCAGGTGACGTTGCTCGGGATCAGCGGGGAGTTGGCCGGTTCCGGCTTGCCGTCAGCCAACGCCGCGGCCTGGCTCATGCCCGGGTACGTCTCCAGGCCCCACTTGGCGACCGGCCCGGACGGGTGCCGGACGCTGAACTCCACCGATCCGTTGCCCTCGTTCAAGGTCGCGTCGATGGCCTTCACGAACAGCACGTTGCGCCCGAAGCTCATCGCCGTCAGATCAATTTCGGCGTACCTCGGGCTAGTGCCCTGAGCCGCCACTTCCTTCGTCGCGGCGTCCCAGCCGTACTGGAACTTCGTCACGTCGGTGTCGGGCGACTCGATACGAACCCGGCCTCTTTGACCCGGCCCCGCCGGCACCGTCACCATCCGCGCCGTCACCGCGGGCACCGAGGTGTCCACGACGAACACGCACCACCCCGACCAGGGCCCGGTCAACGAGTACGGAGACTTGTCCGTTCCCCTGGCGCGGAACGCGTACGCCCTACCCGTGCTGGCAGAAACCGCCGCGCTCGTCGTCCGGGAATTCGGGCTGATACCTCCCTTGTTCGGCGGTGGAGACCGACGCGCCGGGTAGGTGTCCGTCACGGCGCCGATACCGCCGCCCGGCACCTCAATCCACTCGAACGACGCCGTCAACGAGTCCGCCGGGTCAGCGTCCGGGAACACCGCCGAGAAGGTCGGGCTCAACGTGCCGATGGTCACGATACCCCCGCTCAGGCAGGCCACCCCGGCAGCCTGCAGCCCATTGGGCGCGCCTGGCTTGGTGTCGTAATCAACGATCAGCTTGGCATCGGCCGGATGGAACCTCTTCCACCGAACCTGGATCGACTCACCCGACCCGTCCGCGGCACGGGCCGTGAACCCAACCGGGAACGAGTTCCAGTTGCCCGTCGCGGCGGCCTGCATCTGGTTCGTCACCGTCGCGCCCGAAAAGTTCATGATCATGTCGGGCTGGTTGGGTCCGCAACCCCCGGTCTCGTTCGCGTGACCCGACGCGTCATCCAGGAAGCTCTTCAACGCCATTTTTGACCAGGTGGCCTTCATCGTCGCGTTGATCGACGGCGTCAGGTACATCGAGGTGACGGTGTTGTCACAGGACCAGGAGTGATCCAGCTTCATCTGCACGTACGCCGACTCGATGTGCTTCCCCTTGAGCGACACACCGTTCGCGGTCGTCGAGAACTCGAAAAACGACCGATACAACGCGCCCGTTTCCGAGTTCAGCCCAACCCGCGCGACGGAGATGTCCGTGTTCGTCGAGCTGTTGTCGGTGGCGTACGCCCACTTGGCCTTGTAGACCGACCACGCCGGATCGACGAACATCGGGAACACCGCGCTCGGCGATCCCAACAACTCCTCGTCTGGGCGCAACACCAGATTCCCGCCCGACAACTCGACCGCGACGGGCGCGACCTGCGCTGCGTCACCGGCAACCTCAGCCGTCGAGACCGAGCGCTGCTCCGGCATACTCGACGGCGCCGACCTTCGCGCTCCAGCATCGACACGCGAGTCCCACATGACCGCCGGCTCCGACGAGGCGAACACGCTCCGACCGACCGCAGCCTGCAGCCGCCCGTCCGGACCGAGACGCACCTGCGGGTCGCCACCGAGCCGGAACCGAATCTCGCGCAGCGCCGGGTTCGCCGCAGCCGCAGCCGACTTGATGACCAACGCGTGGGTGAACCCGGTCGCCGTGGCCCGCACCACCAGATCCACACCCGCCAACACCTCGGGGTAGGTCGCCGAGTCGCCCGACACGCTCGGCGTCGGCAGGGCGCCACCCGGCCACGACAAGGTCATCGTCTTGCCATCACGGCGAAGCGTCACCAGCGGCGCAGCGCCGCCACCGGAAAATGCCACATCGGCGACGGCAGCCGACGGCCGCCAGGAGCCATCCCCTCCACGGGCGAGACCTAGATCAACATCCTTCCACGCACCCGCCTTGCGGGTGCGCTGCGGAACAACTGAGGCCTCAAACCGAAGTCTTCCATCCGGCTGCGCCGTCACCTGAGCGAGCTCTGTTCGCGAGCTGTCCACCACCACCGGCTGGCCACACGACGTGGCCAGCGCCAAGGCTTCTGCGTCAGAGCCGGCCACCCCCGCGCATGCCGGGGCGGCGGCAGCACGACCCGGATCGGGCACCGCAACCGCAGTCGCGGTCGTCAACGCCGCCACCCACACAGCCAGCCCACGACGCCACCGACGGTCCACGTCACACCCAATCGATCAGGAAACAGTGGGCCGGACCATAGCCAGCCCCCGGTTGGTTGCACAGCCCCCATACAGCCGGCACTCACCAAGCCGTAGCACCCGACACCACCGCAGATGCATTCACATCGATTGGATTGTGGCTGTGGGCTGACCCCATCACCCACGGTGATCAACATGGGAATCGAAGTGACCTAAGCCACAGCAGCATGAGCGAGGGTCCGCTCGGTCGGTGAAGATCCCAAAGATCGTTTAAGCCCTTCATCGGCTGACTGGCTGCCTATTGTCGTAGTCGACCGCGAACACGCTCCTCGCCGCCTCAACACCCTCGCGAGGAACCCTCATCGCCTGGCCCTGACCGCCAAGTCGGACCACGCCAGGCACCCCACCCGCCACCGCGCCCGTACTGGCCACGGCCGCCCAGGGACGTGCCCTTGGACGACGATCTACCCAGCGCGTGCTGCACAGGCCCGGCGAGGATCAAGCGGGCGGACGACGCTCTTACCGGGAGGCTCCCTGTTGGAGCGTCGAAGATGCGCCCGGCCGAACAACCACGTCACGGGCATTGCCTATGGATTCGACGTCTCCCAACGGCCGATCCCGCACGCCCACGATGACCCTCAGGCTGGCGTCGAAGAAGGCTCGCAGTGCGCTGTGCTGCCGCAGCTCCCGACCACTGGCTGACGCGCTCCGTGTCGCGCCGACCGTGATTCCCGGCTGTCGCATCGGCTTCGTGCAGGAGCGGCGGCGTCCGCCGCCCGGCACTGCGAGGTAGTCACGGTGCACGGCGACGCGGCCAAGATCACGATTGGGAGTCGGGTCCGACTGGGCCGTTGACCCTCCGGCACTTCTCCCGTGTGCTGTGCGCGGGCGGGACGCCCAGATCGGGGGCGCGACAATGGAATCCACGGCACCGGGACCGGAACCCGTTACGCCGCCCGGACCACGCCGACGCGGCAGATGGATCGCGGCCGCGCTGGCAGGACTGCTGATCAGCGGGGCCGCCGGAGTGACGCTCTGGCGAGCGAACGCCACCCGATCACCGGCATCCGCCGACGCCGTCGCACCGGCCTCTGCACGGGAACTCCTGGCCAAGCTGCCGCGCCGGCTGATGCCGCCGGCCGCCCCGACCACCCTGCCCACCGACCGGGCCGTAGGACGTGGAGCCCTGCTCTACCACATCAACGACCTCGGCAACGTCAACAGCGCAACCGGCGGCTTGCCTCGATTGCCGATCTACCTGGTGACCGCATCCGGTGAACAATTCAGCGTCGGACTGGTCACCATGGGCGAGTTCAGTCGGGCGCTCTCCGCGGACGGGCGGTGGTTGGCCCAGCGCCGAGACGGGCAGTGGTGGATCCGCGACCTCACCGGAACCACCGAGCGAGCCGTCCCGCCCGGGTACGAGGTGCGGCAGTGGTCCTCCGACGGACGGGCACTGCTGCTCGGACAAACCACCGGCGCCAGCGAAGCGTTCACAACGTTCACCCTGCCCACCGGAGAACTGCGCCCGCTGACTTTACCGGCGATGCCGGCCCGCCAAATGCTGGCATTCCTCGACGGGCGGGAACTGGCCACCGCAGAGTTCGACCTCGGCCCGAACCTCCAGCCGCGCCGCCAGGTCACCATCGCCATCCAAGACATCGACGGCCGCAACGCCCGCTCGGTGTCGATCCCCACCACCCACCAGGTAGCTACCGGCGACATCCGCAACGGACTCGTTCCGCTCGTACGCGGTGGAGGCGATCCAGCGACCGCATGGGCTCTCGTCGCACCCCAAGAAGAAGTCCCGACCAGCCAGCCAGCGGGAGCGCCGGCGCAGCCCTCCATGACGCTGGTCGGGGTCGACCTGCGGTCCGGCAAACCAGCCGGCCGCATCGACCTCGTAACGCCCCAGGGCAGCGAGGGCGAGGAATTCATCGGTCTCGCCGGCACCGAAGTCCTCCTGCAACGATGGACCGCAGGCACCGCCGAACTGGTCGCCGCCGACCCGGCCACCGGCCAGCGTCGCGTGCTGACCTCGCTACCCGACCACACACGGGTAATCCTCCCCGGCGACTAACCATGTGGAAGCCTGCGCCAGCAGGTGATGGCACAGGCGAGGGTGAAGGAAGCTTCGTGGAGTCGTCACCGCATCCGCAGGCGGACCCCAGAAGATCTCACCTGACGGCCCCTGTGCGTCGTAAATAACCCTCCACGCCTTACACCAGAGCACGTTCACCACCGACAGGCTCTGCGCCACTCAGTGGACACCTCCGTAAGGTGTAAAGATACCGAGGCTCGCTGCGGTTAGCTGCGATGTTGGTCGGCATGCGGGCTTACTCGAAATTTTGTCCCGCACGCTGCCACCTCCGTTTACGGGGCCACCTGCTCCTGAGGGACCAGGGGAATTGAACCCACGAAGACCTCACGTCAAGCCTCCTCCCCCGCACCGCGGCCGTCCTGCTGCCCTACGCCCAACCCCTGAGCCGCATCCACCGGCTCACCCGCGACGGCTGCTCGACGTCGATGGCGAGCCGCACCTACTCCTGGGTGACCCGCCGAGCCCGCTACCACTGCCGGTCGCGCAACTACTCGAGCAGCTGGGCGCCGACGAGGGCAGCCGCGCCGACCGGTGGCTGTTCCCTGGCAGCCAGCCGCCCACGGAACCCTGTACCGATGGCTCCGCGAGCTCAACTTCCCGCTCATCGAAGCCCGCGTCTCCGCGCTACGTCAGCTCGTGCTCCAAGCACCCGCCCCAGTGATCGCCGACGCGCTCGGCCTCCACCAACCACCACGGCACGCCAGCACACCCATGCCCGGGCCCCGGGCACCCGCAACCCAAGGGTTCCACGCGACCGGTGACAGCTGCCTCGTCCATGAATTGAAAGTCGGCTTCAGTAGTTCTGTTCAGGGCCTAAGTACTGCAACGGCAGTTGGTCAGGGGTAGCCGTGTCGTCGGTAGTGGCAGTTTCTGGCTTGGTGTTGGCGTCGTCGGCGCCAGCGGGACCAGGCCCAGACGTGCTCGGGTGGGTGGGTTGATCGCACTATGAGTGCGGTGAGCAGTCTTCGGATCTCCGGTACGGTGTAGCCGATCATCATGTCGTCGCCGGTGCTGGATCCCCTTTGCGGTAAGGGATCGCGCCACGGACAGCCAGGCATGCGCGGCCATGGACAGGGTGATGTGGGCGTACCAGGCTCGCCAGTCGCGGACCTGGTACTCGTCGAGACCGGCTTCGTTCTTGGCCTGCTGGAAGCATTCCTCGATCGCCCACCGTGCTCCCGCGATGCGGGCCAGGTCGAGCAGGCGGGTGCGGCGGGGCCCGTAACAGACGTAGTACGCGATCTCCCCGGTCGTCATGCTCCGGCGGGCGAGCAGCCAATGCCCCCGGCCCGGTTGCCAGCAGATACGCACCGGCACCCGCGCCCACCAGTACTCGCGGGGGCCGTGGGCACCGCCCTCGGTCTTCCGCGCCTCGGTGGTTCGGTGCTTCCAGGCCCGTCAGGCAACGGGGGCTTCCACCCGGTGGAGCGGGCCGGCCGGCAGACCTGTTCACTGACTCGCGATCCGACGGCGCCGCCCTGCCAGGCGAATAGCTGCGGCAAGCCCTACCCCAGCGCCCGGCGGCACTCGTCGAAGGAGCTGTGCCACTCCCTCACGGCGACCGGCAGCTACTGAGAGCAGCAACAGAGCCACCTAACCGATCAGAATATCGGGTGGAGCCGATCGTCGTCCCTCCAGCACGATGCCCGGATGATGCTCATGGTGCCCGCGGACCCTCTACGGCCGCGTCTGCCCGACGACCACTTCGCGCCCGGAGCCCACCCCGCCCGCGAAGTCGGGCTCAACGTCGCGGTGGTCAACCACGACGCGTTGAGCCGCGACGATCCGCGCCGCGCCGTCGCACGTGCCGGCCGGCGGCGTCGCGGTCTAACGCGGATGGACGCTCCGCAGCGACCGGTACGCCGCCTTCGCCGAAGCCCTCACCGTCTGCGGCGTGTTCCTCCACACCATCCCCGGTGCAGCAGGCCAATGGCTAGGGGTCGACGCAGTACTCCGCGACCGGGGGCGTCCGACGGTTCGCCGAGACCACCCTGCCGATCCACTGGAAAGGACTGAGTCGCATCCCCCGGGACCTGAGCTGGCAGATCCGGCCGACAGCCAGCCCGCTCGGGGCCATGCTCTCCATCCTGGGTGGATAGCCGGTCGAGGCGACGATCGCGTAGCCGTCGTTGACGCTCACCACGAGCACGGAGCGTTCCGTCTTCGCGGCGGCGTCTCCGAGGTTCATCCGCGTCAGGCCGTCCACCACACGTCCGACGGCGATCATTGCTGCTCAGCGGCATGTCCCGAAATCGCCTGCCGTTAAGAGGTCCAGCAGCGACCAAAACTACGCCGGTGCAGTACGCCTACCAGGCGATTGACCGCGGAGGCAACCAAGATCGGCTCGCGAAACTGCCTGAGTCAAGGGTTCCAGCAGCGACTCACACGGCGATGCATTGCGCCAGACCAATACAAAGAGGGCTCCCGCAAGTCACTGACCTGCGGAAACCCTCTCGCTGTCGGGACGGCCGGATTCGAACCGACGACCCCTTGACCCCCAGTCAAGTGCGCTACCAAGCTGCGCCACGTCCCGCCCCCGCGCGGTTTCCCCCGCGGCAGCCGGTACAGCTTAGCGCAGCGGCTCCGGCTCGTCCGCACAGGCCCCACCTGCGTCGTGACGTCACCGAACCCCCCACCGCACAACCCCTAAAGCGTCCTAGGAGGGTGGGGTAGGGAAATGCCGGATGGGCCACCGTGAGAGCCCATCCGGCATTCTGGCGATCAGGTTAGCCGTGTGCCTTGCCTCGACCGCCGGGGCCGAGCTTCTTGCGGGGGCGGACCGAGATTTCGATCGGGCTGCCCTCGTACCCAAACTCCTCACGGAGCTTGCGCTCGACGAAGCGCTGGTATCCCGCGTCGAGCGGGCCGGTGGTGAACAGCACGAACCGTGGCGGCGCCACTCCGGCCTGCGTCGCGAACAGGATCCGCGGCGCGCGACCGCCGCGCACCGGGTGCGGGGTGGCCTGCACCAGCGCGGTCAACCACTGGTTGAGCTGCGCGGTCGGGATCCGGGTCTCCCAGCTGGCCAGTGCCTTGTTCAGGGCCGGGGCCAGCTTGTCCACGGCACGACCGGTCATCGCCGACAGGTTCAGCCGGATCGCCCAGGGGATGCGGCGCAACTCCCGGTCGATCTCCTTGTCCAGGTAGTAGCGACGGTCGGCGTCGACCAGGTCCCACTTGTTGAACGCGATGACCATCGCCCGGCCGGCCTCGGTGACCATCGACAGGATCCGCTGGTCCTGCTCGCTGATCGGCTCGCTGGAATCCAGCAGCACCACGGCCACCTCGGCGGCCTCGATGGCACCGGCGGTGCGCAGGCTGGCGTAGTACTCGGTGCCGCTGGCCTTGCCGACCCGCTTGCGCAGACCCGCCGTGTCGACGAGTTGCCAGGTCTGACCACCGATCTCGACCAGGCTGTCCACCGGGTCCACAGTGGTGCCCGCCACCGAGTCGACAACCGCCCGATCCTCACCGGAGAAGCGGTTGAGCAGGCTGGACTTGCCCACGTTCGGCCGCCCGACCAGCGCCACCCGCCGGGGTCCGCGCGGCCGGTTCTCGACGATCGACGGCGCTTCCGGCAACGCGGCGAGGATGGCGTCCAGCAGGTCGCCGGAGCCGCGTCCGTGCAGCGCGGAGACCGGGAACGGTTCACCGAGACCGAGCGACCAGAGCGAGGTCGCCTCCATCTCGATGGAGGTGTTGTCGGCCTTGTTGGCCACCAGGATCACCGGCTTGGCGCTGCGCCGCAGCATCTTCACCGCTGCCTCGTCGACGTCGGTGGAGCCCACCATCGCGTCGACCACGAACAGGACCACGTCGGCGGTGACGACCGCCGTCTCGGCCTGCGCCGCGATGGCCGCGGCCCGGTCCTTCGCGTCCGGTTCCCAACCGCCGGTGTCCACCACGGTGAACGCGCGGCCGTTCCACTGCGCGTCGTACGGCACCCGGTCCCGGGTCACACCGGGAACGTCCTCGACGACCGCCTGCCGCCGGCCGATGATCCGGTTGACGAGCGTGGACTTACCCACGTTGGGGCGGCCGACCACGGCCACCACCGGCTGGGGTCCGCTCGGCTCCTCGACGGCGACGTCGGGCTCCCGCAGCTCGACCCACCCACCACCATCGCTACTCATGCCGCTCCTCCGCTTCGCTCCGGACCGCCATGAGACACAACCGCGCCGAACTCACTCATGCGACACCCCGCTCGGTGAGCAGGTCGCGCAGCCGCGCCACGACCTCGTCGATGCCCAGCTCCGTGGTGTCCAGCACCACCGCGTCCGGTGCCTGCGCCAGTGGGTTGACCTTGCGGGTCGAGTCGAGACGGTCCCGGCGCGCCAGGTCGGCGGCGGTGGCCGCCACGTCGGCGGCGTCCTCGGCGCTGCGTCGGGCCGCGCGGGCCGCCTCGGAGGCCGTCAGGAAGACCTTCAGGTCCGCGTCCGGCGCGACGACCGAGCCGATGTCACGACCCTCGACGACCATCCGGCCCGCGTTGGCGATCATCTCGCGTTGCCGGGCGACCATCAGCTCGCGGACCGCCGGCACCGCGGCGACGGCGGAAACCGCGCCGGTCACCTCCGGGCCCCGGATATCCGCGTCCACGCCCACGCCGTCGACGGTCACGGCATACCCCTGCGGGTGGGTGCCGATGTGCAGCTTGACCTCGCTGGCGACCTTCGTCACCGACGCGGCGTCGGTGAGGTCCACGCCGGAGCGCAGCACCGCCCACGTGATCGCCCGGTACATCGCCCCGGTGTCCAGGTAGCGCGCTCCCATGACGACGGCGAGGCGCCGCGACACTGTGGACTTACCCGAACCGGACGGCCCATCCACAGCGACCACACATCGCCCGGTCCGTACGTTTTCCTGCACCGTGTCCTCCTCAGCCCGTACCTCACGGATCGCCCGGTGAGTGGCGCCGCAAGCGGTTCGTCAATCGTCATCAATCATGCCCGCGGTCCGTGGCGGACCCGCGCGCGACACCGCCGGGGGCGACCCACGCCACCTCCGGCTGCCGCGTCCCGGCCGTCGGTGGAGCCTACCGGCAGCCGTACCCGGAACCCCCGGGGTCAGTCGCCCACCGCGTTGAAGAGCGCGGCGACCTCGGCGTTGGTCAACCGCCGGATCCGCCCGGTCCGCAGGTCACCGAGCCGAATAGGCCCGATCGAGGTACGCACCAGCCGGGTGACCGGGTGGCCGACCTCCTCCATCAGTCGCCGGACGATGTGTTTGCGGCCCTCGTGCAGGCTCAGCTCCACCTGGGCGCTTTTGCCCAGAGTGTCCACCACCTTGAACGAGTCGACCTTGACCGGCCCGTCCTCCAGCTCGACGCCGGCCAGCAGCCGCTTGCCCAGGTTGCGCGGGATCGGCCCGACCACCTCGGCGAGGTACGTCTTCAGCACCTCGTACGACGGGTGCATGAGCCGGTGCGCCAGGGTGCCGTCGTTGGTGAGCAGCAGCAGGCCCTCGCTGTCCGCGTCGAGCCGCCCGACGTGGTAGACCCGCTGCTCCACCCGGTTGCCGATGAACTCGGCCAGCTCGTTGCGGCCCTTGTCGTCGGCCATTGTGGTAACCACCCCGCGCGGCTTGTTCATCGCCACGTAGACCAGGCGGATGTCGACCTGGAGGCGCTCCCCGTCCACGTGGATCACCGCGGTGGCCGGGTCGACCTTGTCACCGAGTTTGGCGACCCGCCCGTCCACGGTGACCCGGCGGCGGAAGATCAGGTCCTCGCAGGCGCGCCGGGAACCCACGCCGGCGGCGGCGAGCACCTTCTGTAGGCGCTCAGCCCCCTCGTAGACGGGCGCGTTGGGTTTCGGGGAACGGTTATCGGGTCGCATCAGCAAGCTCTTCTACGTCGTCGGGCAGGAAGGGTGCGAGGGGCGGCAGCTCGTCGACGGTGTTCAGCCCGAGCTTTTCCAGGAACAACGTGGTGGTCCGGTAGAGGAACGCCCCGCTGTCCTGTTCGGTGCCGCACTCCTCGACGAGGCCGCGGGTGACCAGCGTACGGATGACCCCGTCGCAGTTCACACCCCGGATGGCTGAGATTCGCGAACGGGTCACCGGCTGCTTGTAGGCGACCACGGCGAGCGTCTCCAACGCCGCCTGGGTCAGCCGCACCGATTGCCCGTCCAACACGAACCGTTCGACGTACGTAGCGTATTCCGGCCGGGTGTAGAGCCGCCACCCACCGGCCGCCCGCCGCAGCTCGAACCCGTGCCCGGCCGCTGTGTAACCGGCCGCGATCTCGTCGAGCATCGGCCCGACCCGTTCGGCGGGCTGCTCCAGCACCTGCGCCAGGACCAACTCGCTGACCGGCTCGTCGACCACCAGCAGGATCGCCTCCAGCGCGCCACGCAGCTCGGCGTCGGGCAGCTCGGGCGCGGGCTCCGGCGCGGCCGTCGCCCGCCGCCGTCCGACAACCTCCCGACGGGGTACGCCCCCAGCCCCACCCGACTCCCCCACCCCCGAACCCGACACGTCCGCGCCCGACTCAGCGGAGATCTTGGAAGATTCCGGCCCCTGGAGGGGCACTTTCCCTCCAAGATCTCCCTGGGCCGGCAGTGGAGCCTTCGCCGACTCTTCCGGTAACGGGGTCGACTCGACCGGCAGCGGAGCCGTTGTCGACACGTCTGTGGTGTCGGGGGTGTCCTCGGCGGCGGGCGGGCGGGGGCGGTCCCACGGGGGGACCCAGGCGGCAGCCTGGTCGGCCAGCGAGTCCCGGCGTTCCTCGTCACTCATCCCGCGCACCCTTCGTCACTCCCGTCCCGTCCGGCCCACCGGCCTCCCCCGCCGGCCCAGGCTCGACCCCCGCCGGCCCAGGCTCGACCCCCGCCGGTTCAGGATCGGCCGGGGTGCCGGCGTACTCGTCGACGTGCAGCTCCGTGTCGCCGTCGGTCGGGCCGGTCCAGCGCACTGTCAGCTCCTCCAGGGCCTGCTCCTGCACGAAGGACACCAGGCCCTCCCGGTACAGCTCCAGCAGCGCGAGGAACCGGGCCACCACCTCCAGGGTGGCCTCGCAGTCCGCGCAGAGCAGCGAGAACGTGGCGGTGCCGGCCCGACGCAGCCGGGTAGCGAGAATCGCCGCGTGTTCTCGGACACTGACCCGGACCATGTGCACGTGGGCGATGGACACCTCCGGCACCGGTTTCGGGGTCATCGCCTTCACGGCCAGCTTCAGCAGCCGCTGCGGGCCGATGCCGAGCACCAGGTCGGGCAGCGCGTCGGCGTAGCGGGCCTCCAGACTGACCGCCCGCGGGTACCGTCGACCGCCGACCGCCTCCAACTCGGCGATGTGTGCCGCCGCCTCCTTGTACGCCTTGTACTGCAACAGCCGGGCGAAGAGCAGGTCGCGGGCTTCCAGTAGGGCGAGGTCGGCTTCGTCCTCCACCTCGGCGGCGGGCAGCAGCCGGGCGGCCTTCAGGTCGAGCAGGGTCGCGGCGATGAGCAGGAACTCGCTGGCCTCGTCGAGGTCCCAGTCGTCGCCCATCGCCCTGATGTAGGCGATGAACTCGTCGGTGACCGTGTGCAGGGCCACCTCGGTGACGTCGAGCTTGTGCTTGCCGATCAGTTGCAGCAGCAGGTCGAACGGGCCGGTGAAGTTGGCCAGGCGCACCGTGAAGCCGGTGGCGGCCGGGTCCGCGGGCGGCACACCGTCGACCGCGGCCGGAGCGGCGGTCTCGGGCGGGTCGAGGGGTGGCGCGGTCACCGCACGACCGTAGTCCACGAGGTGGGCACCGGGCGTTCCGGCTACCGCTCCGACTGGGCGGCGATCACCTCGCGGGCCAGCTGACGGTAGTTGCGTGCCCCGGAGGACGCCGGGTCCATCGTCGTGATGGGGGCACCGGCCACCGTGGACTCGGGGAACTTCACCGTCTTGGTGATGACCGTCTGGTAGACCTTGTCGCCGAACGCCTCGACCACCCGCTGGAGGACCTGCCGGCAGTGCGTGGTGCGGCTGTCGTACATGGTGGCGAGGATGCCTTCGAGCTCCAGGTCGAAGTTGAGCCGCTCGCGCACCTTGTCGATGGTGTCCAGCAGCAGTGCCACACCGCGCAGGCTGAAGAACTCGCACTCCAGCGGGATGAGCACGCCGTGGGCGACGGTCAGCGCGTTGATCGCCAGCAGGCCGAGCGACGGCTGGCAGTCGATCAGGATGTAGTCGTACTCCTTGCGGACCGTCCGCAGGACCCGGGCGAGGGCCATCTCCCGGGCGACCTCGTTGACGAGCTGGATCTCGGCGGCGGACAGGTCGATGTTGGCCGGCAACAGGTGCAGGCCCGCCACGTCGGTCTTGATCAGGACGTCCTCGGCGGTCACGTCGTCCTGCATGAGCAGGTTGTAGACGGACAGGTCGAGGTTGTGCGGGTTGACCCCCAGCCCCACCGAGAGGGCGCCCTGCGGGTCGAAGTCGACGAGCAGCACCTTGCGGCCGTACTCCGCGAGGGCCGCGCCCAGGTTGATGGTGGTGGTGGTCTTTCCGACGCCACCCTTCTGGTTGGCCATCGCGATGATGCGCGCCGGCCCGTGCCGGTCGGTGGGCATGGGCTCGGGGATGGGCTTGCGCATCGTGTAGGCAGCCGGGTCCGCGGGACCCAGGTCCGCGCCGAGCGTGGCCTGCTGCTCGCGGAGCTCCGACGTCCAGGTCTCGGCACGGTCACCGTTGCCAGCCATGTGCTCGTTGCCCCCTCCCGACGACCCACCCGGCGTCGGAGCCGTCCGACGTCCTTCGCGGCGCCGCTGCGCACCCCGGTCGTGTCGCTCCAGGAGGTCCGCGCCGATGCCGACTGTACGCCACCGACCAGCAGGGGGTTCGGCACCGGCCCGGCGTGTCGGCGCCGACCGCGACCGGGTTCAGTCCCGGGCGCGCGGATGGGCGGTGGCGTACACCTCGCGCAGCCGCTCCACGGTGACCAACGTGTAGACCTGCGTCGTGGTCACCGATGCGTGGCCGAGCAACTCCTGGACCACCCGGACGTCGGCGCCGCCGTCGAGCAGGTGGGTGGCGTACGAGTGGCGCAGGGTGTGCGGGGAGACGGCGGCGGGTCCGTCGACGGGCAGCCCGGCCCGGCCGGCGGCGCCACGCAGGATGCCCCAGGCGCCCTGGCGGGTCAGCGCGCCGCCCCGGGCGTTGAGGAAGACCATCGGGGTGCCCCGACCGGCGGCGGCCAGGCCGGGGCGGGCCCGGACCAGGTAGGCGCGTACCGCGTCGACGGCGTACCCGCCGATCGGCACCAGCCGCACCCGGCCGCCCTTGCCGCGCAGCAGCACTGTGCCCTCGTCGGTGTCCAGGTCGTCCACTGCCGCGCCGACCGCCTCGGAGATCCGCGCGCCGGTGCCGTACAGGAACTCCAACAGCGCCCGGTCGCGCAGCGCGAGCGGGGCGTCCGCGCCGGTCGCGGTGACCGGGCCGGCGGTCTCCAGCAGCCGGACCACGTCGTCGACTGGTAGCGCCCTGGGCAGCCGCCGGGGGGGCGTGGGCGGGCGGACGTCGCGGCTCGGATCGGCGCCGGCCAGGCCCTCGCGCATCGCGAAGCGGTGCAGGCCGCGGACCGCGCTGGCCGCGCGGGCGGCGGAGGAGACGGCGAGGGGCGGGTGCGTGTCGTCGCCCGCGCGCAGCCGCGCCAGGTGCGACTCGACGAGGCCGGCGCCGACCGACGCGAGGTCGGTGACGCCGGCGTCGGCCAGGGTGGCGAGATAGCGGTCCAGATCCCGACGGTACGACGCGAGCGTGTTCGCCGACAGTCCACGCTCGACGGTGAGGTGGTCGAGGTAGCCGCGCACGGCACGGCGCAGCGCCGGCGTGGGCGGTGTGCCCACGCCGGCGCCGGAGTCCGTGCCGCCGGTCAGCCCGCCGCCGCTCAGGCCAGCGCGTCGGTCAGCGGGAGCACGTCCATGCCGTGTGCCTCGGCGACCGGGCCGTAGGTGACCTGGCCGTCGTGGGTGTTCAGGCCCAGGGCCAGGGCCGGGTCGCGGCGCAGCGCCTCGCGCCAGCCGTGGTTGGCCAGCTCCAGGGCGTACGGCAGGGTGACGTTGGTCAGCGCGTAGGTGCTGGTGTTCGGCACCGCGCCGGGCATGTTCGCGACGCAGTAGAAGATCGACTCGTGCACCTTGTAGACCGGGTCGGCGTGGGTGGTCGGGCGCGAGTCCTCGAAGCAGCCGCCCTGGTCGATCGCGATGTCGACGAGCACACTGCCCGGCTTCATCCGGGAGACCAGCTCGTTGGAGATCAGCGTCGGCGCCTTCGCGCCGGGCACCAGCACCGCGCCGATGACCAGGTCGGCGTCGAGCACCGCCCGCTCGACCTCGTAGGCGTTGGACGCGATGGTCTGCAGGTGGCCGCGGTAGATGGCGTCGGCCGAGCGCAGCCGGGCGACGTTCTTGTCCAGCAGCAGCACCTCGGACTGCAGGCCCAGCGCGATCGCGGCGGCGTTCATGCCGGACACGCCGGCGCCGATGACGACGGTCTTGGCCGCGTACACGCCGGAGACACCGCCGGGCAGCACACCGCGCCCACCGCCGGTACGCATCATGTAGAAGGCGCCCACCTGCGGGGCGAGCCGGCCGGCCACCTCGGACATCGGGGCGAGCAGCGGCAGCGACCGGTCGGGCAGCTCGACGGTCTCGTACGCGATGCCGGTCACCTTGCGGTCCAGCAGCGCGTCGGTGCAGTCCTTCGAGGCGGCCAGGTGCAGGTAGGTGAAGAGCACCTGCCCCTCGCGCATCCGGTGGTACTCCTCGGCGATCGGCTCCTTGACCTTGAGCACCAGCTCGGCGGTCTCCCACACCTCGTCGGCGGTGGCGAGGATCGTCGCGCCGGCGGCGGCGAACTCCTCGTCGGTGATGCTGGAGCCGACACCGGCACCGGCCTCGACGAAGACCTGGTGACCACCGCGGGTGAACTCGTTGACGCCCGCTGGCGTGATCGCCACGCGGTACTCGTGGTTCTTGATCTCGCGTGGGATTCCGACCTTCACGATGCAGACACCTCTCTTCGGGGCTGCGCTCCCCCGACTGCTCGGTGCCGCGATGGCCCCTTTGCCACCACGGTCCACCGGTCCCGCGGCGGCAGTCTAGGCGTGCCCGACGCCGCCGTGAGCCAGCACAGTGGCATCCGGTGCCCGGGTGTCCTGACGGAGTGTCAGGGCACCTGGCGGATTCGCCGGTGCTCAGTCACCTCCGCCGTCGGAACAGGGTTCGACAATTATCGCCCCATCTGCCGCACGCCGCTGCGGACAGCCGGCGAGGGGCCCCGCGGCTGACCGCGGGACCCCTTCGCGCGTACCCCCTCGCCGGGCTGGACCGGCGGCGGTGCTCAGCGGGGCAGCGGCGCGTCCGCCCGGCGCAGCGCCGACCAGCCGGTGTCCCGGGCGCGGGCCGTGGCCAGCAGCCCGGCCACCGCGGACGCGTTGGTGATCTCACCGGCCAGGACCATGGCCACCGCCTCGTCCAGGTCGAGCCGGACGACCTGGAGGTCGGCCTCCTCGTCGCGGCGCTCGTGGCGCTCGCCGGCCGGCACCTCGGCGAGATCCCGGGCCAGGAAGACCCGGACCAACTCGTCTGTGAACCCGGGCGAGCTGTGCAGGTCGACAAGCACGTCGACCTGCCCGGCGGTGAGGTCCGCCTCCTCGGCCAACTCCCGCAGCGCGGCCGCCGGCAACTCCTCGCCGGAGACGTCCATCAGTCCGGCGGGCAGCTCCCACAGGTGCCGCCCGACCGGGTGCCGGTACTGCCGGATCAGCACCACCTGACCGGCGTCGTCGAGCGCCACCACGGCCACCGCCCCGACGTGCCGGACCAGGTCGCGCACCCCGGTCCCGCCGCCCGGCATCGTCACCTCCTCGGTGACCACGTCGAAGATCCGCCCCCGGTACCGCTCCTCGCGGGACCGCACCTCGTAGCGGTGCTCCAGCTCGCTCACGCCGTCGCCTCGCTGCGCTCGACAACGCTGCTGGTTCGCTCGCTGCGCTCGCTCACGAGGCCGACGCGGCCTTCGTCGCGGCGCCGTTGCGGGCGGCCTTGCGCGTCGTCGGGGCCTCCGTCGCCGCGTCCAGGTCGACGGGCAGTTGGTCGGCCTGCGAGTACGTCACCGCCGCCTTGACGAACGAGGCGAACAGCGGGTGCGGGCGGGTGGGGCGGCTCTTCAGCTCCGGGTGCGCCTGCGTGGCCACGAAGAACGGGTGCAGGCTGCGGTCCAGCTCGACGAACTCGACGAGCCGGCCGTCCGGCGAGGTGCCGGAGATGTGCAGACCCGCCTTGTTCAGCGCGTCCCGGTAGGCGTTGTTCACCTCGTAGCGGTGCCGGTGCCGCTCGCTGATCTCGGTGCTGCCGTACGCCTCGGCGACGATCGACCCCTCGGTCAGCGTCGCCGGGTACGCCCCGAGCCGCATGGTGCCGCCCAGGTCGCCCTTGCCGGCGACGATGTCCTCCTGGTCGGCCATCGTGGCGATGACCGGGTGCGCGGCCTGCTCGTCGAACTCCAGCGAGTTGGCGCCGTCCAGGCCGGCCAGGTGCCGGGCCACCTCGATGGTCATGCACTGTAGGCCGAGGCAGAGGCCGAGCAGCGGGATGCCGCTCTCGCGGGCGTACCGGGCGGTGCCGATCTTGCCCTCGATGCCACGGACGCCGAAGCCACCGGGGATGAGGATGCCGTCCACGCCGGCCAACGCCGCGGCGGCACCGGCCGGGGTGACGCACTCGTCGCTGGGCACCCAACGCAGCTGCACCCGGGCCCGGTGGCCGAACCCGGCCGCGCGGATCGCCTCACTCACCGACAGGTACGCGTCGGGCAGGTCGACGTACTTGCCGACCACCGCGACGGTGACGGTGTGCCGGGGGCGGTGCACCCGCTCCAGCAGGTCGTCCCAGCTGGCCCAGTCCACGTCGCGGAAGGAGAGACCGAGCCGACGCACCACGTACGCGTCCAGGCCCTCGCGGTGCAGCACCTTCGGGATGTCGTAGATGCTCGGGGCGTCCGGGGCGGCGACGACCGCCTCGGCGTCCACGTCGCAGTAGAGCGACAGCTTCTCCTTGAGCTTCACCGGGATCTCCCGGTCGCAGCGCAGCACTATCGCGTCCGGCTGGATGCCGATGTTGCGCAGCTGCGCCACCGAGTGCTGGGTCGGCTTGGTCTTCAGCTCACCCGACGGCGCCAGGTACGGCACCAGCGAGACGTGCAGGTAGAAGCAGTTGTCCCGGCCGAGGTCGTGGCGGACCTGGCGGATCGCCTCCAGGAAGGGCAGCGACTCGATGTCGCCGACCGTGCCGCCGACCTCGGTGATCACCACGTCGGGGAGCTGGCCGTCCTCGTCCGGGTCGGCCATCGCCAGGATCCGCGACTTGATCTCGTTGGTGATGTGCGGGATGACCTGGACGGTGTCGCCCAGGTATTCCCCCCGGCGCTCCTTGGCGATCACATCGGAGTAGATCTGGCCGGTGGTGACGTTCGCCTTGCCGGACAGTGCCCGGTCCAGGAAGCGCTCGTAGTGCCCGACGTCGAGGTCGGTTTCGGCGCCGTCCTCGGTGATGAAGACCTCACCGTGCTGGAACGGGTTCATCGTTCCCGGGTCGACGTTGAGGTAGGGGTCGAGCTTCTGCATCACCACGCGCAACCCGCGCGCGGTGAGCAGGTTGCCGAGGCTGGAGGCGGTGAGGCCCTTACCCAGCGAGGAGGCGACGCCCCCGGTGACGAAAATGTGCCTGGTCGTCCGTGCTGATGGGGCCAAGGCCTGCTCCCGTGTCGTCCGTCGCGGTCGTGCAGACCGCCGTGCTTGATCAGCTCAGTGATCGCGATCCACGGGATTCGACGGTAACACCTCCCGGCCGGGGACTCGCAGGCCGCACCCCGGCTGCGACACCACCGGGTCATCCGCGAGCAGGCCCGCGCTCAGGAGGCGGCAACCTCGGTCGATGACCTGTTGACCTGCCGGGGCGGCACGGGCACCGTCGGCGCGGCGTCCGGCGGCGGCCCGCTCGCGGTCGGCGCCGCCGGGTCGTCGGCGTCGGTCGCGGAGTCGTCCGGGGTCTCCGGCGGCGCGGCAGCCGTCACCGAGCCCGAGGGTGGGCCGCTGATCGGACGGGGATGGACAGCGCCCAGCGGCCCGCCGCCACCGGTCGGGCCGTCGCCCCCACCGGTCGGTCCGACCCCACCGGACCCGGACTCGTCGACGCCGTCGGCGCGGGAGCGGCCCGGCAGTGGGCGGGTCCGGTCGGCGGCATGTCCGAGGACCCGCAACGACGCCAGGGCGGCCATCGGCACCACGAGCGCGGCGGCGGCGCCCAGCACGTCGAACGCCGCGCCGTCGAGCACCCCACCGAGCACCGCGGCGACCACGGTGCCGGCCATCGCGGCCCGGACCGCCGGGTAGATGCCGAACAACCGCATCAGCCCACCCCACGGCTGCAACAGGGCGAACCACACGAGCAACCCACCGACAAGCGCCAGCACGGTCAGCGGGCTGTTGACCAACGTCTCGAAATTCTCAGTGCTGGACCGGTGCACGGTGAACCCGCCGGTGCCGTCGCCGAGCGCGGAGAGGAACCTGCCCAGACTGCCCCGCTCGGCCGCCGAACGCCGCAGGTCCACCACGGCGAACCCGATACCGACAGCGAGGGCGGCCATGGCGGCCCAGGCCAGCCGGCTGATCGTCAACCAGCCACCGGCGCTGATCACGGCGGCGACGCTGACCCCGGCGGTGAGCGCGATCGCGCCGACCGGATCGGCGCCCAGGTACGGGCTGCCGACCACCACCACGGCGAGGCCGCCCACCGCCACCATCACCGCGGGCCGCCAGCCCCGGTGCACCCGTTGGGCGAACCATCCCCCGGCGAGCAACGCACCGGCGAGGAACACGCCCAGCCCCACGGTGCTCAGCCCGGCGTACCGGCCGCCCTGCAACGCGGAGTAGCCGACCACGCCGTTGAGCTGGAGTCGGGCCCCGGTGAGCACGTCCATCCCGACGACCAGCGTGGTGAGACCGGCTACCGCGCCGAGGGGGCCGAGAGTGCCCGCGTACCCGGGGACGAACCGGACCGCCGCGGTGCCGGCGGCCACCAGCAGCGCGGTGATCCCGGCGAAGAGCCAGCCGGGGTGGTCGCCCCGCCACCAGGGCACCGCGTCGGCCAGCAGCGCCGCCGGCACCGTCAACGCGGCGGCGACAAGCAGCAGCTCCGCCACCGCCACGATCCGCCCGGGGGTCGGGCCGGTCGGCCCGGCGTGCGGGCGGGCACGGCGCAGCAGCGGCAGGACCGCCAGCGCCAGGAACACCTGCACGCAGGCGAGCAGCGTGAAGAACCGGCCGGAGACGGTCCGCTGGGCGGCCGCCTCCTGATCGGCGTCCGCCGGGGCGCTTATCGCGTCGGCGAGGTCGGCCGGACGACCGTCGGTGCTGACCGCCGGACGACCGAGGAAGAGCCGCTCCGGCATCGGCCGGCCCAACGCGGCGAGGGCGGTCGGCGCGAGGTCGACGAGTTGCAGGTACCCGTCACGGCCGGTGCTGGCCGAGGTGAGCCACCCCCGCTCCCAGCCCGGACCGTCGGCGACCGCCACGTGCAGCCGTGACGGCTGGGCGGTGTCGGAGATCCCCGCGACCAGCACCAACGACCGCGGTGGCCGTGCGGCCAGCACCCGGGCCAGTTGGGCGTCCGCCGCGCGGGCCTGCGCGGCGCGCGACGCCGGGTCGTCCCCCTCGACGGTGCCGAGGTCGACGATGCTCAACACGCACGAACCGAGCAGCGTCCGCGGATCGGCCGGCAGCGCCGCGGCGTACCTGTCGACGCGGCCGAACGGCCGGGCCGCCGCCACCGCCGCACCCGGGCCCACCGCGACGGAGCAGCGGACCGACTCCGACAGCGATCCCGGCATCGCCCCCCAGGACAGGCGCTGCTGGTTGTGCTGCACCACGCTCTCCTGGTCGGGCAGGTTCGCGCCGATGCCGTCGGGTTGTTCCACGACCACCCCGGCCGGTGGGCAACCATCTGGCGACCGGCTGCCGTTCCACGCGGCGAAGCTGCCCGCCCCCAGGGTCAGCCAGCCGTCCACCGGGCAGGTGGGGCGGTGCGCGGAACGCACCGACAGCGAGCCGATCGACCCGTCCTGTGCCATCCGCCACAGCGTCGGGGTGCTCCGCGCATCGACGTCCTCCCAGCGCAGCCCGGCGATCCCGGCGAGCACCACGAAGTCGGCGGTGCGTCGCGGGGTGCCCTGCGGCGGGCGGGCGGCCAGCGCGGTGACACCGAGCGTCACCACGAGCGCTGTCAACAGGGCGGGGGCGATTCGGCGCAGCATCACCGGTGTCCCGTTCTCGGGGCGTCGGAGTCCGGGGTGGCCGCCGGGCCGGTGCGGTCCGGGGCCAGTTCGGCGTAGAGGGCGGCAAGCGTGCGCACGGTGTCCGTCTCGGTCGGCCACGTCGCCGCCCGTTGCGCGCCCCGGCGACCCAACTCGGCCCGCGCCGCCGGGTCGTCCAGCAGCGCCCGTACCGCCGCGTCGACAGCGTCCACATCACCCGCGGGGATCAGCGTGGCGGCGTCACCGACCAGGTCCGGCAGGCCGCCGACCGCCGTGGCCACCAGCGGTACGCCGGCGCGCAGCGCCTCCTGGGCGAAGAGCTGTCGGGCCTCCCAGTCGCTTGTCACCACGGCGAGATCGGCGCCGGCGAGCAGGTCGGCCACGTCGGTGCGGTGCCCCAGCAGGGTCACCGGTGCGCGGGCCGCCGACGTGCGTGCGGCGAGCGGCAGATACGCCGGCCCGCTGCCCGCGATCACCACGACCGGCGGCGGGGTACGCGTACGCCAGCGGGCCGCCGCGTCGATCAGCACGTCGTAGCGCTTCTGCGGGTGCAGCCGGCCGACCGAGAGGATCAACTGCTGGTCCGGGCGGACGCCGAACTCGGCGCGTACCGCCGCTGGACGGCGACGCGGCGCGGGCAGCGTCGGCGCGGCGACCGGGGCGAGCCGGGCATCGGCGGCGCCCACCTCGGCGGCCCGTCGCACCAGGTCCGCGGAGGCGCCGAGCGCCACCCGGACGCCCCGGGCCACCACCCGTTCGACGAGCCGGGACACCCCTCCCCGCAGCCCCCCGGCGAGCACCGCGTTGTGCCAGGTGACGATCAGCGGGGCGGCCGGGCGGGCGAGCACGGCGACCAGGCCGGCCCGCAGGCCGTGCGCGTGCACCACGTCGACCCTGGCGGCGCTGAGCGCCCGGCGCAGCGCGAGCACCGCCCGCGCGTCGGCCGGAGTCGGGCTGGCCGGGATCTCCACCGGCTCGAACCGCGCACCGACACCTGTGAAGTCGAACTGCTCCTGGGTGGCGGCGGGCCCGCAGACCAGGACGGTGGCGCCACCCGCGACGAGGCCGCGGGCCACCGAACGGACGTGTTGGCCAACCCCGCCGGTGCTGGACGCGAGCACCAACGCGACGCTGCCCGACCAACCGGCAGGCTGAGGTGGCTCAGTCATCGCGCTGCCGTCTCCTTCCCGTCGCCGGGTTCCGGGGAGACCGGCGTCGGCCCGCCGCCCCGTGGCCCCCGCCGACCCAGACGCCGCAGCACCCCGGCGAGCAGCGGCTGCACGTCTCGTCGGTCGACGAACCAGACCACAGCGAGGAACACCGCCCCCACCAGAACCCCGGACAGCATGCCCTGACCGAGTGCCACGGCCGTCGTCGGGGTGCCGCCGCCCGGCGTGTCGAGCCATCGGGTGAGGCCCAGCCCGGCGAGCGCGGCGAGCACACCGGCGAGGCCACCGGCCGCACCGGCACGGACCGCACCGGCCAGCGCCGCCCGGCCCGCCCCGCGCAGCACGGCACCGAGCAGCAGGGCCCCGAGCACCAGCATGCCCACCGAGTTCGCGGACGTCACCGCGAATACCCGGTCCCGCAGCGGCAGCAACGCACCGAACAGCAGGACGACGGCCGGTACCACAAGGAAGCCGACGGCGGTGGCGACAGTGGCCGCCCGGGTCTCCCCCCGGGCGTAGAGCGCCCTGGTGAGCACCGCGAAGAGGCCGTAGCCGACCAGGCCCGGGGCGTACCCGATGATCGCGGCGGCGGCGGTGGGTGCGGTGGATGCCGGGAAGAAGAAATGCCCGACCGGTGCGGCGGTCCCGATCAACGCGGCAGTGCCGAGGCAACTGAACAGCAGCACCCCGCGCACGGCCGGTGCCAGCGTCGCCCGGTAGGCGTCCTCGTCACCGGCGGCCCGTGCCGCGGCCAGGGTCGGGTACGCCGCGATGGCCAGCGGCACCGCCAGCACCGCCCACGGCAGTAGGTAGACGGTCTGGGCCAGGTTGTAGATGCCCGGGTTGCTGCGCGCACCGGCGGTGACCTGGTTCAGGCTGACGATCAGGGCGATCTGCTGGGTGGTGACGGTGACCGCGCCGGCCACCGCCAACCCGCCGACCCGGGCCCGCGCGTCGGCGGGGAACCCGAAGCTGGGCCGCAACCCCAGATGGAGTCGGCGGACCGGGATCAGCAGGGACAGCGACAGCACCACCACACCGAGGGTGGTACCGGCGGAGAGCAGCAACTCCCCACCGGGACTCACCCCCCCGACGGTGGCGTACCGACCTTGCGTCGCGGTGAACCCCAGGTAGACGACGATCACGGTGAGACTGGACAGCAGCGGCGCGAGCACCGGCCAGGCGAAGCGCCGGTGCGCCTGGAGCACCCCGGTGAGCACGATGCCGACCCCGTACAGCGGTAGCTGCGGCGCGAAGACCCGCAACATCCGGACGCCGCTCTGCTGCTGGGCGTCGGTCAGGTGGTGGCCCAGCGACTCGACCACCGGCCCGGCGAGCAGCACCACCAGCACCGCGAGCGGCACCAGCAGGGCCAGCGTCCAGGTCAGCAGCGTGCCGGTGGTCCGGGCCACGGCCGTCCGGTCGCCGGCCGCGACGGCGCCGGCCAGCAGCGGTACGACAAGACTTGCCAGCGCGCCACCGGCGACGATCTCGAAGATGAAGTTTGGTACGGCGTTGGCCACCACGTAGGTGCCGCCGAGGTCGGTGGTCCCCAGACTCCAGGTGAACACGGCGGTGCGGCCGAAGCCGGCGAGCCGGCTGGCCACGGTGAGGACGGCGATGAGCGCGGCTGCTCCGGCCAACCGGCCGGCGCCGGCGAGGGGGGCCGGTCTGGTCACGTCAGTCGGCGCGGCGGCCCAGTGCGTCGAGCTCGCGCAGCCCCCGGGTCCGCTGGATGACGGCGGTGAAGCTGACCTTCTCGCTGGTGGCGGTGAGACCGGCGAGCACGGCGAGCAGAGCGGCCCGGCCGAGCGGGCCGGTGCGGGCGGCGAGCGCGACGCCGAGCAGCGCACCGAGGGCGTTCGCGCCGCTGTCGCCGAGCATCACGTCCTCGGCCAGGTCATCGCGGAGCAGGCCGGCGGCGGCACCGGCCGCGCCGGCGGCGATCCCGCCGTGCGGGCCGCCGGTCAGCGGCGCGGCGAGCAGCAGCCCGGCCTTGAGGGCGCGGCCCGGCCGCAGGTCGAGCAGGTTGAGCAGGTTGGCCGTGCCGGCGATCACACCGGCGCCGAGCAGCACGTCGACGCCGCGGCCGACGGCCCCGTGGCGCTGCCGGCGGGGGTGGGCGGCGACGCGGGGGTCGGCGGCGAGCAGCGCGGCGGCGCCCAGCCCGGCGGCACCCACCCCGACGACCTTGACCAGGCCCGCGGTGACCCGGCCCGTGCGCAGCGCGGCGAGGTGACCGGCGAAGCCCTTGGCCGCCTTCTGCTCCGGCCGTGCGCCGACCACGTCGTCGTAGAGACCGACGCCACCGGCACCGAGGCCGGCGACCAGGGCGGCCCCACCGGAGGCGCCGCTGGTGGCACCGAACGCGCCGACGGCGCTCGCCCCGGCGGCCAGCGCCGGCCCGGCGGCGAGGGTCACCGTGCGGCCCCGGAAGTTGGTGCGTTCCAGTGCCGGGCCGGCCGGGGAGGTGCGCACCTCGCGCAGCGCGTACCGCGCGGCGGCGGCACCGGCACCGGCGATCAGCAGCCGGCCCAGGACGCTCATGCGGCTGCCCTGCCGTCCGCCTCGTCGGTTACGGACACGGGGGTACGTCGTTCGCTCACTGGGGCAGTCTAGGCAACAGGCCGGAGGCGGCGTTGTCGCCGACGCCGTACTGGCCGGCCTTCTTCTCGGTGAGCTGCTGCACCAGGGCGAGGCTGGTGACCAGCTGGCCCTGCACGGTGTTGGCGTTGTCGACGGTGGAGATGGTCTGGGACAGCACCGGGTCACCACGGACCACCGAGACCAGGTTGCCGCCGGCGGAGCCGTTGCCGGCCACCACGATCGCGCCGGTCCGGTCGAACTGCTCAGCGATCTTGACGACCGACTCGTCCCGCTTGTCGGAGTCCTTGTCCACGTACGGCTGGCCGCTGACCACGACGACCGCCTCCGCCGAGCCGGTGACCTTGTTGTTGTCGGTGGTCAGGTAGCCGGCGTTGTTGTAGGCGGCGAGCACCGCCCGCCGGTCGGCGTCGCTGACCGGCGCGACGCCCTGAGCCCGGTCCAGCAGGACGCTGGCCAGCAGCGCGCTGGAGGTCTCCACGCCGTGCCCGTTGCCGGGCAGGCCGGTGGTCTGCGCGGTCGGGCGGGCGGCGGTGACGGCCAACTCCAGCAGGTTGGAGTTGTTGTCCGGGTTGACGAGCTTGTCCTGTAGATCGACCCGGCCGGTGATGGTGGCCCCGGCGAGTTGGAGCTTCTTGAGCACGCCCTCGGTGTGGTCGCGCCCGTTGGGCAGGGTGAGCACCAGCACGCGCCGCCCGGCCAGTGCGCTCGGGAGGACGACCTGGGACATCTCCTCGGCGAACTCCTCCTCCAGCCCGAGCTGCTTCTCCATGTTGTTGACCTGCTGACGCCAGTACTGGTTGTCCTTGCGCAGCCCGGTTACCTGCCCCTCGAGCGAATCGGCGACCGGGCCGTTGAGGGCGGCCGTGCCGACCACCAGGCCGATCGCCAGAGCCAGGAACACCGCGGTGAGGGACACCACGTGGTAGCGGAAGTTGATCACGCTTGCAGCCTCTTGATCGGTCGGGAACTAGAAGAGCCGGTACAGCTGGAACACGAAATTGTCCCACCACTCGGCGACCACACCCAGGTACGCCTTCCCGACGGTCGAGACAGCCACCGCGGACGCCATCGCCGCGATCGCCGACAGCACCAGCAGCAGCAGCGACGACCCGGAGATGCTCTGCCGGTAGAGCCGGCTCACGCCCTTGGCGTCGACGAGCTTGCCACCGACCTTCAGCCGGGTCAGGAAGGTCGAGGCCATCCCGCCGCGACCCTTGTCGAGGAACTCGACGAGGGTGGCGTGGGTGCCGACCGCGACCAGCAGCGAGGCGCCCTTCTCGTCGGCGAGCAGCATGGCCAGGTCCTCGCTCGTCGCCGCCGCCGGGAAGGTGATCGCCGGCACGCCGAGGCCGTTGACCCGGGGCAGGCCGGGCGCCCGCCCGTCCGGGTACGCGTGCACGATCACCTCGGCACCGCAGCGCAGCACGTCGTCGGTGACCGAATCCATGTCCCCGATGATCATATCGGGGGTGTACCCGGCCTCGACGAGCGCGTCCGCGCCGCCGTCGACGCCGATGAGCACCGGCTTGAACTCGCGGATGTAGGGGCGCAGCACGTCCAGGTCGGCCTTGTAGTCGTAGCCGCGGACCACGATCAGGCAGTGTCGCCCCTGGATCTGCGTCTCGATGTCCGGCACGCCCACACCGTCGAGCAGCAGGTCGCGCTCCTGCCGGAGATAGTCCATCGTGTTGGCGGCGAACGCCTCCAACTGCACCGACAGACCCTCCCGGGCGTCGGCCATCGCCTTGGCGACCGACTCGGCGTCCTGCAGGCTGCCGTGGGCCACCGGCTCGTCACCGGCGAAGACCGTGTTGCCCTCGATGCGCACCTGGTCGCCCTCGCGGATCTGCTCGAAGACGCCCTCACCGAGGTCGTCGAGCAGCGGGATGCCGGCGGCGATCAGCACCTCCGGCCCGAGGTTCGGGTAGCGGCCGGAGACCGAGGGCTTGGCGTTGAGCACCGCGCCGACCCCGACCGCGACGAGCGAATCGGCGGCGACCCGATCCAGGTCGACGTGGTCGATGATCGCGATGTCGCCGGGGCGCAGCCGACCGACCAGGCGTTTTGTCCGGCGATCAAGGCGCGCGGTGCCGAGGACCTTGCCCGGGTCGGAGTTTCGGTTTCGGCGCAACGTGGGTAGACGCATCGTGACCATCCTGGCATGTGAGGCAGGCTTTTCTGTCGCGACATGCCTGAGCAGGGCCGCCTACCCAGGGAAGCACACGTCGGCACAAGCCGGTGTGCTTGCGCTCACAATACGCGGCGTCACAGCCGCCTTTCCTTGGCGGCCACGGCCAGAAGCTCCTCGGCGTGAGCGATACCCAGATCAGAATCGGGCAAACCTGCCAGCATCCGGGCCAACTCCCGGGCCCGCTCGGTGTCCTCCACCACCCGCACGCCGCTCGTCGTCACCGCCCCGCCGGTGTCCTTCGCCACCACCAGATGCCGGTCGGCGAACGCGGCCACCTGCGGCAGGTGCGTGACGACCAACACCTGGTGGCTGCGGGCCAACCGGGCCAACCGGCGGCCGATCTCCACCGCCGCCTGCCCGCCGACGCCCGCGTCGACCTCGTCGAAGACCAGCGTGGGCGGGCCGCCCGAGCCGGCGAAGACCACCTCGATGGCGAGCATCACCCGGGACAACTCGCCGCCGGAGGCGCCCCGCTGCAACGGCAACGACGGCGCTCCCGGGTGGGCCAGCAACCGCAGCTCCACCTCGTCGCCACCGTCCGGTGTGACACCCACCTCGACGCCGTTGACCTCCAGCGTCGGCTCGGCCCGACCGGCCGGGCGCGGCAGCACCGCCACCTCGATCCGTGCGTGTGGCATGGCCAGACCCGCCAGCTCGACAGTGACCTGCTCGGCGAACCGGACCGCCGCCTCCTGCCGGGAGGCCGACACCCGCCCGGCCAGGTCGGCCACCTCCACGGCGAGCCGCTGACCCTCGCGCTCCAACTCGTCGAGCAGATCGTCGGACATGTCCAGGTCGGACAGTCGGGTGCGCGCCCGGTCGGCCCAGGCGATCACCCCGTCGACGTCGTCGGCGTACTTGCGGGTCAGCGCGCGCAGCGCCGCCCGCCGCTCGTAGACGTGCTGTAGGCGGGCCGGGTCCGCGTCGAGCGTCGCCAGGTACGCCGACAGCTCCGCCGACACGTCGGTGACCAGCGTGGCCGCCTCCTCCAGGCGGGCCGCCAACTCACCGAGCGCCGGGTCGGTGCCGGACTGCGCCTCCAGCGTCCGACGGGCGGTGCCGAGCAGCGCCGCCGCGTCCGGTGTCTCGTCGGCGGCCTCCGCACCACCCGCCACGCACTGTTGGGCGATCTGCGCGGCCGTGCGCAACCCCTCGGCGTGCTCCAACCGTTGCGCCTCGGTCTTCAGCTCGTCGTCCTCACCGGGCTGCGGATCCACCCGGGTGATCTCGTCGAGGCCGAGGCGCAACAGGTCGGCCTCCTGGTTGCGTTCGCGGGCGTTGCGCCGCCGGTCGGCCAGGTCGTCGACCACCCGCCGCCACCCCGTGTACGCCTCGCGCAGCGCGTCGAGCAGCTTCTCGTGCGTGGGGCCGGCGAACCGGTCCAGTGCGGCGCGCTGCTCGGCCGGGCGCAGCAGCCGCAGCTGGTCGGACTGGCCGTGCACGGCCACGGCCTGCTCGCCGACCTCACCGAGCATCGACACCGGCATGCTCCGGCCGCCGACGTGGGCGCGCGAACGCCCCTCCACCGTCACCGTGCGGCTCAGCAGCACCGAGCCGTCCTCGTCGGGCTCGCCACCGGCCTCGATGATCCGCGCGTGCACGGCGTCGGCGGCCCGCCCGTGCAGGCGCAGCCGCCCCTCCACCACCGCCCGGCCCGGCTGGGCACGAACCCGCCCGGCGTCGGCCCGACCGCCGAAGAGCAGGCCGAGGCCGGTCACCACCATCGTCTTGCCCGCACCGGTCTCGCCGGTGATGACGTTCATGCCGCCGGCCAACGGCAGCGTGGTGTCCTCGATGACGCCCAGTCCGGTGATGCGCAGCTCTTCCAGCACAGCCACCGACAGTAGACGCGAGGCCCGACAGTTGACCAGCCGACGGGCCCGGTGCGGCCCACACCCGGCCGACGTACAGTTCTGCCCCGTGTTGGACGTGATCGGCCTGACCCCGGCTGAGGAGGAGCTCTACCGCTGCCTGCTCCAGCTCACCACGGCCCGCATCGACGAGCTGGTCCGTCGTCTGCACCGGCCCCGTGAGCAGGTCGTCGCCCAGATCGAGGCGCTGCGCGGCAAGGGCCTGGTGCAGCCCACCGACAACGACCCGGACGCTCCGCTGCGCCCGACCGCCCCGGACGTCGCTCTCGGCGCGACGCTGCTGCGCCGCCAGGAGGACCTGGAGGCGGCCCGCCGGCGGGTCACCCAACTGGCCGAGGAGTACCGGTCCGGGCTGCGCCGGCATCACGTGGACCACCTCGTCGAGGTGATCACCGGCGGTCGGGTGCTGCGGGACCGTCTGCGCGATCTGCAGAATGCGGCACGCGCCGAGGTGCTCTGGTTCTGCCGCGCCAACCCCCTGGCGATGGCCGGCCCGGAGAACGTCGAGGAGTTCGACGCGCTGGCCCGCGGGGTGAGCTACCGGGCGATCTACGAGCGTGACCTGCTGCTGGAACCGGGCGCGCTCGCCGACCTGGCCAAGGGCGTCGGCGCCGGCGAGCAGGCCCGGGTCCTGGACCGGCTGCCGGTCCGACTGGCCATCGTGGACTCCCGCATCGCGGTCTGCCCGCTGGTGCCGGACCGCGACGGCGGTGAACCGAGCGCCGCCGTGATCGGTCGCAGTCAACTGCTCGACGCGCTGCTCGCCCTCTTCGAGAGCCACTGGCGGGTGGCCACCCCGTTGCGGCTCGACGATCCGCTCGTCGTCGCGACGACCGACGGCCGACGTCCGGATCCACCGGACCAACCGGGCGACGGTTATCAGCCGGACGCCGACGAGGCGCGGCTGCTCTCGCTGTTCGTGGCCGGCGTACCGGACAAGTCCATCGCCTCCCAGCTCGGGGTGAGTCGGCGTACCGTGCAGCGGCGCATCGCCGACCTGATGGCCGCCGCCGGCGTCGACACCCGGCCCGGGCTGGCGTTCCAGGTCGCCCGGCGCGGCTGGCTCTGACGCCGAAGGGTCCGCCGGCGCGGCTGGCTCTGACGCCGAAGGGTCCGCCGGTGATGGACGGCGGACCCCACCCGGGCGGGACGGCCCCAGCCGCCCCGCCCGGTGCGGGTCAACGCAGCCCGTACGCCCGGAGCACCGTCTGGTCGACGGTGTTTCCGGCCCGGTCGGCGGCGTGCACCCGCAGCGACACCGTTCCGCGTCCGGCCGGCACTGTCGCTGTGTACCGGGTGCCCGCCCCCTTCGTCGGCGCGTCGCGCCAGGTGACGCCCCCGTCGAAGGAGACCTGCACGTGGACGCTGGTGCCCGTCGGCGCGGGCACCCCGGCGGGCTGCCGCAGGGTCAGCCCCAGCTGGTGCGGCCGGTTGCCGCGGACCGTGCCGAGCAGGTCGGCCGGCACCCGGTAGTCCACCTGGAGCAGCGACAACGGCGTGGCGGCGGTACCCGCCGGCCGGGCCGAGGTGAACTCCCAGGCGGTGTCGGTCCGGGTGCCGTGGCGCCACTCGTCGGACGACCGCCGCGTGGTCAGGTCCAGCCGGTAACGGGCCGACTTCGCGGTGGTGGGCACCGGCGCCCAGCCGCCGGAGAGGTCGGCGATCTGCTGCCCGTCGCGGCTGACCCGCGCCGCGACGGCGTCCGACTCCTCGCTGTCACCGGCCAGGCTGTAGTGCCCCTGCGCGTCGACGAACTCGGCCACCCGCAGGTCCAGCGTGTCACCGCTGCGTGTGGGCACCGGCGCACCGCCGGCCGGAACGGCCGGCCGGACCACCGGCGCGTGCCAGGTCTCGGTCACCCGGTCGTCGGCGGTGTAGCGACGGGGTCGCTCGGTCAGGCCGCCGGCCAACTGGCCCCACTGCATGAACGTGAACTTGTGCAGGACCCGATGCTGCCACCAGGAATCCCCGGCGCTGACGAACTCCTGCCGGGTGCTGCCGTTGCGGACCATCCGCTGGTCGTCGTTCCAGGCGTACTCCTGCCACGGACGCCACCCGAATCGCTCCTCGGTGGCCCAGCCGGCACCCATGTCGCCGTAGCTCGCGGTCACCTCGGCGGTGTTCTTCGCGGTCACCGTGTGCACGACCCGCTCCGGCACCCGCCCCTTCGACACCTGCCACACGTCGTAGAGGTACGGGCTGTCCACTGTCAACGTCAGGTCCAGCGTCGCCCTGCCCCGGCGCGTCGCCGCGATCAGCCGCTGGCCGTCGTCGTACGCCACCACCATCGACGGGATCGGCAGCCGATCCCCGGTCGGGCGCCAGACCGTCCACGCGCTCTGGTCCTCCGGCCGGACGATCAACACGGCGGCGGCACCGGCGGCCGCGGCGGCGGCCACCTGTTCCTCCTCCGAGCGGTTCGGGTCGGCGCCGAGCAGCACGGCGGCGCCCCGCACCCGGGTCAGCTCGGCCGGGGTGCCGGTGCCGGCCCAGAGCAGCGGCAGCTTCCGCCGACCGGTCGGCGCCGGTGAGGAGCCCAGCAGGTTGATGTCCGACGGACCGGACACCCCGCTGACCGTCGCGTCCACCATCGGGGCGACGAGCTGCCAGCGCGAGGCGAACTCGAACTCACCCTGGCGCACCTGGCGGGTCGGCGTGACGTTGACCTGCTGGACGTTGCTGTAGGCCATCACACCGTTGTCGATCTGTCGGCCGTTGCCCAACACCCGGTGCACGTAGTAGCTCAGGGTGGCCCGCTGCTCGCTGGGCTTCGGCGTCTCGATCCGCACCGGTGTGCCCTTACGCGCGTCGAGCACCACTGTCAGGTCCCGGTCGACGGTCACCTCCGGTTCGATGATCTGGGTCATCTGCTCGTCCAGTGGGACGCCGTGCGTGACCAGCGCGGTCAGCACGTAGGTGCCCTCCTCGACCTCCAGGGTGCCCTCGCCACCCCACATGCCCCAGAAGTCCGACTCGGGTTGCTCACCGAAGACGGTCAGCCCCGGCGAGAGGCCCGGCTGACCCTGCCGGTCCAGCAGTTTGATGGTGAGGTGGTGCACGGGACCGCTCACGGTGAGCCCGACCGGGGTGCGCACGGCCACACCATCCGCGCCGGTCGCCACCAGCCAGCCACCGTGCGGGCCCCGGGCCAGCTTCGCCGGGTCGGCGCGCAGCGGCACGGCGACGCTGCCGCCCGCCGGCACGCTCACCTCGCCGGATCCGAGCGTGACCCCGTCGGTTTCGGCCGCACCGGTGTCCAGGTTGCGCAGCTCCAGGGCCAGCCGCAGGGTCTGCGCCGCCTTCGTGCCATTCGTGTACGACACGCTCCGCTCGACAGTCGTGCCGCCGGTGGAGATCCGGCCGAAGTCAGCGGTGGCCGAGGCGTACACCCGCTGCCCGAGCGCCCGTGCCACGTCGACCCGACCGCCACCCTGTTCGAAGACGGTCAGCGCCGGGTTGGCCTTCGTGGTGCTCACCAGCGCGTCCTTCAACGCCCCGGCGGCCCAGTCCGGATGTTCCTGGGCGAGGATCGCCGCCACGCCGGCCACGTGCGGGGTGGCCATCGAGGTCCCGGACGCGGTCGTGTAGGCGTCGCCCACCGGCGTACCCATTGTGGTGCCGGCGGCCCGCGCGGCGACGATGCCGACGCCCGGTGCGGTGATCTCCGGCTTCAGGCCGTTGTCACCGAGCCGGGGGCCCCGGCTGGAAAACTCGGCCAGGTTGTCGTCGCGGTCCACCGCGCCGACGGTGAGCGCCGCCGCGGCCGCGCCCGGCGCGCCGACGGTACGCGCGGCGCCCGCGTTGCCGGCGGCGACCACGAAGAGCGCGCCGGTCTCGGCGGTCAGGTCGTTCACCGCCTGACTCATCGGGTCGGTGCCGTCGGTCGGGTCACCGCCGAGGCTCATGCTGACGACCTTCGCGCCGGAGTGGGCGGCCCACTCCATGCCGGCGATGATGGACGAGTCGTAGCCGGAGCCACCGTCGTCGAGCACCTTGCCGACCAGCAACCGCGCACCGGGGGCGACGCCCTTGCGGAGCCCGGCGGACGCCGCGCCGCTGCCGGCGATGGTGGCCGCCACGTGGGTGCCGTGGCCGTGCCCGTCGCGGGCGCTGCCGCTGCCGGAGAAGTCCCGCGCCTCGGTGACCCGGCCGGCCAGGTCGGGGTGGGTGGCGTCGACGCCGGTGTCGAGCACCGCCACCGTCACACCGGTGCCGTCCCGACCGGCGGCCCAGGCCGTCGGGGCGCCGATCTGCGGCACGCTGTGCTCCAGCGCCGGACGAACCTTCCCGTCCAGCCAGATCCGAGCGATGCCGGCACCCAGCCGGGGTGCGGCGGCAGTCGTGGCCCGGTTGGCCGGCGCGTCGGCGAGCGTGGTCCAGAGGCCGCCGAGATCGCCCCTGCCGACCCGCAGCGCGGCGCCGTTGATGCTCTCCAACGGCCGGGCGTCGGTGGCGCCAGCCAGCGGCTTGACCCGCCCGGCGGCCGGCTCCTGGTAGCGCACGATCAGCGGCAACGCGCCCTGCGCGGCGTCGCCGTACCCGTCGGCGGCCAACTCCTGCACGTCGAAGAGGTTGGCGTCGAGGACCCCGCTGGAGACGTAGGGCAGGGCGTCGCTGGGCAACACCCGCAGCCGGCCGTCGACCTGCATGGTCTGGAAGATGACCCGCTCGCGCCCGGGTCCCGGGCGGACGGTGGCGGCGACCCGGCCCGGCGCGGCCGGCGCCAGTTCGACCTGGTCGCCGGTGATCAGGGTGATACGGACGGGCGTGCCGCCCGGGTTTGGGCCGGTGGGCCGGGCGGGCGGGTCGGCGGACGCCGGTGCGGCGAGGCCGACCACCAACGCGCCGACCGCGCCGACGGCGAGCCAGCGTGGGGACCAGTGCATGCGATGTGCTCCTCTACTCCTCCAGGCCCCCATCCGTAGACGAGGGCCGATCGGAGTCTGCGACGGAGCCTGTCACCAGGTCACTAGTCACCAGCCGCCGTAGCGGCGACATGTCGTCAGGTGGACAGCCACCGTCCACCCAGGGTGTGCGTCGTGGTCACCGGCGGCTGCCGCGCCAGCCGTGCACGGGAAGGCCGAACTTGGCGACCAGCCGGTCGGTGAACGGGCGGGCCCGCAGCCGCACGATGCGCACCGGCAGCGCGCCCCGACGCACCGTGACCCGGGCGCCGGGCGGGAGGTCGTAGACGCGCCGCCCATCGCAGGCGAGCACCGCGAGGGTGGTGAACGGGTCGACGGTGATCACGAAGGTGGACGTCGGGGCGGTGACCAACGGTCGGCTGAACAACGCGTGCGCGCTGATCGGCACCAGGAGCAACGCCTCCACCTCCGGCCAGACCACCGGCCCGCCGCCGGAGAACGCGTACGCGGTGGAGCCGGTGGGGGTGGCGCACACGACACCGTCGCAGCCGTAGCGGGACAGTGGCCGCCCGTCCACGTCGACGAGCAGTTCGAGCATCTGCGCCCGCTCGCCCTTCTCGATGCTGATCTCGTTGAGCGCCCAGGACTCGATCGTCGGCCCGCCGTCGAACTCGGCGGTCACGTCCAGGGTGAGCCGCTCGTGGACGCTGTAGTTGCGATCGACGACGTCCCGCACCGCGCTGTCCAGGTCGTCGATCTCCGCCTCGGCCAGGAAGCCCACCTTGCCGAGGTTGATGCCGAGCAGCGGCGCCTTCGCCGGCCGGGCCAGCTCGGCGGCACGCAGGAAGGTGCCGTCCCCGCCGAGCGCGAAGACGATCTCGGCGCCCTCGGCGGCCTGCGGGCCGGCGACCGGCACCACGCCGGGCAGGTCGAGGTCGTCGGCCTCGTCGGCGACCACCCGTACCTCGAAACCCGCGGCGATCAGGTCGGCCGCGACCGACCGGGCGTGCTCGGTGCTGCGCCGACGGCCGGTGTGGGTCACCAGCAGAGCGGTCCGGCTCATCGGGCCACCCGCCCGACCGGTTGGCGGTGCGCCACCGTCGCCCCGGCACCACCGCGTGTCGTGCCCTCGCTGCGCGCGTTCACCCTGCGACCTCCTCCGCCGCCGCCACGCCCGGCACGTCGCCGGCCGTCGTCGGGCCGTCCGGCCCGGCCGCCACCACGGCCCGCACCCGCTGCGGGTCGGCCGGTGCGGCGCCCCGGCGCAACCATACGAAGAACTCCACGTTGCCGCTGGGCCCGGGCAGCGGACTGGCCGCCACGTCGGCCAGCCCGAGGCCGAGCCGCGCGGCCGCCGCCGCCACGTCCAGCACCGCCTCGGCACGCAACTCCGGGTCGCGGACCACACCGCCGGCGCCGACCCGGTCCTTGCCGACCTCGAACTGCGGCTTGACCATCAACGCCAGGTCACCGTCGTCGCGGGTGCAGCCGGCCAACGCCGGCAGCACCAGCCGCAGCGAGATGAACGACAGGTCGGCCACCGTGAGGTCGACCGGCCCGCCGATCGCGTCCGGATCGAGGGTACGGACATTGGTGCGCTCCAGGACGCGAACCCGCTCATTCGTGCGCAGTGGCCAGGCGAGCTGCCCGTAGCCGACGTCCACGGCCACCACCTCGGCGGCGTCGGCGCGCAGCAGCACGTCGGTGAAGCCACCTGTCGACGCGCCGGCGTCCAGGCAGCGCCTCCCGGCGACGCGCAGCCCACCGGCCCCGAATGCGGCAAGCGCGCCGGCGAGCTTGTGCCCGCCCCGGGAGACGTACTCCTCGGTCGGGTCCTCGCCGGTGACCAGCAGCGGGTCGGCGGGGTCGACCATCGCGGCGGCCTTGCGCGCGACGACCCCCCGCAGCTGGACGCGGCCGGCCTCGACCAACGCGGCGGCCTGCTCCCGGGAGCGGGCCAGACCGCGGCGGACGAGTTCGGCGTCCAGCCGGTTGCGACGTGCCATTGATGGTTCTCCGGTCTGCTCAGAACTGGTCGGTCCACTCAGGTCTGGTCGATGGTGGCGAGGGTTTCCCGCAACGTCTCGTAGGCCGCCTCGTACTGGGCGATCTGGTCGGCCGGGGCCAGCGTCGCCGCGTTGGCCATGGCCCGCACCGCGGCGTCCACCGCCGGGTGCCGTGCCGCGTCGTCCCCGGGGTCGGGCAGCGGCGCGGGACGGACACCCAGCGGCGGGCCGGGGCGGGCTGCTCCGCCAGCCGGCGGGCCGGGCCGAGGTGCTCCGCCAGTCGGCGGAGGAACGGGTCTGCCCGCTCCGCCGGACGGCGGGGGAACGGGTCGGGCCGGGAACGACCCGCCCGCCGATGGACCGGGCCGGTTCATTCGGCGTCGTCCGGAGGCTGCTTGCGGACCGCCTTCTTGGCCGGCATGTCCGCGGGAGTGGGGGGCTCGTCGGCGGTACGGCTGATCGTCGCCGGCGGCTTCTTCGCGATGGCCTTCTTGGCGACCGCCTTCTTCGCGACCGCCTTCTTGGCCACGGCCTTCTTGGCCACCGGGGCACCGGCGGGGGCGTCCGACGGCACGAGACCGGTGCCGGGCGGCGGGTCGGCGTGCGCGCTGCGGCTGGCCTCCGGCGCGGCCGCCGGTTCAGCGGCGGTCGGCGGCTCAGCGGCCGTCGGCGCGGCGGCCGTCGGCGCGGCGGCCGTCGGCTCCACTGTGCGTGCCTCGCGTAGCTGCCGTTCCAGGTCGTGCACCCGTCGGGTCAGCTCGGCCACCTCGTCGGCGGTGGCCAACCCGACCGCGCCGAGGGCCCGGTCGACCTCGAAACGGACCAGCTTGGTCAACGCCTCTCGGTTGGCGGCGCCGGTGGTGACCAACTCCTCGCCGAGGGCCTGGAGTTGGGCGGCGGTCGCGCCGCCGGAGCCGACGAGGCGACGTGCCGCGTCCTGGGCCTTCTTCCGGGGCGCCTCCGTCAGGCCCATGGCCAGCTCGAGGTAGGCGCGCCACGCGTCCTGCATGCCTGAGTCCTTCCACGGGGCGAGGTGTGCAGGTGTCACGCTACCGGGCACCCCGGACCGTGCCGTGCGGTACGGTGCCGAGGACGGCGTGGCGATCAGCGAGGGGGAGATGTGGCCAGCGTGGACGAGTGCCGGCAGGCATTGCAGGAGCTGGCCTCCCGGCTGGATCGCAACGCCGAGACGGTGCGCGAACGGATCGACCTGGACCGCACGCTGGCCTGCCGGATCACCGACCTGGACACCGCCTTCCACGGCCGGATCACCGGCGGTCGACTTGTCGAGTTGACCGACGGCGACGACCCCAAGGCCAAGATCGCGCTGAGCACGTCCAGCGACGACCTGCTCGCCCTGGTCCGCGGCGACCTGGACGTCACCAGCGCGGTGACCTCCCGCCGGGTGTCGATCAAAGCCAACCCGTTCGACCTGCTGAAGCTCCGCAAGCTTCTCTGACGACCCCGGTCAGGCGGCGGCGGTCAGACCGAAGCTCTCCAGCGCGTGGGCCGCGTCCGGGCCGACCGGGCGGATCGGCGGCAGCGCCGGCTCCGGTGCCGACCAGGCCACCGCGCAGAGCGCGGCCACCGCGTCCAGTGGCCGACCCGAGCCGGCCAGCTCCAGCGTGCCGTCGCGGTCGGTCACGGCCCAGCCGCCGGCGTCCGCCGGGCCCGGGACCCGCACCGCGGCGGCCGGGTCGAAGAGCCCCGCCAGGTCCCTCGCGACGTACGTGGGACGCCGTCGCGGCTCGGCCGCCAGCAGCTCCGGTACGCCGCTGACCCCGGTGAGCACCAACAGGCTGTCCAGGCCGGCGCGGCGGGCGCCCTCGATGTCGGTGTCCAACCGATCGCCCACCACCAGGCTCCGGCCACCGCCGGCACGCCGGGCGGCGGTCTCGAACAGCGCCGACTCCGGCTTGCCGACCACCACGTCCGGGTCCCGCTCCAGCGCCGTGCGCAGCACCGCGACCAGCGAACCGTTGCCCGGCAACGGTCCTCGCCCGCTGGGCAGGGTCCGATCGGTGTTGGTGGCGATCCAGAGCGCACCGCCCCGCACCGCGACCGACGCCTCGGCCAGCTCGGCCCAGCCGACCTGCGGCCCGTACCCCTGCACCACCGCTGCCGGGTTCTCGTCGGCCTTGGTGACCGGGGTCAGGCCGACCGCGCGCAGCTCGGCGCGCAGGGCCTCCGCGCCGACCACCAGCACCGGTGCGCCGACGGGCAGCCGGTCCCGCAACAGCTCGGCCGAGGCGGCGGCGGAGGTGAGCACCTCCTCCGGCCGGGCCGGCACACCCATCCCCGTCAGCAGGTCGGCGACCTCGCTGGACCGGCGGGACGCGTTGTTCGTCGCGTACGCCACCGCCCGTCCCTCGTCGTGCAGCCGAGCCACCGCCTCGACGGCACCGGGGATCGGCCGGTCGATCAGGTAGATCACCCCGTCCAGGTCGAAGACGACAAGCGTGTACCCGTCGACCAGCCGCTCCCCCGCACCCGCGTTCACCGCTGCGTCGGCTCCGACTCGTCGCCCCGGGTGGGGGCGGTTTCGTCGGCGTTCACCGAGTCGGCGTTCACCTCGTCCGCGGACGTCACGCCGGTGGCGGCAGTGTCCGCCGTGGCGGTGTCGGCCTCGTCCGGGTGACGGTCCTCGTCCTCGTCGACCGAGTCCTCGGCGTCGCCAGGGCGGCCGACAGCACCGTCCTGCTCGTCGTCGTCGAAGTCCTCGTCCTCTTCGTCGTCGTCCTCTTCGTCGTCGTCCTCGTCGCGGTCGTCGTCTTCGTCGTCGGCGTCGTCGTCCTCGTCGCGGTCGTCGGCGTCGTCGTCTTCGTCGTCGCGGTCGGCGTCGCCGGTCAGGTCGGCGTCCGGCTGGGCCGGAACCGCGCCGGGAGCACCAGGCCCCGCGGCGATCTCCTCGGCGGCCTCGTCCTCGTCGTCGCCCTCGATGACCACGCCGTCGAGGTCCAGCAGCCGCTCGGCGGCGTCGGTCTCGCCCTCGGTATCCACGTCGGCGGCACGGGAGAACCACTCGCGGGCTTCCTCGCGTCGGCCGACGGCCAGCAGCGCGTCGGCGTACGCGTACCGCAGCCGAGCCGTCCACGGCACCGTGGCCTCACTGGTGAGGTCCGGGACCTGGAGCATCGCGACCGCGGCATCCTTCTGCCCCAGGTCACCCCGGGCCCCCGCGGCGACGATGAGCAGCTCGATCGCGACGGCCTGGTCCAACTTCTCCCGGTCAGCGCCGCGGAAGAGGTCGATGGCCCGCTCCGGCCGGCCGAGCGCCCGCTCGCAGTCCGCGAGCACGGCCAGGTGGCTCTGCAGACCACTCATCCGGTGGTACGTGCGCAGCTCGGCGATCGCCGACTGCCACTCACCTGCGTGGTACGCGGCAAGACCCACCGCTTCACGGACCGCGGAGATGCGCGACGCGAGCCGCCGGGCGGCCAGCGCGTGCGCCAACGCCTCGGCCGGGTCCTCGTCGATCAGCTGACCTGTCGCGACAAGGTGCCGGGCCACCGTCTCGGCGACCGGCTTGTTCAGCGAGAGCAGCTCAGCGCGAACGTCCTTGTCGAGGTCGGTCGCGAGAATGTCGTCCGGCAGAGCCGGGGCTGAGTTACGCCCGCCCTCGAACGACTCCGAGCCGCCAGCGCGGTCGTCGCGGCGGAACTCGCCCTCGCGACGCGGCCGCTCGTCGGCCCGGGCAGCACCGGCCCGGTCGCCGCCACGGTAGCCACCCTCGCGGTCACCGCCCCGGAAACCACCGTCGCGCGGGCCGCTGGAACGCGAACCGTCCCGATCGCCGCCACGGAAACCGCCCTCACGGGGAGCGCCACGGAAGCCGCCTTCGCGAGGCGCGCCGCCTTCACGACGGTCGCCGCCGCGGAAGCCACCCTCGCGGTCCCCACCGCGGAAGCCACCCTCGCGAGGCGCACCGTCACGCGGGCGGTCACCGCCCCGGAAGCCACCTTCACGACGGTCACCGCCACGGAAGCCACCGTCGCGGTCACCGCCCCGGAAACCGCCCTCGCGGTCACCGCCACGGAAACCGCCCTCGCGGGGCGCGCCGCCGTCACGCGGGCCACTCGGCCGGTCCCCACCGCGGAAACCACCCTCACGACGGTCCCCACCACGGAAACCACCGTCGCGATCACCGCCACGGAAACCACCCTCGCGCGGGCCGCTGGAACGCGAACCGTCCCGATCGCCACCACGGAAGCCACCTTCACGACGGTCCCCACCACGGAAACCACCGTCACGCTCACCGCCCCGGAAACCACCCTCACGGGACGCGCCGCCGTCACGCGGGCCACTCGGCCGGTCCCCACCGCGGAAACCACCCTCACGACGGTCCCCACCACGGAAACCACCGTCGCGATCACCGCCACGGAAACCACCCTCGCGCGGGCCGCTGGAACGCGAACCGTCCCGATCCCCGCCACGGAAGCCACCTTCACGACGGTCCCCACCACGGAAACCACCGTCACGGTCACCGCCACGGAAGCCGCCTTCACGACGGTCACCGCCCCGGAAGCCGCCCTCGCGGTCGCCGCCCCGGAAGCCACCCTCACGGGGAGCGCCGCCGTCACGCGGGCCACTCGGCCGGTCCCCACCGCGGAAACCACCCTCGCGACGGTCACCGCCGCGGAAGCCGCCACCCTCACGGGGAGCGCCAGGCCGGGAACCCTCGCGGAAGCCACCCTCACGGCGGTCACCGCCGCGGTAGCCGCCCTCGCGGTCGCCGCTACGGAAACCACCCTCGCGGGACGGGCCAGAGCGGGTACGGTCGCCGCCCTGGTAGCCGCCCTCGCGGCGATCGCCACCGCGGAAGCCGCCCTCGCGGTCACCGCCGCGGAAACCGCCCTCACGGGGAGCGCTGGAACGCGAGCCGTCCCGGTCACCGCCCCGGAAGCCACCCTCACGGGGGCCGCTGGAACGCGAAGCGTCCCGGTCGCCACCACGGAAGCCGCCCTCACGACGGTCACCGCCACGGAAACCACCGTCGCGCGGGGCGCTGGAACGCGAGCCGTCCCGGTCACCGCCCCGGAAGCCACCCTCACGGGGGCCGCTGGAACGCGAAGCGTCCCGGTCGCCACCACGGAAGCC
>NZ_JBEZCZ010000043.1:0-62064 GCF_040647875.1 Micromonospora sp. NPDC049230
TTTCCGCAGGCGCGCGTCCACCCGACCGGCGCAGGGATCAAGCCTGACCGCCCGGAGCCGGTCGGGCTGCCCGGAACCCCCACGGCGACGCCCACGGCGAGCCCAGGAACCCCCACGACCGCGCCCACGAGAACCCTCACGACGATCACGACGAACCCAGCAGAGACGCCATGCCCAGCTTCTCCACCACCGCACGGACGTGGGCACCGGGACGCAGCGGCACAGCCGCGGTCGCGGCACCGGCCAGGAAGACCCAGCCGGACTCCAGCCGCACCCCGTGCCGGCCGGCCAGCCGGATGCCCTCGTCGAGCGCCCGGCGCGGATCGCCGAGGATCGCCGCCGTCGAGCCGACCTGCGCCACCCGACCGTCGACCTCCAGCAGCACGCCCAGGTTGTCGAGGCCCGCCGGCACCGGCGACCACGGCCCGATCACGAACGCGGCGGCCGAGGTGTTGTCGGCGATCACGTCCGGCAACGAGAAACGGAAGTCCGCGTACCGGGAGTCGATCAGCTCGATGGCCGGGGCGACCGCGCGGACCGCGCTGGCGAAGTCGCCGATCGGCTCACCCGGCTCGGGCAGCCGGTCCAGCAGAAACGCCACCTCCGGCTCGACCCGGGGATGGATGTACGCGGCCGGGTCGACCACACCGCCGTCGGGCACCCGCATCGCGTTGGTCAGCCGCCCCCAGATCACCTCGTCCACACCGACCTGGGCCATCTTCGCCCGGCTGGTCAGCCCCATCTTCAGCCCCACCAGCCGCTCACCGCGGTCCAGCCGGCGCTGCACCAGCGCGGCCTGCACGCCGTACGCGGTGTCCACGTCGAGGCCGGTCTCGGCGGCGAGCTGCGGGATCGCGGTGGCCGTGTCGGCCGCCGCGCCCAGCTTGTCGGCGATCCCCGCGACGTCTGGTCCGATCATGACTGCTGCTCCTTGCCGGCCAGGTCGAGTGCCACGTCCACGATCATGTCCTCCTGGCCGCCGACCATCCGGCGCCGGCCCAGCTCGACCAGGATCGACCGGACGTCCACGCCGTACTTCGCGGAGGCCCGTTCGGCGTGCCGCAGGAAGCTGGAGTAGACCCCGGCGTACCCCAGGGAGAGCGTTTCCCGGTCCACCTGGACCGGCCGGTCCTGCAATGGGCGGACGATGTCGTCGGCGGCGTCCATCAGCGCGAACACGTCGCAGCCGTGCTTCCAGCCGTGCAGCTCGGCGACCGCCACGAAGACCTCCAGCGGCGCGTTGCCGGCGCCCGCGCCCATGCCGGCGAGGGAGGCGTCGACGCGGACGGTCCGGCCGTGGGGTGCGTCCGGGCCGACCGGCGCGGACCCGGTGACCCGGCCGTGTTCGACGGCGAGCACGCTGTTGGCCACCCCGAGGGACAGGTTGTGGTGCGCGTGGATGCCGATCTGCGTGTCCGGTGCCAGCACCTGCCGGTACGCGTCGACCCGCTGCGCCACGTCGGACATGAGCAGCCGGCCGCCGGAGTCGGTGACGTAGACGCAGTGCGCCCCGTACGACTCCATGAGCTTCGCCTGCCCGGCCAACCCGGCCGGGTCGTTCATGTGCGACATCATCAGGAACCCGGCCACGTCCATGCCGTTCTCCCGGGCCCAGGAGATGTGCTGGGCGGAGATGTCCGCCTCGGTGCAGTGGGTGGCGACGCGGACACTTGTCACCCCGAGCGCCTTCGCCGCCTTCAGGTCGGCGATGGTGCCGATGCCGGGCAGCAGCAGGGTGGTGAGCTTCGCCGTGGTGAGCACCTCGGCGGCGGCGGAGATCCACTCGGCGTCGCTGGCCGCGCCGTGGCCGTAGTTGACGCTGGACCCGGCGAGCCCGTCGCCGTGGGCCACCTCGATGGCGGCCACCCCGGCGGCGTCCAGCGCGGCGGCGATGGTGCGCACCTGCTCGACCGTGTACCGGTGGGCGATGGCGTGCATGCCGTCGCGCAGGGTGACGTCCTGGATGTAGAGATCGGTCATGGCGCGGCCACCTCCCGCAGGGCCACCAGCCGCTCGGCGGTACGCAGCGCGGCGGAGGTCATGATGTCCAGGTTGCCGGCGTACGCGGGCAGGTAGTGCCCGGCTCCGGAGACCTCCAGGAAGACCGACACCTGCAACGCGGTGAGCTGCCGCCCGAGCGTCGGCACGTACGCCCGCACCCTGTCGAACTGCACGTCCTGCTTGAGGCGGTAGCCGGGGACGTACTCCTGGACGGTCGCCACCATGTCGGCCACCGAGGCGGCGATGGCGGCGGTGTCGGCGTCGGCGTCCGGGCAGAGGCAGTAGACGGTGTCCCGCATCAGCAGCGGCGGGTCCGCCGGGTTCAGCACGATGATCGCCTTGCCCCGCTCCGCCCCGCCGACCACCTCGATAGCCCGCGCCGTGGTCTCGGTGAACTCGTCGATGTTGGCCCGGGTGCCCGGCCCGGCCGAGCGGGAGGCGATGGACGCGACGATCTCCCCGTACGCCACCGGGGTGACCCGGCGGACGGCGGCGACGATCGGCACTGTGGCCTGCCCACCGCAGGTCACCATGTTGACGTTGCGCTCGTGCAGGTGCTCGTCGAGGTTGACCGGCGGCACCACGTACGGGCCGAGCGCGGCCGGGGTCAGGTCGACAACGGTGCGGCAGTGGGCGCGCAGCACCTCGTCGTGGTGTCGGTGCGCGCCGGCCGAGGTGGCGTCGAAGACCAGCTCGACGTCGGCGAACTCGGGCATCGCGACAAGGCCGTCCACGCCGTCGGCGGTGGTGGCCACGCCGAGCCGGCGAGCGCGCGCCAGACCGTCGGAGGCCGGGTCGATGCCGGCCATCGCCACCATCCGCAGGCTGTCGCTCAGCCGGAGAACTTTGATCATCAGGTCGGTGCCGATGTTTCCCGATCCCAGCACCGCCACGCCGACGCTCACGCTGACTCCCCTCGGGTGAAGGCCGTGCGCACCGAGCCGAGGCCGGAGATCCGCGCCTCGTACGCGGCTCCCGGGGTGACCGCCACCATCGGGCCGAGCGCCCCGGAGAGCACCACGTCCCCGGCGCGCAACGGGTCACCGGCGCGGGCGAGCGTGTCGGCCAGCCAGTGCAGGGCGTGCAGCGGGTTGCCCAGGCAGGCCGCGCCCGCACCCACCGAGACCGGCTCACCGGCGTGCTCCAGCACCATCCCGCACAGTCGCAGGTCGACGTCGGCGAGTCGGCGCGGGGTGGTGCCGAGCACGAAGAGCCCACTGGAGGCGTTGTCCGCGATGGTGTCCACGATGGAGATGTCCCAGGCCGCGATCCGCGAGTCGACGATCTCGATGGCCGGCAGCACGTGGTCGACGGCGCGGATCAGGTCGACGGTGGTGAGCTGCGGGTCCGGCAGATCCTTGTCGAGCACGAACGCGATCTCCGCCTCGACCCGCGGTTGGAGCAGCCTGTCGATGGGCACCTCGACTCCGTCGCCGACAGCCATGGCGTCGGTCAGCATGCCGAAGTCGGGCTGGAACACCCCGAAGGTCTCCTGCACCGCCCGGGAGGTCAGCCCGATCTTCGCGCCGACCCGGCGTTCGCCGCGGCCCTGCCAGGCCCGCGCCTGGAGCTGCTGCACCCGGTACGCGGACTCGACGTCGCCCTCCGGCAGCAGCCGCCCCCGCAACGGCGGGCACGGTTTGCCGGTGCTGCGGGCGTCGGCCAGCTCCCGGTTGGCGGCCTCGATGTCAGCTTCCATGCCCGCTCCCTCGCCACGGCTCACGACAGGTCCACGCAGACGTTCGTCAGCTCGGAGTAGAAGTTCAACGAGTGCACGCCACCCTCCCGGCCGATGCCGGACGCCTTGACCCCGCCGAACGGGGTGCGCAGGTCACGCAGGAACCACGTGTTGACCCAGACGATGCCGGCGTCCAGCCGGGCACCGGCCCGGTGCGCGACGCCCACGTCCCGGGTCCACACTGTCGCGGCGAGGCCGTACTCGGTGCCGTTGGCCAGGGCGTACGCCTCGTCCTCGGTGTCGAACGGTGCCACGTGCACCACCGGGCCGAAGATCTCCTCCCGGTTGGTGCGGGCGTCCGGGCCCAGCCCGGTGAGCACTGTCGGCTGCACGTACGACCCGCCGTCGCGGGCGTCGCCGAAGGTGGGGGTGCCGCCGCCGGTCAACACCTCGGCGCCCTCGGCGCGGGCCAGCTCGTACGCGCCGAGCACCTTGGCCCGGTGCTGGTGCGAGATCAGCGGCATGGTGGCGGTGGCCTCGTCGGTCGGCCACCCGTACGCCAGCTCACCGGCCCGCTTCGCGAGCCGGGCGGTGAACTCCTCGAAGACCGGGCGCTGCACGTAGATGCGTTCGGTGCAGAGGCACACCTGCCCGCCGTTGGTGAAGCTGGACCGCATCGACCCGGCCACCGCGGCGTCCAGGTCGGCGTCGGCGAAGACCAGGCCGGCGTTCTTGCCGCCCAGCTCGAAGCTGACCGCCTTCACCCCGTCGGCGGCGGCCCGCATGATCGCGCCGCCGGTCGCCGACTCGCCGGTGAAGGTGATCGCGTCCACGCCCGGGTGCCGGGTGAGGAACTCGCCGGCCGAGTCCGGCCCGAACCCGTGCACCAGGTTGAACACCCCGGCCGGTACGCCGGCGGCGGCCATCACCTCGGCGAGCAGCGTCGCCGAGGCGGGCGTCTCCTCGCTGGGCTTCACCACTACCGCGTTGCCGCAGGCCAGGGCCGGGGCGACCTTCCAGGTGAGCAGCAGCAGCGGCAGGTTCCACGGCACGATGACCGCCACCACGCCGACCGGCTTGCGCAGCGCGTAGTTCAGCGCCCGGCCCCCGGTCGGGGTGACGGTGGTGAACGACTCGGTGGGGGCGGTCGCCACGATCTCCGCGAACGCCCGGAAGTTCGCCGCCCCGCGCGGGATGTCGAGCGTGCGGGCCTGGGCGATGGACTTGCCGGTGTCGGCGACCTCGGCGGTGACCAGGTCGTCGAAGCGGCGCTCCAACTCGTCGGCGACGCGGCGCAGCACCTCGGCGCGCTCGCGCTCCCCCATCCGGCCCCACGGCCCCCGCAGCGCGGCCCGCGCGGCGACCACCGCGTCGTCCACGGTGGACCGAGATGCCTCGACCACCTCGAAGACCTGTTCCCCGGTCACCGGGCTGGCCTTGGGAAACGTCGGCCCACCGTCGACGAACTCGCCGCCGACGAAGTTGCGCAACCGCTGCGGGCCGGCCGGCGCGCGGCCGGCCATCAGTCGCGGATCCCAGTTGCCGTTCACGCGCGCCTCCCTCGGCTCAGTGCCGCGCCGATCGCGCCGACCAGCAGCAGCGCGGCCCCGCCGGCGACAGCGCCGAGCACCAGGTGCTGCCGGCGCACCCGGCGGCGCACCTCCGCGTACGGGGTGGTGGAGAAGGACACCAGCTCGTACTGGGAAACGTACCGGCCGGGCAGGGCCCGTTCCAGTGCGTGCTCCACCCGCCGCCGGGTCTGGAAGACCGGGGAGGCCACCTTGTCCCGCATCTCCACGAAGTTGGTAAGCGCCATCGTGGCGATGGCCTCGGCGTTCTCCTGCCGGCGTCGCTGGAAGAGCGGCAACGCGGCCAACCAGTCGTCGGCGCACTCGTCCAGGCAGCGGTCCAGCTCGACCACGTCCTCGAAGGCGCAGTTGGCGCCCTGGCCGTAGAAGGGCACTATCGCGTGCGCCGCGTCGCCGAGCAGGCCGACCTTCCCGTAGACCTGCCACGGGGTGCAGCGAACAGTGCCGAGCACGCCCACCGGGTTGTGCTGGTAGTCGTCGACCAGGTTCGGTGCCAGCGGGACGACGTCCGGGTAGTGCCTGGCGAAGTGCTCCTCGATCGCCGCCGGTTCGGTCAGTGCCGCGAAGCTCCCGGCGCCCTCGTTCGGCCAGAACAGCGTGCAGGTGAAGGAGCGGTCCGGGTTGGGCAGGGCGATCATCATCGAGGTGCCGCGCGGCCAGATGTGCAGGGCATCCGGATCCAGCGCGAAGTCCCCGCCCAGCGGCGGGATCGTCAGCTCCTTGTAGCCGTAGTCGAGGAAGTCCACGCTCTCGTCCAGCAGCCCGTACGCGAGCAGTTGCCCGCGTACCGCCGAGCCGGCGCCGTCGGCGCCCAGCACGACCGACGCCTTGGCCGCGACCGGGCCCTGCGGGGTCTCGAAGCTCAGGGTTCCGTCGATCGGGTCGAGCCCGACCAGCCGGTGGTCGAAGACGACACGCACCCCGGGCAGCGCCGCGGCCTCGTCCAGCAGGGCGTTGTTCAGCGCTCCCCGGCTGATCGAGTTGATCGCCCGGTCGCCGGCCGCGCTGTACGACTGGAACTGCTGCTCCCCCTCGACCGGGTGGATCATCCGGCCGCGCATCGGCAACGCGTCGGTCAGCACCTGCTCGGCCAGGCCGATCCGGCGCAGCGCGTCCAGACCGCGCTCGGAGAGGGCCAGGTTGATCGAGCGACCGCGCTCGGCAGTGCCGGCACGCGGGTCGGACCGGCGCTCGTAGAGGGCCACCGGGTAGCCACGCCGGGCCAGGAAGCAGGCGGCCAGACAGCCGGCCAAACCGGCACCGATGATGGCGATCTCGTCGCGCCGCTTCGTCACGCTGAGCCGCCCTTCGTCCCCGACTGCGGGGCTCGCAACCCCGGCTCACTCCTCGCGCTCACAGAGGTCACCTTCCCCACCGTCGCCGCCAGCGCGGCGGCGGCCCGCCAGCAGTCGTGGTACGTGGAGTAGAGCGGCACCGGGGCGAACCGGACGACGTCCGGCTCCCGGGCGTCGGCGATCACGCCGTGCTCGTACCGCAGGCGTTTGGTCAGCTCGGCGGCGCTGCCGGCGCCGATGCGGACCGAGAGTTGGCAGCCCCGCCGGGCCGGGTCGCGCGGGGTGACCACCCGCAGCGGCCGGTCGGCGACGACCTCGTCGAGCAGCGACTCCAACCAGCCGGTGAGCCGCTGGCTGCGGGCACGCAGCGTGGTCATCCCCACCGCGTCGAACAGCTCCAGCGAGGTCCGCACCGGGCCCATCGCGAAGATCGGCGGGTTGGAGATCTGCCAGGCCTCTACTGTGGATGGTGGCCGGGACACCGGGGTCATCTCGAACCGGGTCGCCGACGCGGTGCTCCACCAGCCCTCGAAGCGGGGTAGGGTCTGGTCGCCGAGGTGCCGCTCGTGCACGAAGACACCGGCCAGGGCACCCGGACCCGAGTTCAGGTACTTGTAGGAACACCAGGCGGCGAAGTCGACGTCCCAGTCGTGCAGGGCCAGCGGCACGTTGCCGACCGCGTGGGCCAGGTCCCAGCCGACCACCGCGCCGGCGGCCCGCCCGGCGGCCGTGATCGCCGGGATGTCCAGCAGCTCGCCGGTGAGGTAGTTGACCCCGCCGAGCAGCACCAGCGCCACCCGGTCGCCCTCGGCGGCCAGGTAGTCGGTCACGTCCTCGGTGCGCAGGGCGTCCTCGCCGGGGCGCGGACGCAACCGGACCACCGTGTCGTCCGGGTCCAGGCCGTGGAACCGGGCCTGGCTGCGCACCGCGTAGCTGTCCGAGGGGAACGCGGCGTCCTCGATGACGATGCGGGTGCGCACGCCGGCCGGGCGGTAGAAGCTCACCATCAGCAGGTGCAGGTTGACGGTGAGGGAGTTCATCACCACGGTCTCCGTGGGCCGGCCGCCGACCAGTCGGGCCGCCGGCGCGGTCAACAGCTCGTGGTACGGCAGCCAGGGCCGTTGCGCCTCCAGGTGCCCCTCGACGCCGAGCCGCCCCCAGGCGTCCAGGTCGGCGAGGAGTTCGTCGCGGGTGGCCCGGGGTTGCAGGCCGAGCGAGTTGCCGGCGAGGTACGCCGCCTCGGGGTGGTCGCCGCCGTCGGCCGGTGGCACGTGGAACAGGTGCCGGTGGCCGGGGTCGGCCTCGTCGAGGCGGTGGGCTTCTTGTTCTGGGGTGTGCATGTCTCGCTCTCCGGTCACATCGCGGTCCGGGCCGACCACAGCTCCGGGAAGACCACCCGGGACATGCTGCGCTGCAACCACGCCAGCCCGGCGGAGCCGCCGCTGCCGACCTTGGCACCCATCGTCCGCTGCACCGCCTTGACGTGGTTCCAGCGCCAGTCGCCGAACTCCTCGGCGACGCCACTGAGGGCCTCGCCGAGCAGCCGCAGGTGGTTGTCCGGCCCGTGGTCGTCGTAGATCCGTACCCAGGCCGCCTCGACCAGCGGGTGCGGGTCGTGCTCGACTGCCACGTCCCGGGCGAGCAGGTCGGCGGGGAGATCGAAGCCGCGTCGCGCGAGCAGTGCGAGCACGTCGTCCCAGAGGCTCGGGGCGGCCAGCGCCGCGCTCAGCTCGGCGTGCACCTCGGCCTGCCGGCGGAACGGGCGGATCAGCGTCGGGTCGCGCAGCCCGAGCAGGAACTCCAACTGCCGGTACATGGCCGACTGGAAACCGGAGGCCTCGCCGAGCAGGTTGCGGAACCTGTTGAAGTCGGCCGGGCTCATCCAACGCAGCCCCTGCCAGGCGGCGTTGAGCCCCTCCAGGTGCAGCTTGGCGCGGCCCAGCGGGGCCAGCGCCTCCCAGACCTGGTCGGCGCGGATCAGCCGCTGGGTCTCCCGCAACTCGTGGCAGGTCAGCCCGAAGTACAGCTCCATGATCTGGCTGACCATCAGGAAGGACATCTCGCCCGGGTCGCTGCTGAGCGGATGCTGCATCTTGTGCAGGGCGCTGGCCTGCACGTACGCGTCGTACGGCACCATGTCGGCGAACTCCAGGGTCGGCTCGCCACCGGTGCGCGTCGCCTGCGCGGCACGCTGCCCGGGGGTCACCGGTTGCACCGTGGCACGGCGGTTCGGCGCCCGCCGTTCCGTCTGATCCACCATCTCGTCTCCCTCCCCCGGACTGGCCGACGTCATGATCTCGCGGTCGGATCGGCCTGCGGAATGCCGAATCAACGGCTCTCGCCGCCTTCTCCTGGCAAACCGAAGGCAACTAGGCGAATTTGGTTCACGAAAGTAAGGTCTGAGCGTGGACGACATGGACTGGGCGCTGCTGCGCGAGTTGCAGGCCGACGCGCGGCTCTCGTTCAGCGAGTTGTCCCGGCGGGTGCACCTGTCCCCACCGGCCGTCGCGGAGCGCGTTCGCCGGCTGGAGGAGGCCGGGGTCGTCACCGGCTACCACGCCCATGTCGACCTGACCCGAGCCGGCCGCACCGTGGTCGCGCTGATCCGGATGTCCTGCTACGGCGCGCGCTGCATCCTGCACGACCCGGCGGTGGCCGACTGGCCGGAGATCCTGGAGATCCACCGGATCACCGGCGACGCGTGCAGCATGCTGAAGGTGGCCGCCGGCTCGATCGGCGACTTCGAGGCGGTCATCGACCGGCTCGCCCCGTACGGCCAACCGTCGAGCACGATGGTCCTCTCCTCCCCGCTGGGCTGGCACCCCATCACCCCGCTGCCCTCCCCCCGGCGCGGCTGACCCGGGTTTGGCCCCGAGCCAGCGGGAAAGCAGCGCGTGCCCAGGGGACGCCCTTCCTTCCGTCCGGAGTGCCGCTGTGCGGCGCGGAAGCGGAATGAGGGGCGGAGGTTCCGGCGGTCGTCGCCGGTTGGGGGGAAATCATGCAGGCAATCCGCACGATCAACCGCGCGCTCTCGTCAGCACTGGCACTTGTCGCGCTGGTCGGGGCGTTCGTCCTGATGTCGGCCACGTCGGCGCGTGCCGGTGAGAACGTCTTCGTCGAGGTGGCGCCGAACAGCGTCCAGGCCGGCAGCCGGGTCAGCATCAAGGCGAGCTGCGACAACGACAACAACAACCGCAAGTCCAGCGTGCACTCCGACGCGTTCGGGCACGTGATGCTCAAGCCGGACAAGGGCTTCCTGACCGGGCAGGTCACCATCGCGCGGGACAAGCCGGCCGGCGACTACCCGGTGGACCTGCGTTGCGACAACGGCCAGACGTCGTCGACCACGCTGACCGTGCTGAACATGGCCTCACCGAGCAAGGGACCGGCGACCGGAGGTGGCGGAACGGCGGGCGGTCGCGGCACCGGCTCACTGTTGGTGCTCGGCGGGGTGGCACTTGTCGCCACGGCTGTCGCGCTCGGGATGGCCGGTGGCCGACGCCGGAGTGGAGCCGGCTCCTGAGCCGGGTGACCCATGACCCGCAGATCCGCGCGTACGCGGTCGGAGCACCGCGCCCGCCTCCGGGCCGGTGCGGCGCTACGCGCCTCCGTCCGCCTGCTGGTCCGCGTCTCCGGCCGGCTGGGTCGGGCCGCCGGGCAGGCCGGGTCGGCAAGTGTCGCCACACCGGATCCGGCCGCCGGCGCGCTGCCACCGAGCCGCCCGACCGGCTCGCGGTCGTTCCGACCCCGTTTCGGTACGGGCCCGGGGCTGCCGGTGCTGGCCATCGCCGCGGTGATGGTGCTGATCGTGGCGATGCTCGGTGTCGAGCAGGTGACCGGCATGAGCCTGCTGCCGGACCGGCTCAGCGCCGGGTTCCGACCGCCGCCGAAGAAGTTTCCGGTGTTGGCGGCGAGCCCTCCGACAAGCCTCGCCATTGACAAGATCGACGTGCGGGCGCCGGTGCACGGGGTGGGCATCGCCCCGGACGGCACGATCGCCGTGCCGGACGCGGCCCGCGCCCAGGAGGCCGGCTGGTACGACCAGGGGCCCACCCCCGGCCAGTACGGCCCGGCGGTGATCGTCGGGCACGTCGACACCACAAGTGGGCCGGCGGTCTTCCACCAGCTCCGGGAGCTGCGCGACGGTGACCGGATCGAGGTCAGCCGCACCGACGGCAGCGTGGCGGTCTTCGAGGTGAACTCGGTGGAGAAGTTCGACAAGGGGCGTCTGCCGGTGGACGAGGTGTACGGCGACTTCAGCCGCCCGAGCCTTCGGCTGATCACCTGCGGCGGCCAGTGGGTCGGCGGCGAGACCGGCTACTCGGACAACGTGGTGGTGTTCGCCTCGTTGGTCAAGGCGCGTGACGGTGGCTGAGACGCCACCTGAGGTACAGTTTTCTGTACCTACATGGAGGTGATCATGCGGACCGTGAACTTCACCCAGCTTCGACAGAACCTGGCCGCCGAACTCGACAGCGTCATCAACGACGCGGAGGAGGTGGTGGTGACCCGATCAGGCCACGAGCCGGTGGTCATCGTGCCGCTCGCGGAGTACGAAGCGATGAAGGAGACCGAGTACCTCCTGCGTAACCCGAGCAACGCCGCAGCCCTGCGCCGCTCGATCGCCGAGCTGGAGGCAGGTAACGCGGCCGAACGCGACCTGGTCGACCCGAGCACCCTCCGGGACGTCGCGTGAGGCTGGTCTTCACCGCGACGGCGTGGAGCCAGTACCTCAGTCACACCGACCGCAAGTTGGTCAAGCGCATCAATGACCTCATCGCGGACGTGATGCGCAACGAATACGAGGGCATCGGCAAGCCAGAGCCCCTCCGGGGCGAGTTGTCCGGCTTCTGGTCCCGCCGGATCGACCGCGAACATCGACTGGTGTACCGGGTCAGCAAGGACGACGTCGAGATCATCGCCTGTCGCTACCACTACGGCGACAGGTAGCAGGTTGGTCAAGGCGCGTTCAGGGTGAGGGCGGGCAGATCGGAACTACGGGTCAGTTCTGGCCTGGGCTTGCCACGGGCAACCCGGCGGCCTTCGCGCAGTCGAGCAGCCGCCGGTCGTAACTGACGAATGCGATGAGCGCCGTTCCGGACTCGCTTGCCAGAACCTGAGCCGTGGCAAGGTGGATGGCGTCGAGACTGCGTAGCGCCGGGTCCGCGAAGGCCGCGGCGGTGGCACGGACAGTGCCATCGATCTCCAACCGGAAGAGCCGTCCGACAGCCGCCGGCACTCCGATCAACGCTTGCGGCGCTGACCGGCGCAATGCCCTGGGCACCTCGACCTCGACGAGAGCGGAGGAGACCAGCGGGACGTCGCCCTGCGCGTTAAGCCAGGAGACAAGGTCAGCGCTGCACGCCTCCTGCCGAACCAATTTCACGACGGCGGCGGAGTCTAGATAGATCACCAGCGCTCCTCGTCTCGCAGTTCGGCGAGAGCGGCAGCCACGTCCACGTGCTCGGCACCGAGCTTTGGCGGAAGCGGGACGGGGCCGCTCCCGGTCGGCGCGACGGCCCGCCCCGCCGCCACCAGCTTGGCCAGCACCGATCTGTCGTCACTGACCGGGACCAGTCGGGCGATCGGATGCCCGCGATCGGTGATCTCGACCGTCTCGCCACCACTCACCCGAGCCAGCACCTGACTCGTGTTCTGGTTCAGCTCCCGGACCCCGATACGCTCCATGAACCCAGTGTAGAACGAAATGTTCTACACTGCACGAACTTGCCGTCACGTATCGAATGTGGCGGCCAACGGGTCGGCGGCGAGACCGGCTACGCGGACAATGTGGTGGTCTTCGCCTCGCTGGTCAAGGCCCGCCCAGGCGACTGGCCAGCGTCGATGTAGTCGGCGAGCCGGGCGGCCCCGGTGAGCATCGCCCGGCCGCGCTCGGTGAGCCGCTGCCGCCACCCACCCAGCGACGCGGCGAGTGCTTCGGTGCCGCCCGCGCCGCGTACCTGACCCAGCACTCCGGCGATGTGGTCGAGCCGGTATCCGCCACGGCGCAACAGGTGGGCCAACTCGGCGTCGCGGACGTCGTCCGGGAGGTAGACCCGGTAGTGCGTCACCGGATCGCGCGCCGGCCGCAGCACCCCGGCCCGTTCCCACTTGCGCAGGGTGGCCGGCCGTAGACCGAGCCGGTGGGCCAGCACGCTGATCGGCACGGCTTTCTGGCTCTGCGGATGCGGTCTCGGCGCGCCGAGCGCCGCCACCGCCGACTCGACCGCGTCCAGGGTCTCCCGGTCGCGCTGGAGCAGGGCATGCCCCTCATCGATGGTGCGCAACGCCGTGTCGATCTCACCCCGGTTGACGGCCCGCATGATCTCGCCGCTGGCCGCGTGGCCGTGGCCCGGGATCAAAGCGAGGTACGCGCTCAACGCCCTGGCGTGCGTCTCGGTGAACCGGCGGTAGCCGTTCGGTGTGCGGCGGGCCGGCGGCAGGACGCCGTCTCGTTCGTAGTTGCGGATGGCCTGCGCGGAGAGATCGTGGGCGCGCGCGAGGTCGACCGGGCGGCGTACCCCCGGGTTTGAGGGTTGTCTGGCTGTCACCCGTGCTCCGTCGCTCCCAAGCTTCAACCGGCGGTTCAACGATACGGTTTATGGAATGCCAGCTTTTCTCGACCTGCTCGCGGCTTCCCCGGACCTGCTCGCGCTCGGCGAGCCGACGCACGGCGAGTCCGCCTTCCTACAACTGCGCAACGACGCCTTCCTGTCGCTGGCGGAGCACGGCTACCGGTCGATCGCCCTGGAGAGCGACAGGGCGGCCGGGCTGATCGCCGACGAGTTCACGCAGGGTGCTGCCGTGCCCCTCGACCGGGCGCTCTCCGAGGGGTTCAGCCACGGGTTCGGCACCGCGCCGGCCAACCGCGACCTCCTGCTGCGGATGCGGGAGTGGAACGCGCGACGGCCGGCCGCGCAACGCCTGACGTTCCACGGCTTCGACGCACCCCTGGAACTCGCCAACGCCCCGAGCCCTCGGCGTCACCTCACCCGGGTCTGCGACTTCCTCGGCCTAAACCGAGCCGCCGAGATCGACGACCTGGTCGGGGACGAGGCGCGGTGGAGTGACACGGCCGCGATCTGGCAGCCGGGCCGGTCGGTGGGGCGCTCGACCGACGCCGGAAGACTGCGGGTGCTCGCCGACGACCTCCTGACCGAGTTGTACCTGCGGGCGCCCGGGAAGTCCGCGGGCTGGCCGGCGGCGTTGGTGCACGCGACGTCCGCGCTCGCCCTGCTGCGCTACCACGCCGCGGCGGCCGCCCCACTGGCGCAGGAGGAGCGCTTCGTCCGCCTGGCCGCGGTCCGGGACGCGCTGATGGCCGAGAACCTGCTCGCGATCCGGTCCGCCGAGGCGCACCGCGGGCCCACGCTTGTCTTCGCGCACAACACGCACCTCCAGCGTCACCCGGGCACGATGACGCTGGCCGGTGCCGAGGTGTCGTGGGCCGGCGCCGGCGCGATCGTCGCGTCGCTGCTCGGCGATCGGTACGCGGTGATCGTCGGCAGCCTGGGCGCGAGCCCGGCGCTCGGCATCGGGGTGCCCGCCGCGTCGACCTACGAGGGCAGACTCCAGCAGGAGACCGACCTCCCCCGGTACGTGCCGACGTCCGACATCGGGCCGGCCGAGCAGCGGACGCACGACTACCGCTACTTCCCGCTGGACCGGGCCACCGTCGAACACGCCGACGCGGTCCTGCACGTCCCGACCGGCGTCGACGCGGCAGTGCTCGCCGATCGGATCGTCGCGCTGCCCGGCGTCGAGCAGGTCGTGGCGGGTGCGGAGAACGGGTCACCCGAGGCGGCCTGGGGCGACCGGTTCTTCTTCGTCGGCCCGGACCGCCGGCAGCCGTTCGCCACAATCGTCGAGCACGACGTGCCTGGCTTCGACGAGGCCGCCCAGTTGGACCGCCCCGGTGTCTTCCGCCTCAACCTGGACCTGGGTCGGGAGGAGTTCGAGCGACGCTTCGGCTTCCCGCCGAGGGCGTTCGACGACCACCGGGACGAGTTCGACTTCGCCCGGCTCGACACCCTCACGCCGCACCCGGGCTACGCGCTCCACGGCTTCGCCAGCATCGTCATGCCCGGCCCGCACCTGCTGCCCGAGATCGACAGGCTGTTGGCGGTCGCACACGCTCGGGCAGTCGACCGCCACGAACGGGCCGCGCGCCGGGCGACCGACCAGCGGGGCTGACCACACGACGGTCGCCACCCAGGGAGAGCCCTCCACTGGATCCGCGTCGTCGACAATCGATCGCCATATCGTTGTATGGTCCCTGTATGGCGGTTAAGAAGGTCACGGTCACCCTCCCCGAGGAGTTGGTGGCGGCGCTTGGCGCGGCGGCCCGCGAGGACGGCGTTCCGCTGTCCCGGCTGGTCGCCAGCGCGGCGGAGAGTGAACTCCGGCGGCGGGTCGGGCGGCGCCTGGTCGCAGACTGGCAGGCCGAGCACGGCGCGTTCACCCTTGAGGAGATCGCCGCGGCGCGGGCCGAGATGGCCGCGGCCGACGCCCAGGCACTCAGCGGGCCAGGTCAGGCTGCGGCGTGAGCATCCCCTACGTCTATGACGCCGGGGTGCTGCTCGCGATCGAAGACAATGATCGGCGGATGTGGGCGATCCACCACCTGGCCCTGGAAGAAGGGCGGCGACTGTTGATCCCGTCCGTCGTCGTCAGCCAGGCATGGCGTGATCCTCGCCGCCAGGTTCAGCTCGGCCGGCTCCTGCACAGCTGCGAGATCGTTCCGGTCAGCGTCGAGTTGGCAAAGGCGGCAGGCGTTCTTTGTGGCAAGTCCGGCACGCGTGACGTCGTCGACGCCACTGTGGTCACCGTCGCTCTTGCCTGCGGCGCGATCGTCTTCACAAGTGATCCCGAGGACATCGCGCACCTGTCGTCAGCATCGGACGTCAAACCCGGGCTCGTCATCCGCCGCCTCTGACCGTGCCGTTCGGGTCAGGCGGCGGCTTCCGGCTCCCGCAGGTCCAGCCAGTCGGCCCAGCGCGGGTCGGGGGCGCGGTGCCCGAGCACCCGCCAGGCGGTGCCCTTCGGTGCGGCGGGCAGCGCGTGCAACCGCCACCCCATCTCCGCCGGCGTCTTGTCGCCCTTGGTGTGGTTGCACCTGGCGCACGCGGCGACCACGTTCTCCCAGGCGTGCCGGCCACCCCGGCTGCGGGGAAAGACATGGTCGATGGTCTCGGCCGGGCCCCGGCAGTAGGCGCACCGCCACCCGTCCCGGGCGAAGATCGCCCGCCGGGACAGCCCGACGTGCGTGCGATACGGCACGCGGACGAAGCGGGTCAGCCGGACCACGGACGGCACCGGAAGCGCGTCGCGGGCGCTGTGCAGGATGCCGTCACCATCGGCGACGCAGACCGCCTTGGCGGAGAGAACGAGGATCGCGGCGCGACGCACCGACACGACACACAGCGGCTCGTAGGTGGCGTTGAGGACCAACGCGCCGGAGCCCACCGTGGGTCGTATGTCAGGCATCGCGATCACCCTCCCGGTTCAGCGGCTGCTGCGGACCGCCGCCGACCGGGGCCGGGCACGCCGGCCCACACGGTCGACGCCGAGCCGATCACCGACGTCCGTTGCGCCAATAGTCCCTGATCGGACCCCGGATTGCACGCACTAATCCCTCATGGGGTATGAGGATCATGCGCATCCGGGCGGATCGCCGTCCTGGCCTGGGCGAACTCTGCCGTTGCCTGACAGTGGTTGACAGCCCTTTCCGGTCGCAGGTGTGCCGGATCCGTGCCCGGTGATCTTCGGCCCCAACCCCCTGCTGCGCCCTAAGCCATCCCGGAGTGCCTGAGGCCCCGCCGGAGGAAAATCCGTAATAGAGTACGGGTGGCCGGACATGAGTACGGCTCGAGTTGCGTACATGAGTCGTAACTCTTAGCTCCAATCAGGAGGTGGTTGCATGTTCGCGCTAGTGGTGCGATTCGACCTGAAAGACGACGAGAGCGCACAGGCGTTTGACGCTCTTGTGGCTGAAACCGGGGCCGGAATCCGTGCCCACGAGCCAGGGACTCTGATCTACGCCACGCACTCTGTCGAGGGTGCACCGCTCGCTCGGGTCTTTTATGAGTGCTACGCGGACCGAGAGGCATTCGATGCGCATGAGCGGCAGCCTCATGTGATTCGATTCCTCAAAGAGCGCGAGCTGTATACGCAGGACGTACGGGTTGAGTTCTTGAAAGTTGGACCCAGTAAGGGCGTCGAGTCAAGTTGATGGCTGACCGCAGCAATGAGCAGGGCCGACTCATAGCCACACGTCGGCAGAAGCGCGGGCTTTCTCAACGTGAGTTCGCCGAGATGATCGGGCGATCCGAGGCTTGGCTGTCACAGGTCGAGCGCGGGGTCCGCTCGATCGACCGCGTCTCCATCCTGGAGCGGATCTCGGGTGCCCTCGGCATCCCAATGGCCGAACTTTCTCCTGGTACTACTGACGCGGAGAGCGTCGAGGTTCCCTCGGCGGCAGCCGAGCTACGTTCGGTGCTGAGCACCAGTTACGTCATGGCCGCGATCCTGGGCAAGGATCGAGAGCTTCCCCTCCCGGACACAACCGATCGGGCCAGTCACTGCTGGACGCTGGTTCACGCTGCCCAATACGAGGAGCTGGCCGAACTGCTGCGGGGCCTCCTGCCAGACCTGGAGAGAGCAACACGATCCACGAAGGGCGGGGCACGAAAGGCGTATCTTGCCGAGCTTGCCTCGGTGTATCACGCTCTTTCGGCAGCACTGTCGAAGCTTGGCCAGCACGAAGCGGCCTGGGTCGCAACCGATCGCGCACTGCTTGTTTCCGAACAGGTCGGCGACCCGCTACTGGTTGCCGCCGGGACATTCCGCCTTGCCCTGGTCTTCCAGGGCGCTCGGCAGTTCGATCAGGTCATCAGTGCCGCGTCGTCGTCTGCCGCAGCACTTGAACCCGAGGTGTCGGCAACCAACCCGGCGGCGGCCTCCTTGTTCGGCGCGCTGAATCTTCAACTGGCCGTGGCCTCGGCCCGGATGGGTGACGACCAGGGGGCTCACCGGTACCTGGGAGTAGCCCGAGAGGCTGCCCAGCTCTTAGGGGGCAACCGCAACGACTACGAAACTGAGTTCGGCCCCACGAACGTTCAGCTGCATGAGGTTGCGGTGGCAGTCGAACTCGGCGATGCGGGTTCCGCCCTTCGCGCTGCGGAGCGGATCGATCCGTCCGGCCTATCGGTTGAGCGGCAAGCTCGGCTTCTCATCGACGTGGCACGCGCCTGGACTCAGCGCCGAAGGGTATCCGAGGCGGTTGATGCGCTTGAGCAGGCCGAAGCGCTCACTCCGGAGCAGGTCAAGGGACATCCGATAGTCGAGACAACGGTCTCTGACCTAGTCCGGATGGACCCCACACCCTCTGACCGGCTGACTGCCCTGGCCCGCCGGGTCGGAGTGGCCTAGCCTGCCGCACCGCTAGCCGTACTGCCACGAAGGGCGTCCCACAGCGGGGCGCCCTTCTTCGTTAATCCACAACGGAAGACGATCAGTACTGAAGTACTAGACACGTATTTTTGTACTGGTTAAGATGATCCCATCGAATACGGGCAGTCGCTCAAGGTGCGCGAGCCCCTGGTTGAGTCGGGGATCGAGTCACGCCCCGCCCCTGCTGGGGGCTCCGCCCCGGCAGGGGCGGGTGCTCAACCGGACCCGATCCCCGGAGGTTGCAGTGGAACCAGAAGCCGAGCTTGAGCACCTTCACGAACGGGTGCGCGACCTGGAGACAACACTTCGGCTGTCCCGGCGGCAGTTGTTCGACGCGCGCAGTCGCTTGGCCGCCATCGCACGGATCACGGACGACCTGGAGCGGGCGACCCGGGCACCGGGGGTGGTCTTCGGGTCGGTGAACTCGGTCATCAACAACCAGCACCCTCCATCGCGCCGGCTGAGCCGCTGGTCGCCGGTCAGATATCGGGGGGTTCAGCGGTGAGCCGCCAAAGGCACGGCCCGGTCCGGCCCTTCTGGTTCTGCGCCAACTGCGTGCACCCCTGGCCGTGCGAGAGGGCCAAAGCCGAGCTGGTGGCCGAATACTCCGACGCGCCGAGGTTGCTCGGGGTCGACATGGCGGATTGCCTGACCGAGGCGGGCCGGGACCTGGCCGAGCTGTACTGGACCACACCGGACCCCGTCGAGATGTACGCCCGTTTTCTGGGCTGGGTGAAGCGGGCCATCGCCACCAGCCCACCCCGGGACGCGGGTCACTTCGGCTGATTCTGAGCCTCGAGCCCCTGGCCGCCGCTCAGGGGCATCGTCGTGCCCGGAGGCGGAGACACCCCCGGGTTACAACGAAGCGGTCCTCACTGCCCGCCAGCATCCGGTCGGGCGGTCACCCGGCCGGTGGGTCGGACGCGGGCCCTCCGGCTCCTTGCGGTACGAAGACAGGGTGAGTGCCGCCAGCGTGACGCCCCTTGCCCTGTCCACCGTCGGGTCGGTGAACTGCCAGGGCAGTTCCTCCTGTGAATTCCTGTACCGAATGACCAGGTCGGCCTGGTTCGCCGAGGGCAGTTACTGGATCCTGCTCAAGCCGCTGCGGGTGCTGCTGATCGTAGCGCTGGCGATGGTGGCCCGCTGGGCGGTGCACCGCACGCTCAACCGGTTGGTCCGCACGACGACCGACGGCGCGGTGCCGACCATGCTGCGGCCGCTGCGTGAGCGGGTGCCCAGCGCCGCTGTCGACCCGACCGAGTTCGTGCCCGAGCGACGACGGCAGCGGGCCGAGGCGATCGGCTCGGTGTTGCGCAGCCTGACCACCGCGTTCGTCTTCGGCATCGCACTGCTGATGATCCTGCGCGAGTTCAGCTTCGACCTGGCTCCGCTGCTGGCCAGCGCGGGGATCGCCGGCGTCGCGCTGGGCTTCGGTGCGCAGAGCCTCGTCAAGGACCTGATCGCCGGCCTGTTCATGCTGATCGAGGATCAGTACGGCGTGGGCGACAACGTCGACCTGGGCGAGGCGATGGGCGTGGTCGAGTCGGTCGGGCTTCGGGTCACCACAGTGCGCGACGGTCGCGGGGTGCTCTGGTACATCCGCAACGGCGAGATCATCCGGGTGGGCAACAAGAGCCAGGGCTGGGCCCTCGTGGTGGTGGACCTGCCGATCGGGTTCAACAGCACCGAGGAGGCCACCGCCGTTCTGCGTACCGCCGCCGCGTCGATCGCGGTGGACCCGAAGCTGTCGCCGGAGATCGTCGAAGCGCCGGAGGTGCTGGGTGTCGAGCAGGTGACGGTGGACGGTGCGGTCATCCGCACGGTGGTGAAGACGACAGCGGACGGGCAGTTCGCGGTGGGCCGGGAGTTGCGTCGGCGGCTGGCGGAGGCACTGGAGAACTCGGGGATCACCGCGCAGATCGCGGCGGCCCGCATCTATCCCGGGCTGCCGACCCGGCCGTTGCCCGACGGTGAGACTGGTCAGGGCGGTGCCACCTGACCCACCCGGCACTGTCCTCGGATTCGGGGGTCGCGAGCCACCCGGCCCCTCAGGTATCGTCCGTTCGTTCAGTCGGGGAAGCGACGAATGACCCGTTCGGCCTAGATAGTTGTCAGACGATCGGGCAGAATCCGGAGCACGCGTTCCCGCCAAAGCGTGATCACAACCTCGCTGATCCGTAGATCTGACGAGCGCTTCCGGCCGGGCTGCCACGAGCGGCCGACCCGGAGGCCGATGGAGGCGACGGTGCCCGACGAGCGACCTTCCGCGGAAGACCCCGCCACTTTTCGGGAAGTGTTCGCCCAGCGGGAGTACCGCGCCGTTTTCTCGGCGGGTGCTCTCTCCTGGGTCGGTGACTACGTCGCGAAGGCCGCCGTCACCCTGCTCGTCTACCAGAAGACCGAGTCGGTGGGGCTCTCCGCGGTTGCCTTCGCTGTCAGTTTCCTGCCCTGGTTGCTCGGTGGTCCGGTGCTCGCCGCACTCGCGGAGCGCTACCCGTACCGGCGGGTGATGGTCGCGAGTGACCTCATCCGGATGGCGCTGATGCTGCTCATCGCCATCCCGCAGTTGTCGTACCAGGCGGTGCTGGTGCTCATCTTCGCCGCCACGCTGGCCAACCCGCCGAGCCAGGCGGCCAAGTCGGCGTTGATGCCGCAGATGCTCGCCGGAGACCGGCTGGTGCTCGGGCTGTCGCTGAACGCCAGCGTGGGGCAGGCGGCCCAGATCGTCGGGTACGTGCTCGGCGCGGCCGTCGCCTCGATCGACCCGCAGGTCGCGCTCCTGTTCAACGCGGCCACGTTCGGCGTCTCGGCGCTGCTGGTCCGCTTCGGCGTGCGCGACCGCCCGGCGGTGCCGAACCCGGCACACCGCAGCCACCTGCTCCAGGAGACCCGCCAGGGTTTCACCATCGTGTTCGGCACACCTGTGCTGCGGGCGATCGCGGTGCTGGTGTTCAGCGCGATGCTCTTCTCGATCCTCCCCGAGGGGCTGGCCGTCGGCTGGGCCAACGAGGAGGGCGGCGGCGGCATGAGCGCGAGCACGGCCCAGGCGGTGATCATGGTGGCCGGCCCGGTCGGCTTCATCCTCGGCGGGTTGCTGGTGAGCCGCCTGTTCGGGCCGGCCCGCCGGCTGAAGCTGATGCGGCCACTCGCGGTGCTCGCCCCGCTGATGCTCGTGCCGGCGTTGTTCAATCCGCCACCGCTGGCGGTGGCGCTGCTGGCCGCTCTCTGTGGCTTCGCTGTCGCCGGCATGCTGCCGATGGCCAACGGGCTCTTCGTCCAGGCGCTGCCCAACGGTTTCCGGGCCCGCGCCTTCGGGGTGATGGCGACCGGTGTCCAGGTCATCCAGGGTTTCGCGGTGCTGGCCACCGGGTTGATCGCCGATCGCTTCAACAACATCCCCTTCGTGGTGGGGCTGTGGAGCGCGGCCGGTGTGGTGCTGATGGCGGTGGCCGCGCTGTGCTGGCCGGATCGGCAGACGATCGACGACGCGATCGCGGCGGCCACGGCGGCCAATGCCGCGCCTCCCGACGATCCGGACGACACCGGCGGCGGGGCTGCCGGCCCTCCCGAGCCGCGTAGCGGCGAGGGCCACCGCCGGCACGCGGTCACCTGACCGGGGCACGCCCGTCCGACCCCCGTGCGGGCCGCTGAGCGCCCGCCAGCGGGGACGCATCGGCCCGGCGTGATCCGACGCACGCCGAGCGGGTCGCGCTGGCGCACGGCGCACCTGGCAGGATGGAACGGTGAACCCCGCAGGTGAATCCGAGCGTCCCGGTGCTTCGACGACCCTCTTCGAAGCGGTCGGCGGCGAGCCCACCTTCCGCAGGCTGGTCGACGAGTTCTACGCCGGCATCGCCACCGATCCCCTGCTGCGACCGATGTACCCGGAGGACGACCTGGGGCCGGCCGCGGAGCGGATGACCCTGTTCCTGATGCAGTACTGGGGTGGACCGAACACCTACTCCGCCCAGCGTGGCCACCCGCGGCTGCGGATGCGGCACGCGCCGTTCCGGATCGGCGCCGCCGAGCGGGACGCCTGGCTACGCAACATGCGCCGCGCCGTGGACCAGCTCGACCTCGATCCGGCCCTCGCCGCGACACTCTGGGACTACCTGGAGCGGGCCGCGTACTTCATGGTCAACGTCATGGACGACCCGGCCGACGGCGTCTGACCCGGCCGTTTTCCCCCGGGTCAGAGCCGCTTCACCCCGGCGTCAGAGCAGCGCGCCCTCGTCGTGCAGCCAGTCGACGAAGCTGGTGGCGACCGCCGCGCCGCAGTCGAGCATCTCGACGAGCAGCGCGTCGTGGGTGCCGGCACCGAGCGGGACCTGGAGCTCGGCGTAGATCGGTAGTTGCCCGCGCTCGGTCGGGTCGCCGATGTACGCCTTACAGAACCGGCGGGTGTGGTTCCACTCGTTGACCACCCGATAGGCCCGGTCGGCCCAGTCCGGCGGGACCGTGGCGTGCGGGCGTGCCCGCATGACCAGGATCTCGTCCTCCGGCCCTTCGAGGGTGACAAGCACTGCGTGCCGCTCCCACATGGCCAGCAGGTTGCCGTCACCATCGGCCAGATAGCGCACGTCGAGCAGGTCGAGTGCGTCGCAGACGCGGCGCAGACTCACCGGCTCGACGGTGGCCTGCATCTCGCTCAGCGCTGGCCGCTCGCTGGCCGGGCAGTCGTCCCCCGGCTGGCGAGGGTTGGGCGGTCCGACCCGGACCGCGCTCTCCACTGTGATCCCGCTTCGGGTTTCCGGATCGCCGCCGTCGGCGGGACCGGGGCGCCATGACCACCACGGCATCGCTCGCGCACCTCACTCCCCAGCGGATCCAGCCGCCTACGGTGCGTTGGATCCGAGCATGGACGGTACCCGGACAGCCGAGTTGTAGCACCCCCCCAACGACCGCCCCTGCCCAGAAGAATGAGCAGGGGTCATCCGTTCGGACGAGGAGTGAGGGGCGTCACCGCAAGATCCGTGGCCGTCTGCAACCATGCCGCTCCGTATGGTCCCGCCAGGCCGACCCACCGTCCGGCCACCCGCACCTCGACGACGGCTTCGTCGTGGGCGACGGCCGGGCGGTCCGCGGCACCGAGGAAGCCCATCCGGACCACTCCCTGCACCAGCCGCTGCGACACCTCGACCGGCGGGGCGGGCGGCCCGTCCGGCGTGACGAGCACCGCCACGTGGTCGAGCAGCGCGTCCCGCAGCGCCCGCTGGCCCACCGCACGGCCGGCCACGCCCTGTTCGGTGGCCGTACGCAGGGTGCCCGCCGCCGCGTCCGCGATTCGCCGCACCTCGGCGACGGGCAGCGCCTCCACCGTCCGGCTACGCGTCGGGGGCAGCGGCCACCGCCACTGCGCGTCCCGGCGTGCCGGCAGGGCGGTGCCACCGCGTTCCAGCTCGGCGAGCAGTTCGGCGGCGGACACCGTCACGTCTCCGGCGGTGCCGCCGGTCGGCCCGGCGGCCACCGTCCGGACCACCAGGACCTGCCACGGCAGACGGGCCCAGAGGGCGACCCGACCGGGCACACCGGCCGGCCGCAGCCGGACCGGCGCGGTCGGCTCCAGCCGGACCAGCCGGGCCAGGAAGGCACCGGCATCCGCCACGCCGGCCACACCGTGCGTCGCCGTCCGTCCCGGCTCGGCAGTGCCCGGCCGGGTCACGCCAGGCCGCCCTGCGGTGCGTACGTGCTCAGGAAGTCCCGTTCCTGGTCGGTGAGCCGCCGGGGCACCTGGCGGGTCAGGTCGAACGGCACCAGCACCGAACGGGCCCGGCTGGCCAGCACCTCGCCGTCGTACAGCTCGTAGGCGACGGTGAACCAGGCGTGCCGGATCTCCTCCACCCACAGCTCGATCCGCACCGTGGGCGCGGCCTCCGCGGTAGCCCGACCCAGGGCGTAGTCGACAGGGCGCAGGTAGTCGACCTCGTGGCGGCGGATCACCACCCCGTCGGCGAACGAGCCGACCCCCCACGCCCGACCACCGGCGAACATCAACGCCACCCGCGCCTCCTCGTACAGGGTGAGGAAGCGCGCGTTGTTGATGTGGCCGTACGCGTCCAGGTCGGACCAGCGCAGTGCGCAGTGGTAGACGAACCGGTCAGACACCTTCTCGGCCGGTCAGTCGCGGGTCAGTTTGCGGTAGGTCACCCGGTGCGGCCGGGCGGCCTCCGCACCGAGGCGATCGATCTTGTTCTTCTCGTACGCCTCGAAGTTGCCCTCGAACCAGAACCACCGCGACGGGTCCTGGTCGTCGCCCTCCCAGGCCAGGATGTGCGTGGCGACGCGGTCCAGGAACATCCGGTCGTGCGAGATGACCACGGCGCAGCCGGGGAACTCCAGCAGCGCGTTCTCCAGGCTGGACAGCGTCTCCACGTCCAGGTCGTTCGTCGGCTCGTCGAGCAGGATGACGTTGCCGCCGATCTTCAGGGTCAGCGCCAGGTTGAGCCGGTTGCGTTCACCGCCGGAGAGCACCTTCGTCGGCTTCTGCTGGTCCGGTCCCTTGAAGCCGAACGCGGCGATGTACGCCCGCGACGGCATCTCGACCTTGCCCACCATCAGGTAGTCCAGCCCGTCGGAGACGACCTCCCAGACGGTCTTGTCGCCATTGAGGCCCTCGCGGTTCTGGTCGACGTACGACAGCGAGACCGTCTCGCCGACCCGGACCTGACCGCCGGTCGGCTGCTCCAGCCCGACGATGGTCTTGAACAGCGTGGTCTTGCCGACGCCGTTGGGGCCGATGATGCCGACGATGCCGTTACGCGGCAGCGAGAACGACAGGTTGTCGATCAACAGCCGGTCGCCGAAGCCCTTGCTGAGGTTGACCGCCTCGATCACCGTGCTGCCCAGCCGCGGGCCCGGCGGGATCTGGATCTCCTCGAAGTCGAGCTTGCGGGTCTTCTCCGCCTCGTTGGCCATCTCGTCGTACCGGTCCAGGCGGGCCTTGGACTTGGTCTGCCGGGCCTTGGCGTTGGAGCGGACCCACTCCAGCTCCTCGGTGAGGCGCTTCTTCATCTTGGCGTCGCGGCGACCCTCGACGGCCAACCGGGCGGCCTTCTTCTCCAGGTAGGTGGAGTAGTTGCCCTCGTAGCCGATGGCCCGGCCACGGTCCAGCTCCAGGATCCAGCCTGCCACGTTGTCGAGGAAGTACCGGTCGTGGGTGATCGCCATGACGGTGCCGGCGTACTTGGCCAGGTGCTGCTCCAGCCAGGAGACGCTCTCCGCGTCCAGGTGGTTGGTGGGCTCGTCGAGCAGCAGCAGGTCGGGCGCCTCCAGCAGCAGCTTGCACAGCGCGACCCGGCGGCGCTCACCACCGGAGAGCTGGGTCACGTCGGCGTCCGGCGGCGGGCAGCGCAGCGCGTCCATGGCCAGTTCGAGTTTGGAGTCGACGTCCCAGGCGTCGAGGTGGTCCAGCTCCTCCTGGAGCTTGCCCATCTCCTCCATCAGCTCGTCGGAGTAGTCGGTCGCCATCTGCTCGGCGATCTTGTTGAATCGCTCCAGCTTGGCCTTGGTCTCGGCGACCGCCTCCTCGACGTTGCCGAGCACGGTCTTGGCGTCGTTGAGCGGGGGCTCCTGGGCGAGCATGCCGACGGTGTAGCCGGGCATGAGCCGGGCCTCGCCGTTGCTCGGCTTGTCCAGCCCTGCCATGATCTTGAGGAGGCTGGACTTACCGGCGCCGTTCGGACCGAGCACACCGATCTTGGCTCCCGGCAGGAAGCTCAACGTCACGTTGTCGAGCACGACCTTGTCGCCGTGCGCCTTGCGTGCCTTTTCCAGGACGTAGATGTACTGGGCCACGGTGCGGGCTACCTCCGTCGATTTGCTGTCGCCTGATCGGCGGCGCGGCGCGGGCTGTGCGAGCCGCCCGCCGCCGCCGGCCGGGAGCCGGCCACGCGCACGCCACCGTCAATCCTGACAGGTACGCCGCGCTTCGCCCACATCACCCCGCCCCAGGAGTACGCGGGCGAGCCTCCTTGCCAGAGCCGGTAAGGCAAATTACGGTTTCGGTATGACTAAGAAGATCACCATCAGCCTGCCCGACGATCTTGCAGAGAGACTCGCACTGGAACCTAACGTGTCCGCCTTTGTGGCGGACTCCCTGCGGAGCCGGGTGGCCGGGGAAAAGACCCGGGAGATCCTCCGAAGCGTTGGCTTCAAGCTGACCGATGAAGGCTTGGCGCGGGCGCATGCCGAGATGGAGCAGGCCAAGGCCAGCATCACCCCCGAACTGCGCGCGCAGGCCGCTCAATTGCAGGCAGAGGTCGAAGCAGCCCGTGCACGGGTCCGCCGGTGACGCCCTTCGGCCTCGCGCTCGACACAACCGCACTACTCGCCTATTCCGCCACGACTCAGGAGGTGGGGCACCGGATCGCCGAAGTCGCCGACCACGCCCTTGATGTACTCGTGCCGGCGCTCTGCCTCGCGCGGGCACATCAACAGGCGACTCCCGAGCAGTGGGAACTGCTCGAACTGCTCTCGGCGCTGCCGAACATCCGGGTCACACCAGTCGAAGCCGACATGTGCGCCATCCTCGGTGGCTGGTCTCGCCGAATGAATGGTCGCATGGATCTCGCCCAGCTCGCGATGGAGGCTGCGTCGCGTCCCCTCATACCGATCATGACGGATCGGCGGGAGTTGCTCGGTGAGGTGCTGCCCAAGGAATGGCCGGTCATCGACCTCTGATCGACGGGCTGTCGACAAGATCACCCTGGGGATTTCGGCGCGTACGGGGCGGGTAGGAGACTCCGGCACGAGGCACAAGACGCCGCAGCTACGCTCAGTACGCTCATTCGCGGTGGACCCGTCAGTACCCGGAGGTGGCCGATCGTGACCGTCCGTAGCTCCTTTGTCGTAGTGGCGAACCGTCTGCCGGTCGACGAGGTGAGCACACCCGAGGGCCGGCAGTGGCGGCGCAGCCCTGGCGGGCTGGTCACCGCGCTGCACCCCGTGCTCGCCGAGCACCAGGGCACCTGGGTCGGTTGGGCCGGTGGCACCGGGGCCGCTCCCGAGCCGTTCGACCTGGAGGGGATCCGGCTGCACCCGGTCCCGCTCAGCGCCGAGGAGTTGGAGCGCTACTACGAGGGCCAGTCCAACGCGACGATCTGGCCGCTCTACCACGACGCGGTCGAGACGCCTGCCTACAAGCGCCGCTGGCGGGAGGCGTACCGCCTGGTCAACGCCCGGTTCGCGGAGGCCGCCGCGGACGTCGCGGCCGAGGGCGCGACGGTCTGGGTGCAGGACTACCAGCTCCAGTTGGTCCCGGCGATGCTCCGTGAGCTGCGCCCGGACCTGCGGATCGGGTTCTTCCTGCACATCCCGTTCCCGCCGATCGAGCTGTTCATGCAGATGCCGTTCCGCACCGAGATCCTGCGCGGCCTGCTCGGTGCCGACCTGGTCGGCTTCCAGCAGCGGCTGGCCGCGCAGAACTTCGTCCGGCTGGCCCGGCACCTGCTCGGGCTGCGCTACGAGGGGCAGATGATCCAGGTCGACGGTCGGCAGGTGAAGGCGGGCGCCTTCCCCATCTCGATCGACACCCAGGAGATGGAGCGGATGGCCGCCGACCCGGCGATCCAGGCCCGGGCCAAGCAGATCCGCGCCGAGCTGGGCGACCCGAAGACGATCATCCTGGGCGTGGACCGGCTCGACTACACCAAGGGCATCGAGTTGCGCCTCAAGGCCTTCCGCGAGTTGCTGGCTGACGGAAAGTTGACAGTTCCGGACGCGGTTATGGTGCAGGTGGCCACGCCCAGCCGCGAGCGCGTCGAGCACTACCAGGCACTTCGGGTCAAGGTCGAGCGCGAGGTTGGCCGGATTAATGGCGAATTCGGCAGGGTCGGCGTGCCGGCAGTGCATTACCTGCATCAGTCGTACAGTCGCAGTGAACTGGCGGCAATGTACGTTGCTGCCGACGTGATGATGGTGACACCGCTACGAGACGGCATGAACCTGGTCGCGAAGGAGTACGTGGCGTCGCGCGCCGACCAGGGTGGCGCGCTCGTGCTCAGTGAGTTCGCCGGCGCCGCAACGGAGCTGCGCCAGGCCTTTTTGTGTAACCCGCACGACCCGGACGCGGTCAAGGACGCCCTGCTCCGGGCAGTGCACGTGGAGAAAACCGAGGCACGCCGCCGGATGCGGACAATGCAACGTCACCTGCGTACCCACGACGTGGGCCACTGGGCCAAGTCTTTCCTCTCCGAGCTTGGAGTTCCCGAGGCGGAGGCCGAGTGAACACGACCGTCAACGATGGAGCGGCCACGGCCACCGGGGTGATGGACCCCGAGCTGCGCTCCGCCATCGGCCGGATCGCCCGGGTCCCCCAACTCCTTGTCGCCTGCGACTACGACGGCACACTGGCGCCGATCGTGGAGGACCCGAGCACAGCCGTACCGCTGCCCGAGTCGGTCGCCGCGGTCCGCGCGCTCGCCGCGCTGCCGCAGACAACAGTGGCAGTCGTCTCCGGCCGGGCGCTACGCGACCTGGCCGCGCTGTCCCGGCTGCCCAGCGAGGTTCACCTCGTCGGCAGCCACGGCTCCGAGTTCGACATCGGCTTCGTCGAGCGGCTCTCCCCCGAGCTGGTCGCGGTCCGCCAGCAGGTGCGCAACGCGCTGCGCGAGATCGCCGCCAAGCACCCGGGCATCCGGTTGGAACGCAAGCCGGCAAGCGTCGCGGTGCACACCCGTGGGGTCGACCCGCAGGTGGCCGCCGCGGCCATCGAGGCGGTCCGCAACGGCCCGGCCACCTTCGACGGCGTCACTGTGACCCAGGGCAAGGAGGTCATCGAGCTCTCCGTCGTGGCCACCCACAAGGGCACCGCGCTCGACCAACTGCGGACCCAGCTCGCCTCCAGCGCTGTGCTGTTCATCGGCGACGACATCACCGACGAGAACGCGTTCGGCCACCTGCACGGCCCCGACCTCGGCATCAAGATCGGCCCCGGGGACACCAAGGCCAGCTACCGGGTGGGTGACCCGCTGGAGGCCGCGCGGGCGTTGGCGCTGCTGCTGGAGACCCGGCGGCACTGGCTGTTCGGCGAGCGGGCGGTGCCGATCGAGCGGCACTCCATGCTGGCCAACGGTCGTACCGTCGCTCTGCTCACCCCCGAGGCCAAGGTGAGCTGGCTCTGCCACCCCAAGCCGGACTCGGCGGCGATCTTCGCCGACCTGGTGGGCGGCAGTCCGGCCGGTCACTTCAGCGTCGCCCCGGAACGCGGCGGCATCCCGCTGGGCCAGCGCTACCGCTCCGGCACGATGACAGTGGAGACCCGGTGGTCCGGGCTCACCGTCACCGACTGGCTGGACAAGCCGGTCCGGGAGACCACACCCGCCGACAGCCCCGCGGTCATCACCGGCGACTCGACACTGGTCCGGGTGCTCACCGGCAGTGGCAAGGCGCGGATCGAGTTCGCGCCGAGGCCCGAGTTCGGTCAGGTTGCCGTGCAGTTGCAGCCACTCGGTGACGGCCTGCTGGTGCTCGGTTCCAACGAGCCGGTCGCGCTCTACGCCCCCGGCGTGGAGTGGGAGGTCGGCAACGACGGTGGGTACGAGACCGCCAAGGCGATCGTCGACCTCTCCGCCGCCGGTGGGCAGGTCGTGCTGGAGCTGCGCTTCGGCACGCACAGCCTGGAGCACCACCGGGTGCCGATCCACGAACGGCAGGCCGCCGCCGAGCAGCCGTGGAAGGACTGGGTGGCCTCGCTGCGGCTGCCGTCCACCGCCCGTGACCTTGTCGCGCGCAGCGCCCTCACCCTGCGCGGGCTCTGCCACGAGGCAACCGGCTCGATCCTGGCCGCGGCCACCACCTCGCTCCCCGAGGAGCTGGGCGGCGTCCGCAACTGGGACTACCGCTACTGCTGGCTGCGCGACGCCGCGCTGACCGCTCGCGCACTTGTCGACCTGGGCTCCGTCGAGGAGGCCGAGGCGCTGTTGCGCTGGGTGGACGGCTGCATCGAGCGCACCGGCGGCCACCCGGAGCGACTGCACCCGCTCTACACCATCGACGGGTACGAGCTGGGCGCCGAGGCGGTCATCGACACGCTGCCCGGCTACGCCGGCTCCCGGCCGGTCCGGGTCGGCAACCTCGCCAACCACCAACTCCAACTGGACGTCTTCGGCCCGATCGCCGACCTGATCGCGGCCGTCGCCGACGCGCGCGGCTCGGTTCGTGAGGACGAGTGGCGGGTCCTGGAGAACATGGTCGAGGCGGTTCGCCGCCGCTGGCACGAGCCCGACCACGGCATCTGGGAGGCGCGGCTGCCACCACGGCACCACGTCTTCTCCAAGGTGATGTGCTGGATGACTGTCGACCGGGCGCTGCACGTCATGCGCGAGCACGGCGGCGAGGACCGGCCGGAGTGGAAGGACCTGCGCGACCGGATCGGCGCCAACGTGCTGGAGCAGGGTTGGCACTCCGACGTCGAGGCGTACAGCGTCGCGTACGGAGACGAGGACATGGACGCCTCGTCACTCTGGATCGGGCTCTCCGGCCTGCTCCCGGGTGACGACCCGCGCTTCCTGTCCACGGTCCTGCGCATCGAGGCCGACCTGCGCAGCGGCCCGGTCGTCTACCGCTACCACTGGGACGACGGCCTGCCCGGCCGTGAGGGCGGCTTCCACATCTGCACGGCGTGGCTGATCGAGGCGTACCTGCGCACCGGCCGCCGCACCGACGCCGAGGAGCTGTTCGCACAGATGGTGCTGACCGCGGGCCCGACCGGGCTGCTCCCCGAGCAGTACGACCCGCTGGCCGAGCGTGGCCTGGGCAACCACCCGCAGGCGTACAGCCACCTCGGTCTGATCCGCTGTGCCCTGCTGCTGGACAACATGCTCAAGCAGTAGTCGACCGCACGTGTGACGGGGCCGGAGCGCTTGCGCTCCGGCCCCGTCGGTCAGTGCGGGTACGGCAGGCTCGGTTGCCACCCGTCCAGGCGGGCGCCGAGGTCGGCGGGCACCGTCCAGTGCGCGTACGGCAGCACCGCGCTGCTGCCGGTGTGGGTGAGGCACAGCAGTGGGGCGTCGCCGGTGTGGTCGAGCGCGAGCTTCGGTTTCCGGGCCGCGCCGACGCCGCCGAGGCCGAACAGGACAATCGGGTCCCGGACCGGCAGCCCCAGTGCCTGTCGGCCGTCCCGCCACCCTCGGTACGCCGCGTCCAGCCGCCAGGGCGCGAGGTCGGCGAGACCGCGGTGAAGGCTCGCCACCCAGGTCGCTGTGAGTTCGGCGTCGGAGAGCCGGTACGGCACACCGGTCAGCAACGCGTCGAGCTCCGGCTCCGTCTGGACCCCCGCGTTGGTCAGCGCCTCGGCGAACGCGCCACGGCGGACGGCCGCGACAGCCGGGGCGGCCTGCTCGACCCGGTCGACCTGCCACCGAAGCCCCGCCGGGGTGGTCGCCGCCCGACGGTCCCACAGCCAGCGGGCGTTGTCCCAACGGTGCCGCTGGTTGGCCGGGATCAGGTCGTCCATGTCGATGACCAACTCCTCGCCCTCGACCCGTGCGGTGAGCCACCGACCCCGCAGGTGTGGCCGCTGCTCGCCGTAGCCGACAAGTGCGACCACCGCCGACCGCAGGTAGGCGCCGGTGTTCCCGCGCGGGAAGTGCCAGCACAACGCGGACCTGTCGATGGCGTCGAGGTCGGCGGCGGCCTCGTCGGCCACCACGTCGATCCGGACCCGCGGCGATGCCGCACTGGCCTGGCGGTTGTCGAACTGTCGACGGGCCCGGCGCTGCCGCGTCTCGGCCCGCTCGACCGACGGGCTGACCGAGTACGCCGCCTTCTTCCCGGCCCACCGCAGCACCTCGGCCCCGGCCGCCTGCGGATCGCCGAAGAGCCGGAACGCCAGCAGCTCGTGCTCGTCGAACCCGTCGTCCTCGGTCACCTGCACCTCGTATACCAGGTCGCCGGGTGAGCCCAGGTCGTAGGCGGTGTGCGGGTCACGGCCGAACTCGTTGCCGACGGGCGAGTCACCAGACTGTTGGGGATAGCCACGGACCACCGTCACCAGGACGGCCCAGGAGCCGTCCGCGTCCGTGCACCTCAAGGTCCGGACCGGAGCGGCACGCCACCGCGAGGGAAGATCCTCGAAGGTGGTGGTCAGGCCGGGGCCCGCGCACCGCAGCGCGACGGGTGTGAGCAGGTCTGTCCGCCACGTCTCGTGCGGATCTTTCACGGTGAGCATGACCGACATTCTGTCGACAACCACCGACACCCCCGCCCGCCCGGCAGCCGGCAGCCGGGCGGCCAGCGGTGCTTGATCGACTCGGATTTCAGGAAGTCGGGCTATCGCAGACGCCCGGACACCCCGGTTTCATGAAAGCCGTGTCGATCAAGCACCTCGCGAGAGTAGCGCCGAAGTCCCCCGCCGCTCAGCCGCCGAGTGCATCCACCACATCGCCCACCACCACCACAGCCGGCGGGCGCACATCGGCGGCGAGCGCGTCGGCGGCCACCGCGCCGAGCGTGGATCGCAGCACCCGCTGGGCACCCGTCGTGCCCTCCTGCACCACGGCGGCCGGCGTCCGCGGCGGCCGACCGTGGGCGATCAGGGTCTCGCTGATGGCGGCGAGGTTCTTCAGTCCCATCAGGATCACCAGGGTGCCGCGCAGGCCGGCCAGGGCGTCCCAGCGCACCAGCGAGGCCGGTGAGTCGGGCGCCACGTGCCCGGAGACCACTGTGAACTCGTGCGCCACCCCCCGGTGGGTGACCGGAATCCCGGCCGCCGAGGGAGCGGCGATCGAACTGGTCACCCCGGGCACCACGGTCACCGGCACACCGGCCGCCGCGCAGGCCAGCAGCTCCTCGCCGCCCCGCCCGAAGACGTACGGGTCGCCGCCCTTGAGCCGCACCACGAACGCGCCGGCCAGGGCACGATCGACCAGGATCTGGTTGATCTCCTCCTGGGCCCGGGACGGCCCGTAGGGAATCTTCGAGGCGTCCACCAGCTCGACGTCCGGGCGCAGCTCGTCGAGGAGCAGGCCGGGCACCAGCCGGTCGGCGACCACCACGTCCGCCTCGGTGAGCAGCCGCCAACCCTTCACGGTGATCAGCTCCGGGTCGCCCGGCCCCGCCCCGACCAGCGCCACCCGCCCGGCCTGCCGCCCTCCGCCCGCACCGGCCGCACCGGCCGCCCCGGCCGCACCGGCTGCCCCGGCGGACCCGGCCGCACCGGCGGACCCGGCCGCACCGGCGGACCCGGCCGCACCGGCGGACCCGGCCGCACCGGCGGCCCCGGCGGTCATCGCGGTCGCGCCGGTCGGAGCATCGGACCCGCTCTGCGTGGGGGCGCTCCTCTCCGGTGCCAGGCGGACCGCGAGGAGGTCGCGGATCGCGTCGCGGACGGTCATCGCCCGGCGGGGGTCGCCGCCACCGAACACCGCCACGGTGACCGGGCCGTGTCGGGTCACCGCCGGCGTCCAGGCGGTGGCGGCCGTCCGGTCGTCGGCCCGGACGCAGAAGATCCGCCGCTCGGCGGCGAGGGCGCTCACCGAGGCCGCCGCCATGGGGTCGTCGATCGCCACGTGGACCAGCCAGGCGCCGTCCAGGTCCTCGACGGCGAACCGGCGCGGCACCCAGTGCAGCCGACCCGCGTCGACCTGGGCGCGCAGCGCCGGGGTCAGCTCCGGTGCCACCAGCAGGACGTCCGCGCCGGCGTCCAGCAGCGCGGGCACCCGGCGGGTGGCGACCGCGCCGCCGCCCACCACGACCACCCGCCGCCCGTGCAGCCGCAAACCGAGGGGGTACGGATTGGAGGTCACGCCACACCTCCGAGGCGGAGGGATCGCTCGTCGCGCGTTGTCACTTCTCGGCCACCCCGGCGGCATCGAACGTGGCCACCTCGTGCAGCACCCGCACCGCGCCGGTGACCACGGGCAACGCCAACAGCGCACCGGTGCCCTCGCCGAGGCGCAGCCCCAGGTCGATGAGCGGGTCGAGGCCGAGGTGCCGCAGTGCCACAGTGGCACCCGGCTCGGCCGAACGGTGCCCGGCGACCATGGCGCGGACCGAGTCCGGGGCGAACGCCGCTGCGGCAAGCGCCGCCGACACCGCGATCACGCCGTCCAGCAGCACCGGCGTGCGGCGGGCCGCGGCACCCAGGATCAGCCCGGCCAGTGCGGCGTGCTCCAGGCCACCGACGGCGGCAAGCACCCCCAGCGGGTCGGCCGGGTCGGGTGTGTGCCGGGTCAGCGCGGCGCGCACCACGGCGACCTTGTGCGCGTAGGTCGGGTCGTCGATGCCGGTGCCCCGACCGGTGGCGTCGAGCGGGTCGGCGCCGGTGAAGGCGGCGATCAGCGTGGCGGCCGGGGTGGTGTTGCCGATGCCCATGTCACCGGTGAGCAGGATGCCGGCCCCGGCGTCGATCAGCTCGTCGGCGATCCGGATGCCGGTCTGCACCGCCGCCAGCGCCTCGTCCCGGGTCAGCGCGGCGGTCACCGTGAAGTCGCGGGTGCCCCGGCGGACCGACGCGGCAACCAGCCGGGGCACCGCCGGGTCGAGCACGGCCGAACCGGACCCAGCCGGGGCGGATCCAGTCGGACCAGACCCACCCGAGCCGGACGCAGTCGAGCCGGACCCAGCCGGGGCGGACCCAGCCGAGCCGGACCCAGCCGGGTCGAGCACGGCGGCGGCGGGCACCGCCGGGTCGAGGACCGCCGGGTCGGTGGCGGGCAGCGGGGTGGCCACCCCGACGTCGACAACTGTGACAGACGCGCCGGCCTGCCGGGCGAACGCGTTGACCACCGCGCCGCCGGCCAGGAAGTTGCCGATCATCTGCGCGGTGACCTCCTGCGGCCAGGGGCTCACCCCCTGGGCGTGCACCCCGTGGTCGCCCGCGAAGATCGCCACGGCGGCCGGCTCGGGCAGCGGTGGCGGGCAGGCCCCGGCGAGGCCGGCGAGGCGTACCGCCAGCTCCTCCAACGCACCGAGCGAGCCCGCCGGCTTGGTCAGCCGGCCGTGCAGCTCACGGGCGGCGGCCATGGCCGCCTCGTCGGCCGGGCCGATCGCCGCGATCGTGGTCTCCAGCATCATGCCTCCATGATCTCGCGCAGCACGTCGATGAACGCGTCTGTGGTGTTGCTGTCGCGTACCGCCACCCGCAGCCAGTCCGGGCCGAGGCCGGGGAAGGTGTCGCCCCGGCGCACCGCCCAGCCGCGCTCGCGCAGGGCGGCCCGGATCGCTGTCGCGCCCGGCAGGTGCAGCAGGACGAACGCGCTGGCGGGACGGCCGACGACGCGTACACCTGGCAGGTCGGCGAGGCGGGCGACCAGGTGGTCGCGGTCGGCGGCGAGGTCGGCGGCGATGGCGCGCTCGGCCTGGACCGCGACGTCGGTGGCGCAGGCCGACGCGGCGGCCAACGCGGGGGTGGAGACGGCCCAGAGCGGCTGTACGGCGGCCAGCCGGGTCAGCAGGTCCGCGGCACCCAGCAGGTAGCCGATCCGGAGCCCGGCCAGGCCCCACGTCTTGGTGAGGCTGCGCAGCACGAGCAGACCGGGCAGGTCGCGTCGTTCGGCGAGCGACTCTGGCTCGCCGGGGTGCCCGGGGAGGATTGTGGTGTCGGCGAACGCCTCGTCGACAACCAGGACCCGGCCGGGGCGGGCCAGCGCGGCCACCGTCCGCGCGGGGTGCAGCACCGAGGTCGGGTTCGTGGGGTTGCCGATCATCACCAGGTCGGCGTCGGCGGGCACCCGGGACGGGTCGAGTCGGAAATCGTCGGCGGCGTCCAGCAGCACCCGCTCGACCGGGTGCCCGGCGGCCCGGAGCGCCGCCTCCGGCTCGGTGAACTGGGGGTGCACCACCACGGGCCGACGCACGCCGCGCAGCGCCTGGGCGATCAGCACGAAGCCCTCGGCGGCCCCGGCGGTGAGCAGCACCTCGTTCGGGTGACGGCGGTGGCGGGCGGCGACGGCCGTCCGGGCCGGTGCCGGGTCCGGATAGCGGGCCAGGTCGGTCAGGGTCGCGGCGATCGGGCTGGCCAACCAGGCGGGAGTCGGTGCCTGCCGGACGTTCACGGCGAGATCGATCAGCCCGTCGCCGACTTCGACGTCACCGTGGTGCGCCAGGTCGGGCTCGGAAGCAACAATCGGCACGGGCATGTCCGCGATCCTGCCGGGAAGGCGGCCGGCGGGACAGTCGATCTCGGAGTAAGCCGCGTCACCACTGGCCGGTTTAAGAGTTCTTCTCAGGTACGAATCGGAAATGTCATAACTTGGCCATGTGAGCAACCGACCCCTTGCTGCCGCTGGTCGACTCGTCCCTCTCCTGCGCGCCGGACTGATCGCCGGAATCGTGATCGCCGCCGCCGCGTACCCGCTCGTCGCCCTCACCGGGCTCGGCGCGAAGGCCACCGCGCACGCCGTGGAGCAGAAGACCAGAGTGCTGACCACCGCCCTGCCCGCCGAAACCTCCTACGTCTACGGCCCGGACGGCAAAACCGTGCTGACCATGTTCTACGAGGAGTACCGGCAGTACACCAAGCTGTCGGACATGTCGCCGAACATCCAGCAGGCGATCGTCGCCGCCGAGGACTCCCGCTTCTACCAGCACCACGGTGTCGACCCGAAGGGCGTGGCCCGCGCCTTCGTGTCCAACGCCCGCTCCGGCGGCTCCCAGGGTGCGTCGACCCTGACCATGCAGTACGTCCGGATGGCCCTGCGGGACAGCGCGACAACGCCCAAGGAGGTCCAGGAGGCCACCCAGCAGACCAGCCTGCGCAAGGTCAAGGAGATGCGGATGGCGCTGGACCTGGAGAAGGAGCTGAGCAAGGAGCAGATCCTGGAGCGCTACCTGAACTCGGCGTACTTCGGGCACCGGGCGTACGGCATCTACGCGGCCAGCGAGATCTTCTTCTCCAAGACCCCGAAGGACCTCACCCCGGTCGAGGCCGCCACCCTCGCCGGGCTGGTCAAGTCGCCCTCGGAGTACGACCCGGCCGACTCCGACCAGAAGGAGGCCACCGGCCGGCGTGACTACGTGCTGGACCGGATGAGCCAGCTCGGCTACCTCTCCCCCGACTCGGCCGCCGCCGCCAAGGCCGAGCCGATCCGGCTGAAGCTCACGAACCCGCCGCACGACTGTGTCGCGGTCGCGGAGAAGTACAACGGCTGGGGCTTCGCCTGCGACTACCTGAAGAACTGGTGGAGTGCGCAGCCCGCCTTCGGCGCGGACCCGCTGGAACGGATGGACAAGCTGCGCCGGGGCGGCTACCGGATCGTGCTCAGCCTCGACCCGAAGATCCAGGCGGCGGCGGAGAAGAACGTCGGCAGCAAGGAGGCCACCGGCAGCCCGTTCGCCAACGGGATCGTGGTCTCCGAGCCGGGCACCGGCCGGGTGAAGGCGATGGCGGTGAACCGGACGTACTCGCTGGACCTGAGCGAGAACCCGCAGAGTTCCAATCCCGAGGCCGGGCCGAAGGTGAAGGCCAACTACCCGAACACCGTTGCGCCGCTGCTCGGCGGCGGCAGCCTGGCGGGCTACCAGGCCGGGTCGACGTTCAAGATGTTCCCGATGCTTGCCGCGTTGGACTCGGGGATGACGCTCTCCACCTCGTTCAACGCCCCGTACCGCTACCGGTCGGCCGTCTACGACGGTTGGGCGCCGTCCAACGCCAGCGGCGCCATGACCGGGCAACAGACAATGTGGTCCGGCTTCGGCAAATCCGTCAACACGTACTTCGTGTGGCTGGAGGAGAAGGTCGGCGCGGACCGGGCGGTCCGACTTGCCGAACAGCTCGGGCTGCGGTGGCGCACCGACGTCGACCGGGAACAGGCGTCCCCGACCAAGGCCAAGAAGTGGGGCGCGTTCACGCTCGGCGTCTCCGACGCCACCCCGCTGGAGATGGCGAACGCCTACGCCGCCATCGCGGCCGACGGCCGCTACTGCGAGGCGATCCCGGTGCAGGCGATCATGAACCGGGACGGCACACCCGCCACGTACGCCACACCGGGCGGCCTGCACCGTGAGGTGGCCAAGCCCCGCTGCCGGCAGGTGGTCAGCGCGGACGCCGCCCGGGCCGCCACCGACGCCGCCCGCTGCCCGACCGGGGACACCCCGGCGCGCGGCAGCTGCGGCGGCTGGTCCACCGCCGACAGCGTGCGGGGCACCGTCGGACGCCCGGTGGCCGGCAAGACCGGTACCACCGACAGCACCCGGTCCGCCTGGTTCGTCGGCTACACCCCGGAGCTGGCCGCGGCGAGCTTCATCTCCGACCCGGACAACCCGTTCAACGCCGTCGGTGACGGGCAGTCCCAGATCCCGATCAAGGCGGTCGCGGAGACCCTCCGCGACGGCCTGAAGGGCACACCGACCCGCCAGTTCACCCCACCGTCGGACGCGATAGTCGGCTGACCCGACGCCGGTGGCGCACCGCCAGCCGAGCGGTCACGCCGGCACGCCGCCGGGCTGCGCGGTCACCACCTCGGCCGTCGGGTCGGCCGCCGCCGCGGCGACCAGCCGGGCGGCCGTGACCGGATGACCGGCCCAGTGCAGGGTGAGCTGCGAGGCGTGCACGTTGCGCCAGACGAACCCCTCCGGCGTGCCACCCTCCCAGCTCCACGCCGGGCGCTGGCCGGCGCGGGGGGTGAGCACCGCACGGTGCGCCTTGTGCCCCACCAGCACCGTGCCGCTGGCGGCCACGACGCTGTCGGTCTGGGCGGTCGCCTCCCGGTAGCCGGCCACCAGGCCGTCCCTGCTGACGCCTACCGCGTCGAGGATCCCGCACATCGGCAGGCCGTCCAGCTCGCGGGCCAGCCAGAGCAACCCGGTGCCCTCGGCGATCACCGGACGCCCGGTCCGCGCCAACTCGGCCACCGCGATGCAGAGCCGTCGGTTGGCCGACAACTGCTCGGCGTACGCCTCGGGCAACGCGCCGCCGACGACAAGCGCGCGGGTGCCCACCGGCAGCGCCTCGTCGAGCAGCGGATCGACGGTGACGACCTCGGCACCGGCGGCCCGCAGCAGCTCGGCGGTCTCCGCGTGACTGAAACTGCCGCCCGGCCCCCCGGCCAACGCCACCAGCGGGCGCTCCGCCGGGGCGGTGAACCCGCCGAGGGCCTCCTCGGCGGACCAGGCCGGTGCCGGCAGCGCCGGGGCCGAACGGGCCAACCCGAGGAGCCGTTCCAGATCCACTGTCGCGGCGACAGCCTCGCCCAGCCGACGAACCGCCCGGACGGCGTCGGCGGACCCGTCGACCACCGGCGCCACCCCGTGCCGCCGCGACGGCAGCACCGCCGGCAGGTCCTGCCGACGCAGCGCGCCGTAGACCGGCACGCCCACGTCGTCCAACGCCTCGCGCAGCATGCCCTCGTGCCGCGAGGACGCCACCCGGTTGAGGATCACCCCGCCAAGCCACAACTGCTCGTCGTACGAGCGGAAACCGTGCACCAGGGCCGCCACCGACTGCCCCATCGCGGCCACGTCGACGACGAGCACCACCGGGCTGCGCAGCGCGGCTGCGGCGGCAGCCGTGGACTCCTGCTCGGGGCGGCCACCGACCGAGTCGTACAGCCCCATGCTGCCCTGCACCACGGCGAGCCCGGCACCGGCCGCGCCGTGCGCCACCAGCGGGGCGAGCCGGTCGGTGCCGACCAGCCGGGGATCGATCACCCGGCCCGGCCGACCGGAGGCGAGGCCGAGGTAGGCGGCGTCGACGTGGTCCGGCCCGAGCTTGAACCCGGCGACGTCGACCCCGCGCTCGGCCAGGGCGGCGAGCAGCCCGATCGCCAGCGCGTTCTTCCCGTGCCCGGAGGACGGCGCGCTGAGCACCAGGCGCGGCACGACGGTCATCATCGGCTCCTCGCGAGCGGCGGCGGGTACGCGACGGGGACGGCCGGGGCCGATCCGTCGGCGTGACGATACCCGCCCGGCTGGAGGCGCGAGCACCGCCAACCGGGGCCGGCGGCACACTCCGGGGCCCGTTCCCGCCCCGGTCCAGGTCAGTGGCGCCGGTCATACGAGTAGCCTCGTGCTGTGTACCGGTTCCTGCTGAGCCCACGCTGGCTGGGCGCTCTCGCGCTGACCCTGGTCGCCGCCGCCGTCATGGTGTTCCTCGGCAACTGGCAGCTGGACCGCTACCGGGGTCGTACCGAGGTCAACGAGCGGATCGACGCGGGTCAGCGGATGACCCCGACGCCACTGGGCGACGCGCTGCGCGCCCCCACCGGCGGCGCGGGAACCGTCGGCCCCGCCCCCGCCGAGGACAGGGTCTGGACCCGGGTCACCGTCACCGGCCGGTACGACCCGACGAACACGGTGCTGGTCCGTGGCCGGACGGTGGACAGCCGGGTCGGCTTCGAGGTGCTCACCCCGCTGGTGCTCGCGGACGGCACGGCGCTGCTGGTGGACCGGGGCTGGATCCCGCCGGCACCGGGTGGGGCGACCGCCCAGCCGTCGGTGCCCGCCGTGCCGACCGGCGACGTGACGGTGGTCGGTCGGGTGCACGAGACCGAGAGTGGTGCCGGCGCGGTGGCCCGGCGCGACGGGCGGCTGGAGATCCGGCGGATCGGTGTCTCGCGGCTGGCCGGCGAGCTGCCCTACCCGGTCTACGGCGCCTACCTGCTGCTCGACGAGCAGACCCCGGCGGCCGACCCGGTGTTCAAGGCGGTGCCCGTCGGGCACGCCAACAACTGGCAGAACTTCGGCTACGTCGTGCAGTGGTGGCTCTTCGCGGTGATGGCCCTGTTCGGCTACGGCTGGGTGGCGCGCCGGGAGGCCCGCCGCGCCGCCGGGATCGGCGTCACCCCGGCTCCGCTGGACCGGGCGGCCGAGCCGACACCGAGCGCGTCCGCCTGACCGGGGGGGGCGTCCCACACAGACTCCCGGGGGCGTGCGGGACGACAGGGCAGCCGGTAGCCTGCGCCACGTGACGATCCCGCGTTGGAGGTCTCGGTGAGTTCGGATCCCACGGCCTCGCCGCCCGAGCCGCCGACCCAGCCGCAACCGCCGATCGACCCGTGGAGCGCCACCTCCGCCACCGGTGCGCTGCCGGTCACCCCGCCGACGGCGCCCTTCCCGAGCGCGCCGCCGCAGGCCACACCGCCTCCGGCACCGCCGTTCCCGGCGCAACCAGCACCGCCGTTCCCGGCGTCAACAGCACCGCCGTTCCCCGCCCCTCCGGCACCGCCGTTCCCGGCGCAGCCAGCACCGCCGTTCCCGGCGCAACCGGCATCGTTCTCTGCGCCGCCGGCACCGCCCTTCTCGGCGCCACCGGCACCGCCGTCCTCGACGCCACCGTCCTCGTTCTCGGCGCCGCCGCTCTCCGGCCCGCCCGCGCAGCACTCGACGCCGCCCGGCGGGGCGTGGCCGGTGTCCGGGCCGTACCCACCGGTGTCGGCGCACCCGGCACCGGGCGGTTTCGCCGGGCCGGAGGTGGCCGCGGTGCAGATCGCCGAGATCGCGGTGTGCCCGCCGGTCATCCGCACACCCGCCGGGGTGCTGCCGCTGGCCGGTGCCACCTGGCACGTGGCCGACTACTGGCAACGCGAGGAGAAGGTGGCGACCTGGGCGCTGGTCTGCGCGATCGTCGGCTTCTTCTGCCTGGCCTTCTTCAGCCTGCTCTTCCTGCTGGTCAAGGAGACCCGGCACCACGGCACCGTGCAGGTCACTGTCACTAACGGCCACCAGCAGTACGTGGCCCGGATCCCGGTCAGCGACCAGGGCCAGGTGCAGCACGTCAACAACCAGGTCAACTACGCGCGGTCGTTGTCCGGCAGGTGACCAGGGCTGGCCCCGCCGCCAGCCGGTGAACCAGCCGTCAGCCGGTGACCCGGCCGGCGTGGACGGCGCGGACCGCGTCGATGGTGTCCGCCTCGGCGGCGGACTTGTCGTCGCGATAACGCACCACCCGGGCGAACCGCAGCGCCATCCCCCCGGGATAACGCGAGCTGGTCTGCACCCCGTCGAAGGCGATCTCGACCACCTGCTCGGGGCGGACCCGCACCACCCAGTCGCCGCGCTCCACTGCGAGGTCGAGGAACCGCTCGGTCTGCCAGCGCAGCAACTCGTCGGTGAGCCCCTTGAACGTCTTGCCGAGCATGACGAAGCCGCCCGTCCGCAGGTCGCGCGCACCCAGGTGCAGGTTGGACAGCCAGCCCTTGCGCCGGCCACTGCCCCACTCGACGGCGAGCACCACCAGGTCGAGGGTGTGCCGGGGCTTGACCTTGACCCAGGCGGCACCGCGCCGGCCGGCGTCGTAGGGGGCGTCCGGTGCCTTGACCACCACGCCCTCCTGCCCCGCGTCGAGCGCGGCGGCGAACGCGGTGGCGGCCTGCTCTGGGCCGTCGACCTCCATGCGCCCGACCAGCAGCGACGCGTCCACCGCACCGGCCAGGGCGGCCCACCGCTCCCGACCGGGCAGGTCGATCAGATCCTGGCCGTCGAGGTGCAGCAGGTCGAAAAAATACGGAGTGAGCACCGTCGCGCCCGTGCTGGCGGCCGCCGCGAGCACCGCCGGGGCGACAGGTGTGGGCCCGGTGCTGCTCGGGGTGGTGCGTCGGGCGGCCCGGCTCGACGTCTGCTGGAACGGCAGCGGACGCCCCGTCTCGTCGAGACCGATCGCCTCACCGTCGAGCACCAGCTCGCGGCCCGGCAGGGCCCGGACCGCGGCGACCACCTCGGGCACCCGCCCGGTGATCTCGTCGAGGCTGCGCGTGAAGACGGCGATGTCGGCGCCGGAGCGGTGCACCTGGATGCGGATGCCGTCGAGTTTCACGTCGACCACCGCCGGTGTGCCCGTCGCGGCGAGTGCCTCGTCGACCGAGGGTGCGCTCTGCGCGAGCATCGGCGCCAGCGGCCGGCCGACCTGGAGACCGAACCCGGCCAACTCGGCCGCTCCGCCGGCCAGCGCGGCGACCGCCACGGCGCGCAGGTCACCGGCGAGCAACAGCGCCCGCCGGACCGTCGCCACCGGCACGTCGGCGGCCCGCGCCACCGCGTCGGCGAGCAGCCCCGCCTGCGCGCCCTGCCGTAACTCGCCGCTGAACAGACCGGTGAGCAGACGCTGCTCGTCGGCGGTCGCCGCCGCGTAGAGGGCGCCGAGCAACGCCCGACGCCGAGTCTGCGAGCCCGTGCCGTGCACCGCGGCGATCTGCGCGATGGCCGCGTCGACGGCGGCCACGGTCAGCGTCGGCTCGGCGGCCGGTGGCGGCAGGTCGCGAAGGCTCGCATAGCCCACCCCGGTCTGCCGTTGGCGCAGCTCACCGGCGAGGTAGCCGGCGCCGGGCTCGACCTCTGTCGGATCGAGCCGACGCAGCGCGTCAGCGAGCAGCTCCACCTTGGCCCGTCGGCCGCTGGTGGCGCCGACGGCCGCGGACGTGGCTGCCAGGTCGAGGAACCGCACGTCGCCCATCCTGCCAGTCCCCTCCGACACCGCCCGGGCATTGCCGTGCCCGGGCGGTGTCGGCAGGGTGCCGCCCGCACACGCGGACGACGGATCAGGGCCTGTGTCCTAGGCGGAGACGGGCTCCTCGATGCGCATCCCCCGGGCACGGACCTCGCCGGCGACCCGGGAGAGCACCGAGTCGAGGGCGACCAGAGCGGCGGAGAGCTCACCGAGCTGCTCGTTGAGCGTGTCGTCGGACCACGCGGAGACGTCGACATCTCCCAGTGCGCTGACAGCGGCCCCCAACCGGGCCATCACCTCGTTCGTACTCATGTTCGAAAGGCTATAACAACGAGCGATCCGACACGCCGTAAAGTCCCAGATCAGGCCCGAAATCGCCGGCGAGATTCCTCAGCGCCCCGCCGCGGCCACCTTGCTCAGCAGCAGCGCCTCGGCGAGGCAGACCCTGGCGAACTCTCCCAGGTGCAGACTCTCGTTCGGGCCGTGGGCGCGGGCGTGCGGATCCTCCACCCCGGTCACCAGGATCGCCGCCTTCGGGAACATCTCCTGGAAGGTGGCGATGAACGGAATCGAGCCGCCGACGCCGATGTCCACCGGGTCGGTGCCGTCCCAGGCGGCCCGGAAGGCCGAGCGGGCGGCGTCGAACATCGGCCCGGACGCGTCGATCACGCACGGGTAGCCGTCGTGTTCGAAGCTGACCGTCACCTGGGCGCCCCACGGCGCGTGCTGCTCCAGGTGTGCGCGCACCGCCGCGTACGCCCGCTTGGGGTCGTCGCCCGGGGCGAGCCGGATGCTGAGCTTCGCCTTCGCGGCCGGAACCAGCGCGTTCGGCGCCTCACCGGTGGCCGGGGCGTCGATGCCGAGGACCGCCAGCGCCGGCTTGGTCCAGAGCCGGTCGGTGATCCGGCCGGTGCCGATGAACCGCACGCCGTCGGCCAGCCCGGCCTCGGCGCGGACCCGGTCCTCCGGGTAGTCGACGGTGGCGCCCTCCCGGCCGACCAGCCCGTCCACCGCCACGTCGCCGGCGTCGTCGTGCAGGGTCGCCAACAGTCGGACCAGCGCGGTGAGCGCGTCCGGCACGGCGCCACCGAACATGCCGCTGTGCACCGCGTGGTCCAGCGTGCGCACCTCGACGAAACAGTTGACGATGCCACGCAGCGAGGTGGTCAACGCCGGTACGCCGATGTCCCAGTTGCCGGAGTCGGCGATCACGATGACGTCCGAGGTGATCTCGTCGCGGTGCTCGATCAGCAGTTGCTCCAGCGAGTCGGAGCCGTACTCCTCCTCGCCCTCGATGAAGAGCACCACGCCCACCGGCAGCGCGTCCCCGTACGCCCGCAGCGCCGCGACGTGCGCCATGATGCCGGCCTTGTCGTCGGCGGCACCTCGGGCGTAGAGCCGACCGTCGCGTTCCACCGGCTCGAACGGATCGGACTCCCAGAGCGAGAGGTCGCCGACCGGCTGGACGTCGTGGTGGGCGTAGAGCAGCACTGTGGGCGCACCGGGCGGGGCCGCCCGACGGCCGATCACCGCTGGCTGGCCGCCGGAACGCACGATGTCGACGTCCAGGCCACACCCGCGCAGCAACTCGGCGACCGCCTCGGCGGAGCGTTCCACGTGCGAGTGGTCGAAGCCATCGAAGGCGATGCCGGGGATGCGGACGAGGCGTTCCAGGTCGGCGCGGACACCGGGCATCTCCCGCTCGACTGCGGCCCGCACCTCGGACTCGGACATGATCGGTGAGGTCATGACCGGCATCGTATGCCGACCTTACCGAGGCGTGCCGGCCGAGCCCGTACCGTCACCGTCTCCCGCCGGGCCGGAGCCCGCCCGCGCGCCGGGGGCGGACCGACCGGCACGCTGTGCCCGGCCGGCGGCCTCGGTGGCGGCATCCATCCAGGAACGGGCCCGGCCGGCGGTGCCGCCGACCCACTCGCCGACGTCGTTCGCGCCGTCGCCGAGGCGGCGCAGCAACCCGACAAGCGGGTCCGTGGAGCGGCCGAACTCCTCCCGGTACGAGTCGGCAGCCGCCCTGATCTCCTCCGAGATGCTTGTCGAGCTGTCCTCGTCCCGGCGCGGATAGTCCCCGGCCAGCACCCTCCCGTACGCCCCGGAGTCGACCCACTGGCGCAGTTGCGCCGCCCGCGCCACCGGGGTGGGGTGGGTGCTCCACGCCGTCATCCGGATCTTGTGCAGGCTGTCGCGCAGGTCGCCGCCGCCGGCGTACTCGGCGGCCTGCTCCAGGAACGCCGTCGTGTCGACCTGGGACAGGTCACCGCCGCCGGCCAGCTTCATCAGCAGCCGCAACGCGGCGGCCGGATCCTGCCCGGCGAGCAGACCGGCCCGGTCGGCGGACAGCTCCGCCTTGCGCCACCACTCCAGCATCGCCGCGATGATGGCCCGCAGCGCGATCGCGCCCACCGGCAACCAGCTCAGGTTGGCCGCCCACCGGGTGAGGATCATGAGCATCGTCTTGTAGACCGCGTGCCCACTGCCCACGTGCCCCAACTCGTGGCCGAGCAGGCAGCGCAGCTCGTCCTCGTCGAGTTGCTGCACGCAGGCCGAGTTCAGCACGATGAACGGCCGCTCCAGCCCGACCGCCTCGGCGCCCAGCCACGGCGACTGGGTCACGTACAGCTCGGGCAGGTCGGCCACGTCGAGGGCGGCCCCGGCCTCGGTGTAGCGCTGCCACACCGCCGGATACTGCCGGTGGTCGACCCGGATGCCGGAGGCCAGCACGGACAGCCGGAACCCGCGCTCGTTCCACATCCCGAAGAACGACCGCACCACGTCGTCGAAACCGCGCAGCTCCCGCAACGCGACGAGCGCACCCCGGTCGGCCGGATGCTCCCAGGCCCGCGAGCTGATGCCGGTGAGCGTGATCCGGCGCCGCGCGGGCGCGTCCGATGCCGACATGATGAGTCCCCCGTTCGCCGCGCGCCCTGAGCGCTGTCGCGTCGTGCTGCTCGCGTCGTCGTTCTCGCGTCGTCGTGCTTGCTCGCGTTGCTCCCTGTACGCATCGTGCCGGAGCCGGTGACGCTCGTCCACTGCCCGCGCATGCTCAGCGGACGCGCACGTAGTACCGGTCCGCGTCGTACGGCAGTGTGGGCGCACCGTCGACCAGCAGATCCACGCGGGCGGCCGTGTCGTCGGCGGCGAAGTGCGCCCGCTCTCCGGCGTGCCAGCGACGCAGCTCGGGCAGGATCTCCGGCCCGTCCCGGGCGACCGCGCGGGCCAGCCGCAACGACGCGGGCGCGGTGACGAAGACCGCCAGAGTCGACTCCGGCCGGACGACCGCGCGGGCGGCGCTGACCCCCTCCACCACCAGCACCGGCGTCACCGGCACCGGCACCGGCCGGGCCAGGAAGCGTCGCCGCACCCAGCTGTAGCGCCGGTAGGAGCCGGGCCTCCCTTCCCGCAACGGGGTGAGCACCCACTCGTCGAGGCGTGCCCAGAAGCTGAGCTGGTCGTCCCACCCGTCGAGCAGGTCGTCGGTGTGCACCACCGGCGGCCGGTCACCGTCGAGCAGCGCCGCCAGGGCATCCGCGAGGTGCGCGGCAAAGCGGCTCTTACCCGCGCCACTGGGCCCGTCGACCGCCACCAGCCGGGTCCGTCCCAACCGCGCCGGGCCCGCGAGCACCCGACGAGCCAATTCGGCGTACGCCTCGACGACCGCCACGGGCATGACCAAAGTATGCCGCCGACCGCGGTCCAGTCGTGATCGACTCCAGATCATCGATGTCGCGCTATCCCTGTCAGCGGGACACCGCGACATCAGCAAAACCGAGTTGATCACCCGGCCGCGGCTGTCAGCGTGGGCCACGCTGACCCGTCCGGCTGACCACCCCGGCCGGGCGCCGTCACGTCCGAGGGAATTGGGGCGGTGACGGGTGACGGGCAGCCCGTTCGCCGCCCGGCGTGCCGCCGAATCGGCATGATCGGGTGGTGCTCCGAGACGTGATGAGCCCCGGCATCGACGCCCTCCTCGAACAGGCCCGCGCCGGGCTGCACCGACTGACTCCGCAGCAGACCGTCGAGGCGGTCCGCGGCGGCGCGCTGCTTGTCGATACCCGTACCGACCTGCAACGCCGTGAACAGGGCGACCTGCCAGGCGCGGTCGTCATCGACCGGACCGTGCTGGAGTGGCGGCTCGATCCGGCCAGCGCCTGGCGGATCCCGGAAGCCACCGGGTACGACAGGGAGATCGTGCTGGTGTGCCGGCAGGGCTACAGCTCCAGCCTCGCCGCCGCCAGCCTGCAAACCCTCGGTCTACGCCGAGCCACCGACATGATCGGCGGAGTCGACGCCTGGCTGGCAGCCGGCCTCCCCACAAGCGACCGCCCCGCCGACATCCGCCCCTAACAGCCCACCCCCACACTCCGGATTGGACGGCCGGCGGTCAGGACGGTGGGGGGCCGGGAGGGATGAAGGGCAGGCCCGCGGGTGGGCCGGCTTCGATGAGACGCCAGAGTGCGTCGGTGTCCAGGTGCTCCTCAACCAGGTCACCGAGCAGGTCGAGGGAACGCTCCCGAGCGGCGGCGAAGCTGGTCGTCGGCGCGACCCGGAACCCGGTACGGCCGGCCAGACGAGCCGCCTCGGTCAGGAACCACCGGCGGAACCCGTCCGACTCGAACGCCCCGTGCCAGTGCGTGCCGTACACCGCGCCGCGCACGGCTCCCTCGCCGACACCGTCGCCGCCGGTCAACAGTGGGCTCAGACCGGGGTCGGTCCGCGAGACGTACCCGTGGTGGATCTCGTAGCCGCGCACCGCGACGCCGCCGGGTGCGGTGCCCACCGACTGCCGGACGGTCTTGCGGGGATCGAAGGTGATCTCGATGGGCAGCAGGCCGAGCCCCGGCACGCTGCCGCGCCGGCTCTCCACCGTGTCGTGGATGGCGCGGCCCAGCATCTGGAAACCGCCGCAGAGGCCGAGCAGTGGCTTACCGGCAGCCGCGTGGGTGGCCACCGCGTCGGCGAGGCCCGTCTCGCGCAGCCAGGCGAGGTCGGCGACTGTGGACTTGGAGCCGGGCAGGACGACCAGGTCGGCGGCTGCCAACTCGGCCGGTTCGACGGTGAGGCGTACGCGAACGCCCGGCTCGGTGGCCAGCGCCTCCACATCTGTGGCGTTGCTGATCCGGGGTAGGCGGACGACAGCCACGTCCAACCACTCGGTGCCGCGCGGGGCGGCGGGGCGGCCGAGCACCCGGCCGTAGGCGAGGGAGTCCTCCGCGTCGAGCCACAGGTCCAGTGCCCAGGGCACCACCCCGTACGTGGGGCGACCCGTGACGTGACGCAGCATGTCCAGCCCCGGCTGGAGCAACCCGAGGTCACCCCGGAACTTGTTGATCACGAACCCGGCGACCAGTGCCTGGTCGGCCGGGTCGAGCAGTGCCACGGTGCCGAACATCGAGGCGAAGACGCCGCCCCGATCGATGTCGCCGACCACGATGGTGGGCAGGTTGGCGTGCCGGGCCAGCCCCATGTTGACGTAGTCGCCGGCCCGCAGGTTGATCTCGGCGGGGCTGCCGGCGCCCTCGCAGATCACCACGTCGTACGTGTCGCGCAGCTCGGCGAGCGCCCCGTACGCGGTCTCGGCGAGCCGAGGCCGCAGGTGCCGGAACGTGCCCGCGGTGATCGTGTCGACCGCTTCGCCGAGCAGGACCACCTGACTGGCCAGGTCACTGCCCGGCTTGAGGAGCACCGGATTGAACCGCAGGTCGGGTGCGAGCCCGCAGGCAGCGGCCTGCATGGCCTGGGCCCGCCCGATCTCGCCACCACGCCCGTCCGGCCCGACGACCACCGCCGAGTTGTTCGACATGTTCTGCGCCTTGTAGGGCGCCACCTTCACGCCCTGTCGGTACAGCCAGCGGCAGATGCCAGCGGTGAGCACGCTCTTGCCGGCGTCTGAGGTCGTGCCGGCGACCAGTAACCCGCCGCTCACCGCCCACCCCCCCCGCCGCACCCATGCAGCCGCACCGAGCCCGAGCCCACTGCTCCGCACGACACCGAGCCCACGGCGGCCAAGGGCACTGACCATGCGACCCAGGGTCACCGGGTAGGCGGCGGCCAACCCGACCGCGGCCAACCCGACCGCGCCGGAGATCCGGGCGGCCCGCTTGAGGTGCCGCGCCTCCGGGCGGGGGCCGTCGCCGAGGAACGGCCGCACCTCGGAGCGCCCGTGGTAGACGTTGCGGCCGCCGAGGCGGACGCCGAGCGCGCCGGCCATCGCCGCCTCGCACTGGCCGGCGTTGGGGCTCGGATGGTCGTTGCGGTCACGCCGCCACACCCGCCAGGCCCGGTGCCGATCCCCGTTGGCGACCGGCGCGACGGCGATGGTGAGCAGCCCGGTCACCCTGGACGGCACCAGGTTGAGCAGGTCGTCCAGCCGCGCGGCCGGCGTGCCGAACCGGGCGTACCGCGCCGACCGGTGCCCGACCATCGCGTCCAGGGTGTTCGCCGCCCGGTAGCCCAGCAGGCCGGGCAGGCCCGCTATCGCGCCCCAGACCAGCGGGGCGACGACCGCGTCGGAGGTGTTCTCGGCGACCGACTCGACGGTGGCGCGGGCCAACTCCAGCTCACCCAACGTCGACGGGTCCCGCCCGCAGAGGTGGCCGAGGCGTCGGCGGGCAGCGGGTAGGTCACCGGCACGCAGCGTCCGGCCCATGACTGTGGCTTCGTGGCGCAGCGTACGGCCGCCCAGCACGGCCCACGTGCCGGCGGCCACCAGTGCCGCCCGGGTCACCGGCCGATGCCGGGTGGCCGCTGCGGCGACCGCCCCGAGCAGCACCGGCCCGCCCACGGCCAGCGCGGTGAACGTCGCTCCCGCCGTCCGGTCCGGGCGGTAGAGGCGGCGCTCCAACGCACCAGCGGCCTGCCCGAAGCCAGCCACCGGGTGCCACCGGCGCGGATCACCGAGCAGCCGGTCCAGCGCGTACCCGGCCAGCAAGCCCACCGCGTTCGCCACCGGCGCTGTCCGTCGCACCCGCACCACCTCCGGCCGGCCAGCCTAGACGAGCATCCCGGGAACCCGCCCGATCACGGGCTCCGGCAGTCGGGGCCTCGTGCAAGGCCGCAGCCACCACTCTCTCTCAACTCCGCCGCTGCTGGCACGCGGGGTGACGACGCCTGTCGCGACGCCACCCCGCCCCCGTCGTGCCAGGCCACGTGTGCTGTGCCGCCGCAGCACCGACGACCAGCACAGGGCCTCGTACCGCTCGGCCGCCGCCCGATGCGCGACCGCCAAACCGGCACGACCACCAAACCGGCACGACCACCAAGCCGGGCGCGCTCGCCAGGCCGGCACGCTCGCCAGGCCGGCACGCTCGCCAGGCCGGCACGCTCGCCAGGCCGGCACGCTCGCCGAAAGGGCACGCTTGCCAAACCGGCACGCTCGCCGAAAGGGCACGCTTGCCAAACCGGCACGCTCGCCGAAGGGGCACGCTCGCCAAACCGGCACGACCGCCGTGGCGATTGGTCAGGCTGGCTGCGGGACCCGTCCTCGACCACGCCGTCCCCGACCGGACTGCGTCGGCTCCGGCTGCCCCTCGTCCGGCACGGGCCCCAACTCGTCGTCCAGGTCGCGGTCAGCGCTGTCGTCGGTCGCCTCGGGCGGGAGCGCCAACTCGTCGTCGAGATCCGCCGGGACGCTGGCCTGCCCGAGCTGCCCGCCCGCCGGGGAAACGCCGCTGGCCCGGGATGCTCCGCCAGCCGTGGAGACTCCGCCGGCAAGGGGAACCCCGCCGGCCGGGGAGACAGCGTCGCCAACCGGATCCTCGATGAACGGGCTGGTGCGCAGTGCGCCGTAGTCGGGCAGCTCGAAGTCGTCGTCCAGCGGCCGGTCGTCGGGCAGCACGGGCTCGGCCCCCGCTGGCACCGGCTCGGTGGGCTCGCCGTGCACCCGGCTCTCGGCCTCCGCGTCCTCCACGGTGCTGGTCGTCATGCTCGGCCGGTTACGCAGGAAGCGGGCCCGACCCCGGGACAGGTCGTGGCCGACGGCGACCGCCTCCAGCTCGTAGAGGGTGCGGTGGTTGCCGGCGTCGTCGGTCCAGTCGCGGGTGTAGAGCCGACCGCAGACCACCACCGGATCGCCCACCATCACGGAGGCCGCCACGCCTTCGGCGAGCTTGCGCCAGCAGTTGACGCGAACGCGGAGCGAGTTGCCGTCGACCCACCGGCCGCTGTCCCGGTCGAGTCGGCGGGCGGTGGAGGCGACCTTGAAGTTGGCCACCAACGTGTTGCTCTGGGTGGTGCGCCGCCACTCGGGTGAAGTCAGCACATTGCCGACAATTGTTACGTACGTGTCGAACATCGTCCCTCCAGGGGGATCGGGGCCTGCCAACGCGAGTCGACTCGACACCGAGCCTCGGCGCTGCGCGTGAGCATCGCCAGCGCCCACCCTCGAACCTGTGGACAACGAAGCCACCTGTGGAAAACGCCCTGATCACGCCCCGATGTGGTACGGCCGACCCGCCCGGCTGCGCGTCGGCGGTTTCCGAGCCCGACCAGATTGGGTAAGCACTTGATCAACGCACCACCGACAGCTCCACGTCGACGAGAGGTCAGCGTCATGATGATCACCAGAATCGGCTCTGCGATCGCTTCCGAGGCGCGGCGATGAGCGCCGCGGCGAACCCGGCCACCGTCGCCGAGTGCCTGCGGGTGGGCGCCGGGTTCTCGCAGGGCGACCGCAACTGGATCGCCGAGCAGTTCGCCACCCTCGACGCCCGGTTGGCCGGTTTCCACGCCGACGCCACCGAGCTGGAGGTGTCGGTCAAGGATCGCGAAGCGCGTGGCCAGAAGGTCACCCTCGAGTGCTGGATCGCTGGCCGGCAGAAGATCGTCACCACCTCCGCGGAGGAGGATCTGCACGCCGCGCTCAACGACGTCCGCGACGACCTGCGTCGCCGGCTCAACGACGCGAAGACCCGCCAGGAGCCCCGGCACAACAAGCACCTGCGCGACATCCCGCAGCCCCAGGCCGACCTGGACCCCGCCGACGACCAGGACCCCACGCGAGCGGACGCGGAAACAGCCTGACCCCGCGCCGCCCGCCCCCACCCGACCCCCCGCGATCTTGCACTCTCTGACCCTGAAACGCGGCTATTGCGCCTTTTGCGGCGACAGAAAGTGCAAGACCGCGGGGCAAGGCGGGTCCAACATCGTTGCGTTAGGGCTGTAGCCGGCCGGGTCACCCCGGGACAGGAAGTGCCCGATCGGGGAGCGGCTTGGGCCCGGCTTGACGATCATGGAGTTGTGGTGCCGACTATGGGGGCTTTACGGGCGTTCTGGTACCCACCACAACTCCATGATCGGCGAGGCAGTGCTGGTTGACGAACAGCCGTTCCACCTCACGCAACGGCGTTGAGGGCGGGGCCGGCGCGGGGCAAGGGCGGCGCGAGCGCGGGGCAAGGGCGGGCCAGGGCTGAGGACCAGGACCGGGGGCTACCGTCGGGTAGGTTGCCGGCGTAGCGTCGCGTTCGTGGAACCGGACGTGTTGGGGCCGCCGTACGAGCGGCAGACGATCGACCTGGGCGCCGACGACGAAGGCCCTGTCGTCGCGACAGTGGTCCGGCGGCGGGCCTCGCGTCCCACCGGGCGGGCCGTGCTCTACGTGCACGGGTTCGTCGACTACTTCTTCCAGACCCATCTGGCCGACTTCTTCGCCGAGCGCGGCTGGGACTTCTACGCGCTCGACCTGCGCAAATATGGTCGCAGCCTGCTTCCGGGCCAGACCCCGAACTTCTGCCGGGACATCAGCGACTACTTCCCCGAGCTGGACGCCGCCGCCGAGATCATTCGTCAGGACGACGGGCACGACACCCTCCTGACGATGGGCCACTCCACCGGCGGCCTGATCATCTCGCTCTGGGCGGACGCCCGCCGCGACACCGGCACCGTCGACGGTCTCGTGCTCAACAGCCCGTTCTTCGACCTGAACGCCCCCTGGGCGGTGCGCCGACCCCTCGCGGCCGCCGTCGCCCGGCTGGGCCGCAGGGCGCCGCACCGCATCCTGCCGCTCGGGCTGGGCACGGTGTACGGCGAGAGCCTCCACTCCGACCACCGCGGCGAGTGGACCTATGACCTGGCGTGGAAGCCGCTGGCCGGGTTCCCGGTCCGGGCCGGCTGGCTGAACGCGATCCGCACCGGCCAACGCCGGCTGCGCGCCGGTCTGGACATCCAGGTGCCGGTGTTGCTGGCCTGCTCGACCCGCTCCTTCCGGGGCACCCGGTGGCACGACAACGCGACACTGGCTGACGCCGTGCTGGACGTCGAACACATGGTCCGTTACGCGCCCCGCCTGGGCCGCCACGTCACCCTGGCTCGTTTCGACGGCGGGATGCACGACCTCACGCTCTCCGGCCCCACCGTACGCAAGAAGGTCTTCGACGAGGTCGGCCGCTGGGCCGAGGCGTTCCTCGCCGCCGGCCCCACCGCCCCGGCCAGCGCCGGCTCGACAGTTGTCGAGGCCGGTCTACCGGAGAGCCGACGTTCCTCGACCGACACGGCGGATGCGGCAACAGCAGGCGGCTGAGCGCCCCGGAGGGCGGCACCGGGCGCGCTCAGACGTCGCCAGGCGCCGCCGGGAGGACGGCTCGGATCCGGTCGAAGGTCGCTACCGGGTGCCCGCCGACGCCGGGTAGGACCAGGCCCAGACAGTACGGCGACAGTTCGCCAGTGGCGTCGGGCTGGACGACGAAGATCGGCGCGCCGACGTACCCCTGCGGTAGTTCGGTGGTGATCCGCACGGCGTCCCCATCGCGGACCACCCGCTCGACCGCGACCTCCAGCGGGCGCGACCCGTCTTCGCGTACCCCATGGGCCAGCACGAAAGCGGAAGCGGCGTCGGCGGTGAGGCGGGCGACCACCTCGGGCCCGGCGGCGATCCCCGCCGGCACCGGCTGGACCCGCCACCGCCAGCCGCCGTCGCCGGCGTAGCGGTGCAGGCCGGCGGTCGGCAACACCGCGACCCCGTCGCCCGGAAACTGTGCCCAGCCGGGCACGACCTCGGCCACGGCGACAGCGGCCGGGGCGACCCCCGCCGGCTCGGTGACGCTCGTCCGCAGCCCCAACTCACCACCCGACGCGCCGACCAGGTCGGCCGCCGTCAGCAGCGACTCCCCCACCGGGTCGTCGCCGCCCTGGAAGAAGAAGGCGGTGCCACAGTCGTCGTCCGACCGGTACGGCAGGATGGCGCGACCGACGACCTGGCACAGCTCGTAGGCGACGTCGTTCTCGGCGTCGGGATCCAGCAGCACCAGCCAAAGGTACGGTCCGAGGCCACGCCGGTCCGCGGGAACCCGGATGCCGGCCGCGGGGCCAACGTGAGACCCTGCTCGGCAACGTGGACGCGGGCACCCTTTTCGCCGCCGGGCAGCAGGGCGGCGGTACCCTCTGGGCGCGACATCCACGCCACACGCGCCCGTAGCTCAGCGGATAGAGCAGGGGACTTCTAATCCCAAGGCCGCAGGTTCGAATCCTGCCGGGCGCACCACAAAAGACCAGGCTGATGTCAGCAACACCGACCAATGGATCGGGCGGGGCCTCTGCCCGCCACGATAGGTTCATCCCGTGCTCGCGATGACCCTGGAAGAGATCACCGCCGCGATCGGCGGAGCCGTCCACGACGCTCCCGACGCGGTGATCGTCACGGCCCCAGTGGTGTTCGACAGTCGGCGCGTGGAGCCTGGCGGGATGTTCGTTGCGCTGCCGGGTGAGCGTGTCGACGGACACGACTACGCCGCCCAGGCGATCGAGGCTGGCGCGGTGGCGCTGCTGGCGTCACAGCCGGTCGGGGTGCCGGCGGTGGTCGTCGAGGACGTGCCAGCAGCCTACGGACGCCTCGCCCGCGCGGTGATCGACTGCGAGCCCTACCCACCCTGCCCGTCTGTGGAGAGCCTGCAATCGTCCGCTTCGAGCTGTACGCCACAGGTTCCTTGGACGCCTGCGCGTACGCCTGCGCCACGCACGCCGCCGACCTGACCGCAGAGGCCGTCAGGGTAGGTCTGAGCGCCCACCCGGGCGGGATGCCAGCCGACGTGGAACGGCCCTGTGGCTACGTGCACGTCTTCCCGACCGGCAACCTTGCCGACCCGACCCACCCGCTCTGGTGTAATCGAGACGACTGCCAGCGGAGAAGCCAGCACCGTTCCGCGGTGCGGAACCTAGACACTAACCAACCAGAGGCATTCATCATTGGCGTTTTCTTGGTGCAAGCTATCCATTCGACCGCCGAGCCGATGGTGGCCCTGACCAGTGTGGGGGGTAACTCCGCATCCAGCCTGGTCCTGTCGCTAGGGCAGGCGCGAGTGCTGCGGTACCGCCTGGCTAACCTGCTCGACGCGACCAGGCCAGCCCGCAACGAAGGCCACCGGACGTAGCCCGCACGCGCTCGCCCCAGGCAGCCTTCGAAGCCGCTTGCCTGGCCTGATGCCAGATTGGAAGAGCATCATGCGCGAAGCCGAAGGTCGTAGGCGCGGATCACTCGGGCTGTCGGATCCGCGCTCTCGGGCGTTCGGAGGCGATCGGTCAGCAGAAAGTCGGGCAGAGCGAACGCGGCCGCGTGCTCGTGCTCGGAGAGCACGAACGTTCCGCCGCGCCTCTCGGGCTGCCACCCGTGCGCCAGGGCGTGGTTGATGAGGGCTCGGACGTGCGCCGACGTCGGATAGGCGTCGTCAGCGGCGCATGCCCCCCAGGGGGCCGGCCAGGTGACCGAGAGTAGATCCGCCTGGAGTGCCTGGCTCGTCTTCCCTGCGCCCCACGCCCGTAGGCGGATACAGCGGTGGCAATCACCGCTGCCCTGCACGTGCCGGATCTCCGCGCGCCATACGAAGAGCCGCGCACCGATTCGCACCTGCCGCAATCGCGTCCGCATGGGGTCACCTCGCGGTCGATCTTTCTCCGCTCGGCCGCGTACCGCCAAGGGTTTTCCTGCGATCCCCGCCCGCGGTCGAAAGGGCATAAGACCTTGGGGCACCGCCCGCACCCCGGCTCTCGGCGGTGTCAGCGCTGGCCGTGGCGCCTCGCCAGATCGGCGAGGATCGTGCAGGGACGCTCGGCCCCCTGGTGCCAGGCGCTTCCCGCTACCGCCACGGGATAGCTGACCTCTCTGACCTGCCGGTCGGCGGTCTCGACGGAGAACCGTATCGACAGCGGCTCGCTTTCGAAGGCGAGTGCGCACTCGATGCGCAGCTTGACACTGATCCAGGTGGTGCCGCCGGGGCGTACCAGTCGAGACTGGCCGGTGTCCTGGACCTGGACCCCAGGTCGTTGACCGGTGGCCGACTTGACCGTGATGGGCGCGGGGCCGGCGTTGATGACCGCCAGTTGCCCGTCCATCTGGACGACGTCGGTGTCCGCGCCCAAGCTGCCACTGGATGCCGGAAAGGCCACAAGGGAGACTGCCGCGTTCCGCTGCCGCTCCTCCCGCGACGAACGCAACACACCGACACCGGCACCGCCGAGCACGATGCCGACCGCGAAGGCGGCCACCAGCCGTACGTTCCAGGTCCGGCTGGCCGCGAGGCGGGCAGGCTGGGGGTCGTTCTCGACGAGGTCAATCACGTGGTGCTCGGCCGACATCGCGTCAGCCTAGGGCTCTCCGGGGCCGGCCGGCCGTCCCTGTTCGAAGGTGTTCGCGGAGAGCGGGAAGGCCGTACGCGCCGATGGCGGTGACGACCTCGCTCGCGACGTCCGTGGCCTCGACGTCCTCGTTCAGGTCCCACCAGACGTCCTGGTTCACCGGCATCAGGTGACCGAGCCGCCAGGACCACACGAAGTCGCCGTAGTAGGTGCCCGGCGAGGGCTTCAGGGGTAGCTGGCTCTGCTCACGCCTGCGGGACTCCCAGACGATCCGTGGTACGGCACAGAGGTTGACGGTGAACGTCAGGTGCTCTCCGGTGTTGAACCGCGAGGACTGGAAGCCCAGCAGCGCCCAGGACTCCGGGTCCGGCAGGGTGTACCGCGAGCCCGACCCCGTGCAGCCGAGGGCGCGTAGAGCGGGAGCGACATCGTCGCGCAGCATCGCTCGATAGGTGGCCTGCACGTCGCCCATGTCCTCACCCGCTCGATGTCGGAGAGCCGGATCCTGAAGTCAAGCATGGACGACCTGGGCAGGATCAGGGCAGTGGCACGGCGGCGGCACGTGCATGAGGGGCAGGTCAGCTCGGTCAACTGTTGTTGGTCAGGTCGTTGATGTCATGAAGTCGTGGCACGCGGGGCAGTCGCGGATCACCGGGTGGGAGCACTCGAGAACGTGGTCGAGGAACGACGCCGTGCGCGTCAGCCGGTCTCGCTGGCGGTTTATGGCGTCGCGTTGATCGGAGATCAGTTCGATGCGCTGGCGCCGGTCGCCGTTCAGAAGTTGCGCGATCTTGTCCAGGCGCATGCCTGCCTCTTGGCACTTGATGGCGACCGCCAGGGCATCGAGCAGTCGGTTGTCGTACAGGCGTGCGCCGCCGGCGGTTCGAGGCGGTTCGATGACGCCCTCGGCCTCCCAGTGACGGAGGAGGTGGGTGGTGACGCCGAGTCGTTCCGCGGCTGCGCCGATCCGTACCACGTCGGTTCGCATCGAGTCATTGTCGTTGACTTCGAGTCGCCCCGAACTTCTACCCTCCCGACCATGCGTGTCCATGAACTCGACTGCGGAACACTGAATGCCCCCGGTGGTACGGCCGTCTACGGCTCGTCACACTTCATCTGCCGCGTCCTGCTGATCGAGGACGGGGAGCGACTGATCGCCGTCGACACAGGTGTTGGGCACGAGGGCATCAAGGCGCCGGAGGCCCGTCTTGGTGAGTGGTGGCTGGCGCAGGTCGGGCCGGTGCTCGACCCGGCCGAAACCCTGCGGTCGCGCATTTCGGCCCTCGGGCTGGACCCGCGGAATCTCACCGACGTGATCCTTACCCACCATCATCGTGACCACGTCGACGGCTTGGCGGACTTCGGGTGGGTGCGTGTGCACGCATCGGACGGCTGCCGCGCCATCGTCGCTGATGGCGGTGCGGGACTTGTCGCGTCGCAATGGGCGCACGGTGTTGTCTGGGCGCCATCGCCGACGCGCACTGCGGACTGGCACGGGTTCGCCAGCTATCGACTGGATGGCTTGCCCGAGTCGATCCGACTCGTCGACCTGGCGGGACACTCGCCAGGACACTCCGGGGTTCTCGTCGGCAGCACGGACGGCGCCCAGCCGATCCTGCACGTCGGGGACGCGATCCACCATCGTGCCCAGCTCACCGGTGGAGCGACCCCCGCGCTCGAAGCGTTCGCGCGCGCCAGCCAGCACGACGAAGACGACCGACTCGCGACCATCCGCAAGCTCGCCGAACTCGCAATCGAGGGCACGGTGCGGGTCGTCAACGCCCACGACCCCAGCTTCTCTGAGCACTGACGCTGCTGGCGCAGGTGAATCGGAGAGCCGGAACCTGGCTGCATCTGCAACCTTCGCGACAACGACTGCGCAGGCAGGTCGACGCCATGGGTTTCGTTGGCATGGTCCAGCACATCGCTTGGCTCCAAGATCAGCCTGTCGCGCTTGACGGAGCGTGGGAAGCTCACCATCAGTAGGGATCCCGTTGCACAGACAGGAGCCTGGTGAGCCCAAAACCCCGCAAGCAGCGCGCGACCCGGATCCTGGTGGTGGGCCGGACCGGCGTGGGCAAGTCGAGCATCATCAACTCGATTGTCGGCACCGCGGTCGCCGAGACGGGAAAATACCGACCGACGACCGCCGAGATCGAGCGGTACGACGCCAAGTATCGCGAGTCGACGATGATCCTCATCGACACGCCCGGGTTCGGTGACGCCGCGTGGGACCGGTCCAACGACGAGCGCTATCTGGCGCTGATCGAGCAGGAAGCCGGCGAAATCGATCTTGTCCTGTTCGTCACCAAGCTCGACGACACCAGGGTCGATCGCAGCGAATACGACACGATCGGGGCGCTCACCAAGCAATTCGGCCACGAGCTGTGGGACCGTGCCGTCGTTGTGCTCACCCGCGCGGACAAGTTCACCCGCCGCGACTACCCCGAAGAACTGGCCCAGCGAAGCGCGGCGCTGCGCGAAGAGATGGAGAAGATGATCGGGGACCGCGCCCGCCGGCTCCCCTTCGTCCCGGTGACGAACACCCGCGAACGCAACCCTGACCGGTCACGGTGGATGGCAAGGCTCTGGCTCGCCATGCTGGAGCGGGTGAGCGCGCCGGGGTTCGACGCGTTCGTGCTGTCGACCATCTCGCGGGTCACCAGCGAGACCGCCTCCGACGAGGGCGACCCTGACCCGCCGCGGCAGGCCACCCCGACACCCCCCAAACCCCGGCGCCGCAAGGGCACCGCTGTCGCCCCGGCGCCGACGCCCGCTCCGGCTCCAACTCCCCGACGGGCGTCCACGCCGAGTGCCGCGACGCCGGCTGCCGTTGTCCGGCCCGTCGATCGGCGCCCGACGTCCACCCCACCCACGACGACCCACTCGTATGTCTCCGACGGGGTGCCCGTTCACCAGACGACCATCAACGTCGGGTCTGGCGTCGCCAACATCACAGTGACCACTCAGCAGAGCGCCCGAACTGAGGCCGTGATCGCCACGAGAGCGTCGACGGGCCTGTTGGACAAACTGAAGGCTGCCGGCTCCTGGATTGTCTCCGGAATTGTGGCCGGAGTCTTCAAGATCCTGGGACAGTAGCGGCCCGCCGAGTCCCGCGCCGCTGTGCCGCCCCGACGCAGGCTGGCGCGTTGATAAGGTCGCGCCGTGTCGATGTTCCGCGGCCCTCAGGTGATTCTGTTCAGCGAGGACGTGCCACGCGCCACCGAGTTCTACACCGGCCTCGGCTTCACCGAGACCTTCCGGGTGCCGGTCGAGGGCGAGCCGATCCACATCGATCTCGTGCTCGACAGCTACAAGATCGGTATCGCCTCGGTGGCTTCCAGCCGCGCCGATCACGGGCTCGACCCCGTCCCCGAGGGGCAGCGAGCCGCGATAATCCTCTGGACCGACGACACCGCCGGCGCGTACGCCGATCTCACGGCGAAGGGTGCGCCCACCCTGGCCGCACCGCACCGGTGGCTCGACCACCTGCTGATCGCCTGGACGGCCGACCCGGACGGCAACCCGATCCAGATCGTCCAACGGCTCTGACAGCCGGCCCGAGACGGCGCTTCGCCCGGGACGCGAGCCGGCCGCGTGGAGGGAAAAATGGGGTACGAGCTGCACGTCACCCGGGCTGCGGAGTACTACGGGAGTGAAGAGCACCCGATCGCTCTGGACGAATGGCTCTCCTACGCCGAACGCAGTCCGACGCTCACCCAGGGCGGATGGATCTGGTGGGACGAGGACCGCCACCCCTTCTATGTGTTCACCTGCGCCGATGGAAGCGTTGTCTCCTTGACCTGGTTCGAGGGCGCCATCGACATCAAGGGCCACTTCGACGGCGACGCCTACCGGGAGTTCGGGGGCCTCGCCGAGCACTTTCAGGCACACCTTCAGGGCGACGACGGCGAGCGGTACACCCCTGGAGGCGTCCTTCCCCCCAGTGGTTAGAGGTGGGGGCAACGAGATCCACCCCCGTAGACGACGAACGGTCCCTGCCCTGGCGGGAGGGACCGTGTGGCGCTCGGCGTCACAGGTGCGGAGGCCGACGTGTGGGGTGAGTTCAGCCCTGCTCGTAGCGCTCATTGCGTCGAAGGGCCTCTTCGAGTTGGTCCTCGAGAATGATGATCCGGCAGGCCGAGGCGATGTCGGTGCCCTGGTCGCACATTTCCCGGGCTCGCGCGGCAAGGCGCAGCTGATAGCGGGAGTAGCGGCGGTGCCCGCCACTGGAGCGTTGCGGGTCGATCAGGTTGGCCTCGCCGAGCCGACGGAGGAAGTCCTGCGAGCAGCCGAGGATCTCGGCGGCACGGCCCATGGTGTACGCGGGGTAGTCCTCGTCGTCGAGCATGTCGTCGGATTGGGTCATGAAACCTCCATCACGAGGGCCCCGGTGCTCGAAAGCACCGGGGCCCAAGGGTTGTGGGTCAGGAACACCATCTGCCGACAGAACGTCGGCTTGTCTTGTCCGCACCGGCCGTCAACGACGGCATCGGGTGCGAGGATCGCATATGCGTGACCGGAGACCACCTCTCGTTCGATGGAAACTGCGGTGTCCGCGCCCAGCCCACGACTGCGGCTGGCAGCGGGCGATCCAACGGTGTAGTGCCCTCCCTTGCCTCTGATTTCCTGTGCCATTCCTCGTGCTGTCCGTCGGTGTCCGAGCCCCACGCGACTTCCTGGCCCTGACACGTACGACGAACCTTGCTTACCTCGGGTGAAGCCCTGAACGAGCCTCGGCCTCACCCGCAACTTCTCGTGCGTAACACCAACTGCGACAGAACCGAGCGGGCCGGAGAGCTTCCCGGGCCCACTCCTTCGCCCTCGGGTGGGGCGGTCACGTCAGCGTCTTTACTTGCTCCGTCTTCGACCTCAGAAACGTTAGCTCACGACGACAAGAATATCTAGCGCTTCGCGCAGAGATTTTCTCTGCCAGTCGGGGCAATTCCGCCGGCCGTGCGGCGGAGAGCGACGCCGGCGAGCCGGGCAGACGCTGCGCAGCCGCCAGAAACACCCGGCGGGTGTGCCGGCCGTCCGGGCCGTGGCACCACCGCCTAGCTGTGCTGTCCAGGGACGTTGGTCAACCTGGTGATCGGTGGTAGGCCGCCAGTGGCGGTGTGGGGTCGGTGGTGATTGTAGTGATGTAGGAAGGCC
>NZ_JBEZCZ010000044.1:0-57818 GCF_040647875.1 Micromonospora sp. NPDC049230
TACACCCCCAGCATCACCCTCGACGCCGGCCTCGCCGACACCGTCACCTGGTACCGCGACAACCGCACCTGGTGGGAACCCCTCAAGACCACACCCACCGCATGACCCGACTACTCGTCACCGGCGCCGGCGGGATGCTCGGCCGGGACCTGGTCACGGTGCTGCACGCCCGGTCCGACCTCAAGGTGACCGCGGCGGGGCGCGCCGACCTGGACATCACCGATCCCGCCGCCGTCCGCGAGGCGGTCGCCGAGCACGACATCGTGATCAACACGGCGGCGTGGACCAACGTTGACGGCGCCGAAGCCAACGAGGCGGCAGCCACCGCCGTCAACGGCCACGGCGTGGCGAACCTCGCGTCGGCGTGTGCCGCCAGCGGCGCGCGACTGATCCAGGTTTCCACCGACTACGTCTTCTCCGGCGACGCGAACACCCCCTACCCGGAGGACGCCCCCACCGCACCGATCAACGCGTACGGCCGAGGCAAGCTGGTCGGCGAGCGGGCCGTCGCCCGGCTGCTGCCCGACAACGGGTACGTGGTCCGCACCGCCTGGCTGTACGGCGCGCACGGGCCGAACTTCGTGGCCACCATGCTCCGACTCGCCGCCCAGCGGGAACAGATCACCGTGGTCGACGACCAGCACGGCCAGCCCACCTGGTCCTACCCGCTCGCCGAGCGGCTCGTCGCACTCGCCGACGCCGCCCTGGAGGGCCGGGCCGCTCCCGGCGTCTACCACAGCACCTGCGCCGGCCAGACGACCAAGTACGGGCTGGCCCGCGCCACGTTCACGCTGGCCGGACTCGACCCGGACCGGATCCGACCCACCACCAGCGACCGGTATCCTCTTCCTGCTCCTCGTCCGGCGTACAGTGTGCTAGCGCACAGCCGCTGGGCGGCCGCAGGTCTGCCGTCGCTCCCCGACTGGCATGCCACCCTCGTCGACGCGTTCGACTCCCCCGCTCCGCCCGCTCCGTGGAAGGTCGCATGAAGCTCACCCTCGTCACCGGCCTGACCGGCCTGATATTGCTGGCCACGATCGTCGAGCTGCTGCGCCGCCGGCAGCTCCGCGAGAAGTACGGCATGCTCTGGCTCGGCGTCCTGGTGATCGTCATCCCCCTGTCGCTCTTCCCCCGTCTGTTGGACAACGTCGCCGAGCTGCTCGGCGTCGCCTCCGGCGTGAGCCTGGTGCTCTTCCTCGGCATCATCTTCCTGCTGCTGGTGTGCGTGCACCTCAGTTGGGAGGTCAGCGCCCTGGAAGAAGAGACCCGCACGTTGGCAGAAGACTTCGCTCTGCTCCGCACCGAGATCGACGCGGACCGGGCGGCCCGAGACGAACTGGTGCGCACCGATGGTTAACGGCAAGCGGGTCCTGATCATCATCCCGGCGCTCAACGAGTCCGGCTCGATCGCCGACGTGGTCGGCGAGGTCCGCGGTGAGCTGCCCGGCGTCGACGTGATCGTCATCGACGACGGCTCCACCGACCGCACCGCGGCGGTCGCCGCCGCCGCCGGCGCCCTCGTCGCGAAACTGCCCTACAACCTCGGCGTCGGCGGCGCCATGCGGGTGGGTTACCGGTACGCGCGCGACCACGACTACGACGTCGCCATCCAGATCGACGCGGACGGCCAGCACGACCCCCGGTACGTGCCGAAACTCGTCGACCTGCTCGACGAGACCGACCTGGTGATCGGCGCCCGGTTCGCCGGCGAGGGTGACTACAACGTGCGCGGCCCCCGCCGCTGGGCCATGGTCATGCTCTCCGGGGTGCTGTCCCGCGTCGCCCACACCAAGCTCACCGACACCACCTCCGGGTTCCGGGCGGCCAACCGTCGGGTGATCGAGATGTTCGCCGCCTGGTACCCGGTGGAATACCTGGGCGACACGGTGGAGACCCTCGTGCACACCGCCCGACGCGGCTACACCATCCGCCAGGTGCCGGTGGCCATGCGCAAGCGGATGGCGGGCACCCCCAGCCACTCCCCCGCCAAGGCCATGATCTATCTCGGCCGCGCGTTCGCCGTCCTCACGTTGGCGCTCATTCGCCGGTGATCCGCCGGCTCCTGAGTCTGGTCCCACCGGGCACCGTCGCTGTCGGCGCCGGGCTGGCCCTGCTGGGGCTCGCCTCCTACGTCCACCTGGCGGTCGCCGGGCACAGCCTCAGCGGACCGGACTACAACTCCCTGTCCGTACTCTGGTCGATCGTCTTCACCCTCGGCATCGGCCTCTTCATGCCGGTCGAGCAGGAGATCGCCCGACTCGTCGCCGCCCGGCACAGCCAGGGCCTTCCCCCCGGGCCGGTACTGGCCCGGGGGGCGGCCCTGGCCGCCGGCCTGCTCGCCGCCGTCGTCGCCCTGATCATCGCCACCCGGGAGGCACTCGCCGACCGGCTCTTCGCCGGCGACAGCGCGATGGTCACCGTCCTGATCGGCGCGCTGGCCGGGCTCGCCGTCGCGCACACCACCCGCGGCGTCCTCTCCGGCCTGCAACTGTTCCCCTGGTACGGCACCCAACTCGGCATCGACGGCGGCCTGCGCATCGCACTCGTCGCCGTGCTCGGCCTCAACGGCGTCACCAACCCCGTCTGGTACGGCGCGGTGCTGCTCATCGCGCCCGTCGCCGGTGCCATCCTCACCGCGCCACCGATCCTGCGAGCCATCGGCGGTGGCGCCCCGGTGGCCTGGGCGACCCTGCTGCGCGGCCTCGGCCTCCTCACCGCCTCCAGCCTGCTCGCCCAGGTCGTGGTCAACATCGGCGTGATCAACGTCAAGGTGCTCGACCCGTCCGACGTGGCAACCGCCGGCGCCCTGCTCTCCGCGCTGGTGCTGGTCCGAATCCCCCTGTTCGTCTTCGCCTCGCTCCAGGCATCGCTGCTACCCGGCCTCGCCACCTCGGCCAGCACCGGCGACCTCAGCGGCTTCCACAACCTGCTCCGCCGCGCCCTCGGCATCGTCAGCGCCCTCGGCCTCACCGGCGCCATCCTCGCCGTGCTCCTCGGCCCCTGGCTGGTGCAGACCCTCTTCGACGCGCCCGGCGTCCTCGGCCACGCCGACTTCGCCTGGCTCGCCGTCGCGACTCTCGCCTACCTCTGGGCGATGGTCCTCGGCCAGGCACTGCTCGCCCTCAACCGGCACCGGGCACAGGCCCTCGCCTGGGCCATCGGCGTGGCGGCACTCGTCGTCGCGACGCTCGCCCCGGTCTCCACGGCGCTGCGGGTCGAGCTCGGCTACGCCATCGGCTCCGTCGTGGTCGCCGCCGTCATGGCCGTGCTGCTGCGCACCCGCGCCACCACCCCGGCACCCACCCACACCCCGGCCTTCGAGGCCGCCACGCCTGGCGGCGTGCCCGGAGGGGTCTGATCGGGGTCACACCCCGAGCACCCAGGTCACGCTGACCTGCGGTGCCCGAGGCGCCCCGGGTGCTGGACATGCCGCGGCGGGCGGCCAGGACACCCAGCCGCCCGCCGCGTCGACCGCTGCTACTTGCCGTCCGCCGGCTTGTCCTCCAGGTCGGCGGACGCCGCCGACGTCGTCGGCTTGTGCGACTCCGTGGTGGGTTGCGCCGGAGTGTCCGGCCCACCCGCCTCCGCCGGCTGCTCGGCGGACACGTCGCCGTCCAACAACGCGGTCAGCGCCGCACCGGTGATCCGGCGGAACGTACGCCCCACCCGGTGGCGGTCCAACACCGCCACCTCCAACTGGTTGGCGGCGATCGTCCGGGCCGCACCGCCCTCGCCACCAACAGTGCTCAACGCCTGCACCGCGACCCGGGCCGCCTCGCCGAGGGACATGTCCGCGCGGTGCTGCGACTTCAGCACCCCGGTGATCGCCTCGGCCTGGCCACCCATGGCCATCCGGCCCGGCTCGTCGTTGACCGAGCCGTCGTACGTCAGCCGGTACAACTCGTCGTCCTCCGCTGTCGCCCCGACCTCCGCCACGCAGATCTCCACCTCGAACGGCTTCGACTGCTCGGTGAAGATCGCACCCAGCGTCTGCGCGAACGCGTTGGCCAGGGCCCGCCCGGTGACGTCCCGCCGGTCGTAGCTGAGCCCGTTCAGGTCGGCCATCCGCACACCGGCCCGGCGCAGATTCTCGAACTCGTTGTACCGACCGACCGCGGCGAAACCGATCCGGTCGTAGATCTCGCTGACCTTGTGCAGGGCGCTGGAGAGGTTCTCCGCGACGAAGAGCACCCCGCCGGAATAGCTGAGGACCACAGCGCTGCGACCCCGAGCGATGCCCTTGCGGGCCAACTCGGAGCGGTCGCGCATGATCTGTTCGGGCGAGGCGTAGAACTGCATGGCCACGGCGGCGGTTCTCCTTACGGCGCGGTGCTGACGACTGCTGACTGGTGGGGGTGGACGGGGCTCACCCGCCCGGGTTCTCCATCCGACCGGCGACCACGCCCTCGGCGATCGTCGCCGTCTCGGCGTCGGTCAACCGGCGGGTGCCCTCGGCGGTAGCGGTCATCACCACCGGATAGATCCGACGGGTCAGATCCGGGCCGCCGGTCGCGGTGTCGTCGTCCGCCGCGTCGTAGAGCGCCTCGACCGCGAGGCGGGTGGCGTCGTCGACCGACAGACCGCTGCGGAAACGCTTCTTCAGCGCCGACTTCGCGAAGAGCGAGCCGGAACCGATGGCGTCGTAGCCGGTCTCCTCGTACGGACCGCCGGTCACGTCGAAGCTGAAGATCCGACCGGCCCCCGCCGGGTCGGCGGCGGCCAGGTCGAAGCCGGCGAACAGCGGCACCACGGCCAGGCCCTGCATGGCCGCACCGAGGTTGCCGCGGATCATCGACGCCAACCGGTTGGCCTTGCCGTCGAGCGAGAGCATCGCGCCCTCGATCTTCTCGTAGTGCTCCAGCTCCACCTGGAACAGTCGCATCAGCTCGATCCCGATGCCCGCCGTGCCCGCGATCCCCACCAGGGAGTACGCGTCGGCCGGATGCACCTTCTCGATGTCGCGCTGGGCGATCAGGTTGCCCATGGTGGCCCGCCGGTCGCCGGCCATCACCACGCCACCGGCGGCCGAGATGGCCACGATGGTGGTCGCGTGCGGCGCCAGGTCCGCTGCCATGCCCGGCGGCAGCGGCCGCCGACCGGGCAGCATCTCGGGAGCCACCCGACTCAGGAACGTCGTGAAGGAGGACGTCCCCGCGTTGGTGAACACATCTGGTAGACGCCCGGATGGATCAAAGCCCGCTGCCACGTGGTTCCTCTCAGATACGTGATTGCCCTGGCCAGCCTCATGGGACTGTCACGGAACTGGCCAAGACCACCGTTGCAGTTGAAGCAGAGTATCCCGCGCACCCAACCGGTGCGATGATCGTGGTCCAGATGTTGCGGGTCCGCGCCGCCACAGATCGCGCAGACCCCGCCCCGCTCGGCCAGGAGCTCCTGAAACTCCTTCTCCCCGACGCCGTACCGCCGCCGCAGGTGGTATTCGCGTGTGCCACCGTACAGCCGAATCTTGCTCTCCTTGCCCTTCTCGTTGTGGCAAGGCTTGCAGTATCGGCCGTGTCCCCCACGACCGGAGCGGTTCCGGGGAACGTCGTCGAGGGGCTTGGTGGCACCACAGGCCGGGCACCGTCGGTGCACCTCCGGCACCGACGGCAACTGACGCACGTCCCGACCCTCCCGCTCCTTCAGACGCTTGGCGTGGCTGGCCTTCGAGCGGACGTTGAAGCACGGCTTGCAATAGCTCCCGCGACCGTCCGGTCGCTTGCTGTTGGCACAGAACTGCTCAAGGGGCAGCCACTCGCCACAATCTCGACAGCGGCGGTGGCCGTCTCGGTCCTCTGACAGACGAGGCATGTCCGATTTGATCGGTATTTCCTCTATTGCCCGCCTTTCTGTACATAGCCTCTGACAAATTCCTCTGCGTTTTCTTCGAGGACGGAGTCGATCTCGTCGAGGAGGTCGTCGACGTCCTCGGTGATCTCGGCGTGCCGCTCGGCCACCTCGGGGTTGGCCTCGGTGGTGACGTCCTCGATTTCCTCGCCCTGACGGGACTTGCCGGACTGCGACTGGCCGCCGCTGTCATGAGTGGCCACTGCTGCCTCCTCCACGATCGTCTGCGATGAACTTACCTCGCGCGGGCGACGAAAAGCCCGCCGCGCGCCGGCTTACGGCACGCGACGGGCATTAGGACGTACGGTCAGCCGCCGGTCAACGTCTCCAGCAGATCCTTGGCGCTGGCACAGCGGTCGAACAGCGCCCCCACATGGGCCCGCGTGCCGCGCTCCGGCTCCATCATCGGCACCCGGACCAGCGACTCCCGGCCCACGTCGAAGATCACCGAGTCCCAGCTCGCGGCGACGACCTCGGACGCGTACTGGGCCAGGCAGCGGCCCCGGAAGTAGGCCCGGGTGTCCTCCGGCGGCTCGGTCATCGCGGTACGCGTCTCGTCGTCGGTGAGCAGCGTCTTCATCGCCTTCCGGGTGACCAGGCGGTGGTAGAGGCCCTTCTCCGGCCGGACGTCGGAATACTGTAGGTCGACGAGTTGGAGCTTGTGCGAGCCCCAGCCGAGCTTCTCCCGTTCGCGGTAACCCTCGAGCAGCCGCAGCTTGGCCACCCAGTCCAACTCGTCGACGCAGAGCATCGGGTCGCGGCCGAGCCGGTCCAGGACGCTCTCCCAGCGGTCGAGCACGTCGACGGTCTGCTCGTCGGCGTCGGTGCCGTAGCGGTCCTCGACAAAGGACCGGGCCCGCTCCAGGTACGCCCACTGCAGGTCCAGTGCGGTGAGCCGGCGACCGTCGCGCAGTCGCATGAGGTGCGACAGGCCGGGGTCGTGGCTGACCGCGCGCAACTCGCTGACCGGGTCGGCGATGCCGAGGTCGGCGCCGAGCGCCTTTTCCTCGATCATGTTGAGGATCAGCGAGGTGGTGCCGACCTTGAGGTAGGTGGAGATTTCGGAGAGGTTGGCGTCGCCGATGATGACGTGCAGCCGACGGTATTTGTCGGCGTCGGCGTGTGGCTCGTCGCGGGTGTTGATGATCGGCCGCTTGAGTGTGGTCTCCAGTCCCACCTCGACCTCGAAGAAGTCGGCACGCTGGGAGATCTGGAAGCCGCTCTGCCCGCCGTCCTGGCCGATGCCGACCCGGCCCGCGCCGCAGACGATCTGGCGGGTGACGAAGAACGGCGTCAGGTACGTCACGATGTCGGCGAACGGGGTCTGCCGACGCATCAGGTAGTTTTCGTGGGCGCCGTAGCTGGCGCCCTTGTTGTCGGTGTTGTTCTTGTAGAGGTGGATCGGCTGGCTGCCCGGGATGGTGGCGGCGCGGCGGGACGCCTCGGCCATCACCCGTTCGCCGGCCTTGTCCCAGCGCACGATGTCGCGCGGGGTGGTGACCTCCGGGGTGGAGTATTCGGGGTGGGCGTGGTCGACGTAGAGACGTGCACCGTTGGTGAGTATCACGTTGGCCAGGCCGAGGTCCTCGTCGGCCAGTGCCTCGGCGGGGTCGTAGGCGGCCCCGGAGTAGGTGAAACCGCGGGCGTCGCGCAGTGGCGACTCTTCCTCGTAGTCCCAGCGGGCTCGACCGCCCCGGTTGAGCTCGGGGCGTGCCCCGTAGGCGTTGACCACCTGTGACGAGGTGACCATCGGGTTGGCTCCGGCCTGTCCGGGCACGGAGATGCCGTACTCGACCTCGGTGCCCATGATCCGTCTTACGCTCATCGACCTACCCGCTTCGCTCGCCCGACCCGGTCCCCCGTCATGTCGAGCGTAGTCCGACTGTTCGGGGACGGGGGCACGCCGGTGCGGGCGGGTTACGGGTGTCGTCCCGGTGGCGACGCGCTCAGTACTTGATGATCATCGGTACGGTGGTGACGCGGGTCCGTAGTTCGGGGTATCTGGTGAGCAGACTGTCGACGCGTAGCTGCGCGGCCGGGTCGCTGATCAGCAGCCGGATCGGACCGGACGTTTCGCGCATTATCCTGCGGGTGCGCGCGGGTTCCTCGAACACGGGCAGGTAAATGGCCCCTTCGGTCTGCGCGGTGCTGGCTTGCAGCGCGGACAGGCAGATCGATTCGGCGTAGCCGCGGTAGGCGGTGCGGTCCAGCACGACGGTGACGGTGCCCTGCTGGACGGGGTGACGGCGGTACGCGGCAGCGCAGACCCGGGCCACCCTCGACGGCTTGTCGACGTTGTGCTGGACCAAGAGCCAGGTCCAGCTCTGCTTGTCGACCACAAGCAGGCTGTCGCGCCAGCCGGTCAGCCCGCAGAGCGTCACGACGGTGAGCACGGCCAGTGCGGCGGCGAGCACGGGTGGGGCGGCGGCGCGGATCCGGTCGCGACGGTCGGCGCCGGACGGCACGGGCAGCAGCCGGACCAGGGCGGCGGTGCCGACGATGAGCAGACCGGTGGCGAGGTGGGTGCCCTTCATGAAGTAGTAGGCGGGCTGGACGCCGGTGAGGATGTTGGCCACGGCGATGGCGAGGGCGAACCCGACAGCCACCAGCACGGCGGCGAGGTGGCGGCGCCAGGCCCGGTCGGCGCGACGAGCCTGGATCACGAGGACGATCAGCACGATCGGGGTGAGGCCGAGCAGCGCACGCCACGCCTCGGCGAGTTCGGGGCCGGCCTTGGCGTCGAGCGCCTCGGTCTGGCTGCCGCCGAGGACGCCGACCAGCAGGGGCAGCGGGGCGAGCAGTGCGGTGACCAGGCCGACGGTGAGCAGCGTCCGGCGGATCTGGGACAGCTCGCGGCGGTGGGCGATGAGCCAGCCGAGGACGAGCAGCCCGGCCGGTGGGAGGTAGAGGTAGTAGGTGAAGCCGATGCCGACGAGCAGGGCGGCCAACAGCACGAGTTGTTCGCGGTTGCCGGCCAGGGGGCGGACGACCAGGGCGGTCAGCGCGACGGCCAGGGTGAGGCCGAGCACCTCGCTGGGGTAGCCGGCGATCAGCAGGCGGGGCATCTGGCTGCCGAGGACGAGCGCCCCGACGACGATGGTCAGGACGCCGCGGTGCAACGGGTGCAGGGGGCCGGGCAGTCGCTGGGCGGCCCAGAAGAGGGTGAGCGTGAGCAGGCCGAAGGTGGCGAGGCACCACCACCCGTAGTGGGTGAGGCTGCTGACCCCGCTGGGCGTGCCGGTGGCCGAGCGCAGGTGGGTGTCGAGGAGCGCCGTGGTGAGGTGCCATCCCTGCGGATAGCGGGCGAGCAACGAGACGATGTGGTCACGGGAGCCGGCCGGGTCGAGGAAGGCGTACCCGCCGAGCCGGCCGATCGCGTCGACGAGGGCGACGTGGCGGAAGTTGTCCTCGCCGAGGGCGAGCAGGCTGAGACGCCCGGCGAGGGTGCCGGCACGCAGCCAGGGCTGGGCGAGATAGCCGACGGTGGCGGCGGTGGCGATGATCGGCAGCAGGTCGGTCCAGCCTGGACGCGGCAGGGTGGGACGTCGGCCGGTGGCCGCCGCGGCGAGGGTTAGCGCCGTCAGCGCGGCGCCGCTGACCGCGACCGGGTGCAGCCCCCACGGCCAGACCGTGAAGAGCAGACCGGCGGCGGTGGTGGCGCCGACGAGCAGCAGAGCGCCGAGCAGCAGGCGGTCGAGCAGGGTCCGGCCACCGCGCAGCAGGCTGGCCGTGGCCAGCAGCACGAGCGGGGGCAGCAGCCAGGCCAGGTGCAGCGGGTACGCCGCGGCGGGGATCAGCCAGGCTGCCGCGAGTGCGATGAGAAGCGAACGGCGAGTGTGGGCCGGCGGCGGGGTGGCCGGGTCGACAGCGGCGCGTGCCGGCGGGACGGTGACGGTGAGCTCGGACGGCACGCGGATCCTCGACGGGTCGATTGAGGGGGGCGCAACAGCGTATCCGGTGCGGTCGAGCGTGTGTGGGGGGGCCGGCGTGACGGGCGGGCCCGGAACGCGTCGCGTCCCGGGCCCGCCGGTGTCACCGTTCGCTCAGAGGTACTGGCCGGTGTTGCTGGCGGTCTCGATGGACCGCCCGGCCTCGGCGCCCTTGCCGCCGGAGACGAGCGTGCGGATGTAGACGATCCGCTCGCCCTTCTTGCCGGAGATGCGGGCCCAGTCGTCGGGGTTGGTGGTGTTGGGGAGGTCCTCGTTCTCGCGGAACTCGTCGACGCAGGAGTCGAGCAGGTGCTGCAGGCGCAGCCCCTTGCGTCCGGAGGTGAGGAACTCCTTGATGGCCATCTTCTTGGCCCGGTCGACGATGTTCTGGATCATCGCGCCGGAGTTGAAGTCCTTGAAGTAGAGGACTTCCTTGTCACCGTTGGCGTAGGTGACCTCGAGGAAGCGGTTCTCCTCCGTTTCGGAGTACATCCGCAGCACCACGGCGTCGATCATCGCCGCGACGGTGGCCTGGGGGTCGGCCGAGTGTTCGGCCAGGTCGTCCGGGTGCAGGGGCAGCCCGGCGAGGATGTACTTGGAGAAGATGTCCTTGGCCGCTTCGGCGTCCGGTCGCTCGATCTTGATCTTCACGTCGAGCCGACCGGGGCGCAGGATCGCCGGGTCGATCATGTCTTCCCGGTTGGAGGCGCCGATGACGATGACGTTCTCCAGCCCCTCCACGCCGTCGATCTCGCTGAGCAGCTGCGGGACGATGGTGTTCTCCACGTCGGAGGAGACACCGGAGCCACGGGTCCGGAAGATCGAGTCCATCTCGTCGAAGAACACGATCACCGGGGTGCCCTCGCCGGCCTTCTCCCGTGCCCGCTGGAAGATCAGCCGGATGTGCCGCTCGGTCTCGCCGACGTACTTGTTGAGCAGCTCGGGGCCCTTGATGTTGAGGAAGAAGCTGGTGTGCTTCTCCTTGCCCTGCCGTTCGGCGATCTTCTTGGCCAGCGAGTTGGCCACCGCCTTGGCGATGAGCGTCTTGCCACAGCCGGGCGGGCCGTAGAGCAGGATGCCCTTGGGCGGGCGGAGCTGGTGCTCACGGAACAGGTCCGCGTGCAGGAACGGCAACTCCACCGCGTCGCGGATCTGCTCGATCTGCGACTGGAGGCCACCGATGTCGCCGTAGTCGACGTCGGGCACCTCCTCCAGGACCAGCTCCTCGACCTCGCTCTTCGGGATCCGCTCGTACGCGTACGCCGAGCGGGGCTCGATCATGAGCGAGTCGCCGGCACGGATCGCCGAGCCGATGAGGGTCTCGGCGAGGTGCACGATGCGTTCCTCGTCGGAGTGTGAGACCACGAGCGCCCGGTCACCCGGCCCGCCGCCTGGTCCCTCCAGGATCTCCTTGAGCATCACGACCTCACCGACCCGCTCATAGCCGAACGCGTCGACGATGTTGAGCGCGTCGTTGAGCAGGACCTCCTGGCCACGGCGCAGGTCACCCACGTCCAGCGAGGGTGAGACCGCGACCCGTAGTTTGCGACCGCCGGTGAAGACGTCCACCGAGCCGTCGTCGTGCTTGGCCAGGAAGACCCCGTAGCCACTCGGCGGTTGCGCGAGCCGGTCGATCTCTTCCTTGAGCGTCACGATCTGCGTGCGAGCCTCCTTGAGGGTGCTCACCAGCCGGTCGTTGTTCTCGGTCAGCCGCGCCAACTGTGCCTGGGTGGCCGCCAGCCGCTCTTCGAGCTGCCGGACGTGTCGGGGGCTTTCGGTCAACTTACGACGCACCAGAGCGAGTTCCTCCTGCAGGAACGCGACCTGCGTGGAGAGATCGTGGGCTTCCTTCTCCCACCGTGCGGCGCGCGAGTCCGCGTCGTCGCTGCGTGCTGCCACGTCCCACCTCCCCGGGGGGCTTGAACGTTCTGCCCTAACACTAGCCGCTATGAGGCCGATTCGGTCCCACGCAACACCCTCGTCACCGAACCTTGATCGCCAAGGGTGGCCTGACGGGCCGTTACTGGCGTTCGGGTACCGTCGAAGAGTAGGACGGGAGAACATGGGGGGTGCGCCGGTGACCGAGGTCGCGACCGATCAGCTGCGGGTCTGGGTGGACCAGGATCTGTGCACGGGCGATGGGCTCTGCGTGCAGTACGCGCCGGAGGTTTTCGAGTTCGACATCGACGGCCTGGCGTACGTCAAGGGTGCCGACGGTGAGCTGCGGACGACGCCGGGCAGCCGCGTCGACGTGCCCGAGCACCTGCGGCTCGAGGTGATCGACTCCGCGAAGGAGTGCCCGGGCGACTGCATCCACGTGGTGCGCGGCGACGGTGTCGAGGTCGCCGGTCCGGACGCCGAGGACGACTGAGCCACCCACCGGCCGGGCCGCGCGGCCCGGCCGGGCCGGGCCCGGATGGGGTACGCCTCAGAGCATCGGTCGGCCGACCACCGAGGCGACCAGCCGCGCGAACTCCTCCAGCCGGGCGATCTGCCCGGCCCCGCCGTCGTCGAGGGTCTTGCCGAAGCGCAGCGCGTCGTGTCGTGGGGTGCCGACCATCTCCTCGCTCGGCGGCGCCTCGTCCAGTGAGGTGAGCAGCAGGTAGACGTCGATGCTGTCGACCCGGATCTCGCCGTTCTCGGAACGGTTGAGCCGCCGCCGGCAGCCGACCTCGGTGACTGTGGAGACCGGCACGACCCGCAACGACGACGTCATCGAGCCCGGGGGGCCCTCCTCCGGCGGTACGTCCTCGCCGTGCCACAGAATCAGCCGGCTGCCGTCGCAGACGACGACCTCCTGCCACACGCCGTTGACCTCGTTGACGAAGCGTTCCAGGGTGAAGCCGAGCACCGACGCGCCGCGCAGCACGCCGCCGAGAGCCTCCAGTGCGACGTCCGGGTCGCGCAGGTAGGCCCGCGCCGCCGATTCCAGATCCTGGTAGGGCGACCAGTCGGGAAAGACCGCGGGGAGGTCACCGCCGCCGTAGCCCGGTCGGCTCATGCCAGCGCCTCCCCCTGCTCGGCGGTGCCGGCAGCCAGCTCGATGGTCACGGCCTGCCCATCTCCCCCGTACCGTCGGACTGGGTGTCTGCGGCCACGGCGGCGGCCTGTCGGGCCGCCTCCGCCGCGCGCAGGTCCTGGCGGCGCTGCGCGTACGCCTCGGTGCCCTTGCTGGGCTTGCGGCGGCGCGGCGGCGCGGTGACCCCGGGGGCCAGCTTGCGCGCGGACACCAGGAACGCGGTGTGCGCGATCATCCGGTGGTCCGGACGGACGGCGAGGCCCTCGGCGTGCCAGTCGCGCACCAGCGACTCCCAGGCGCGCGGCTCGGTCCAGCCGCCGCGCTCGCGCAGCGCCTCCACCAGCTCGGACAGCTGCGGCGTGGTGGCGACGTAGCCGATGAACACCCCGCCGGGGACCAGCGCCCGCTCGACCATGTCGAGAGTCTCCCAGGGGGTCAGCATGTCCAGGATGATCCGGTCGAACCCGGTCTCCTGACACTCTGCGACGTCACCGACGTGCAGGTGCCACGACGGGTGCGGCCCGTTGAAGAACGCCTCGACGTTGCGCTTGGCGATCTGGGCGAAGTCGTCGCGCAGCTCGAACGAGTGCAACTCGCCCTCGGTGCCGACGGCCCGCAGCAGGGAGCAGCTCAGCGCGCCGGAGCCGGCGCCGGCCTCGAGGACCTTCGCGCCGGGGAAGATGTCACCCATGGCGACGATCTGCGCCGAGTCCTTCGGGTAGATCACCTGGGCGCCGCGCGGCATGGACAACACGTAGTCCGACAGGAGGGGCCGCAGGGCGAGGAACGCGGTGCCGCCACCGACGGTGGTGACCACGCTGCCGTCGGGGAGCCCGATCAGCGTGTCGTGGGCCAGGATGCCGCGGTGGGTGTGGAACTCCTTGCCGGGCTCCAGCGTCACTGTGTGCATCCGCCCCTTGGGGTCGGTCAGCTGGACCCGGTCGCCGGGCCGGAACGGCCCACGGTGCACGGGTGTCAGCGCCGGGGTGGTGGGGTCGGCTCCGACGGTGGAGGGAGTTGCGGTCACGGTGTCATCTTCCGGTTGGGTTCGAGGAGCTGTGCCAGGTCCGCGATGTGCAGAATGCCGACGACATCTTCGCCTGACGTCACCACGTACTGCGCGCCCGGGTGGGCCTGTACGGCCTCCATCACCCGCTCGCCGTCCAGCCCGACCGGCAGCGCGGGAAGTGTGCCCAGCGCGCGGGCGACGGAGTCGACCGCCAACCACGGTCGGCGGTCGACGGGCACCGCGTCGGCGGCGGCCGGGTCGACGAGCGCCACCGGCCGGCCGGTGGAGTCGGTGACCAGCAGGGACGAGGCGGGCTGCCCACCTTCGGCACGTCGGCGCTGGGCCTCGGCCAGGGGCGTACCGGTGGCCACCGGCCAGACCGGGCGGGCCAGCCGGGAGAGGTCGATCAGGGGGAACCGGCGGCTGACCCGGGCGGCCCGGATGGACTGCCCGGCGCCGCGCCAGAGGGTGATGGCGACCAGCAGCATCAGCGGCAGCGCGAGCGGCGCCAGGTAGTCGGTCACGGTGAGCAGCCCGACCAGGGCCGCGGTGCCGACCGCGACGACCCGGCCGGCCCACCCGGCGACCTCGGTGCCGAGGTGCCGGTCGTTGGTCAGCCCCCACACCGCGGCGCGCAGCGCCCGACCGCCGTCGAGGGGCAGCCCGGGCAGGCTGTTGAACAGGGCGACGATGACGTTGCTGACGGCGAGTTGGAAGGCGAGTTGGTGCGCCACCGTCCGTTCGGGCAGGGCGAGGGTGGCGGCGACCGCGAGGACGCCGAGCACCGCGGAGACCGCCGGGCCGGCCAGCGAGACCAGCAGGTCGACGCGGGGCGACGGGGCGTCCCGGTCCATCTCGGTGTAGCCGCCGAGCAGTTCCAGGGTGATTCCGCGCACACCGATGCCGTGGCGCCGGGCGGTGAGGGCGTGACCCAGCTCGTGCAGCAGCACCGAGCCGAGCAGCGACACGACGAACCCGAAGCCGATCAGGTAGCCGCTGATCTGCGGCAGGTCCAGCTGTCGGCGGGCGAACTCGGCGTACAGCACGGCGATGAATACCGCGAGCAGGACCATGGAGCCGTTGAGGTGCAGCGGCACCCCGAACACGCGGCCGACGTTCAGGCCGAGACGCCGGTCGGGTCGGCGCGGCGGCGGGGATGTCTGCTCCATCGCCACGATGCTACGGACCGTCGCCGTGCGGGGCGGGCGGCGGTCGGTGTCACACCGGTGCCCTAACCTTTGCCGACATGACGGCGGAACCGGTCACCACCTCCCAGCCCTCCTCCCCGGCGCAGGCGCCGCCGACGGTGCGGGCCTCGCTGTCGCCGTCGCGGGCGGCGGATTTCAAGACCTGCCCACTGCTCTACCGGTTCCGCAGCATCGACCGGCTGCCCGAGCGCACCACGATCGAGCAGGCCCGGGGCACGCTCGTGCACGCGGTGCTGGAACGCCTCTTCGACCTGCCCGCGCCGGGCCGCACCCCGGCGGCGGCCGGCGACCTGGTGGCCCCCCAGTGGGACCGGCTGGTCACCGAGCAACCGGAGCTGGCCGCGATCTTCGACGGGGCGGGGCCGGCCGGTCCAGTGGAGTTCCTCCGCTCGGCGGCGGGGCTGTTGGAGGGCTACTTCGCGGTGGAGGACCCGACCCGACTGGAGCCGGCCGAACGCGAGAGCCTGATCTCGGCGGTGGTCGACGAGGAGTTGCTGATCCGGGGCTATCTCGACCGGCTCGACGTCGCTCCGGACGGCGCGCTGCGGGTGGTCGACTACAAGACCGGGGGCGCGCCACGGGAGGCGTTCGAGGCGCGGGCGCTGTTCCAGCTGAAGTTCTACGCGCTGGTGTTGTGGCGCACCCGGGGGGTGGTGCCCCGGGTGCTGCGGCTGCTCTACCTGCGCGACGCCGAGGTGTTGGACTACACGCCGGACGCCGACGAGCTGCTCCGTTTCGAGCGCACGGTGGTGGCGTTGTGGCGGGCGATCGAGCAGGCCACCGCCCGGCAGGATTTCCGCCCCCGGCCGAGCCGCCTCTGCGACTGGTGCAGCCACCAGGCGCTGTGCCCGAGTTTCGGCGGCACCCCACCGCCGTTTCCGGTCGCCGCGGCGACCGCCGATCCGCTGCGCGACGCCCGCTCCACTCCGGTGGTGCCCGGCGCCGACGAGTGACCGCCTCGCGGCGGGCCGCCCGTGCCCGCCGCCGTGTGCCCGGCCGGCCGCCGACCACGCCCCCGTCGCGCGGCACCGCCGGCAGACCCGCGCGGCACCGCCGGCAGACCCGCGCGGCACCGCCGGCAGACCCGCGCGGCACCGCCGGCAGACCCGCGCGTGGCAGCGCGGCACCGCTCGCGCACCCGCGCGTGGCAGCGCCCCGCTGCCGGACCCGACCGAAGCGGTGCCGCGTCGGTGGGGACAGCGCGGCGGGGTGCCCTCTACCGTGGTCCGCGACGCACCGTCCGCCGTACGCGAGGATGAGCGGTGCGGGCATGACGTCGGTGGAACGGGAGACGAGATGACGGATCGGGGGGCCACGGCGCGGCCGGTACGGATCCTGCTCGCCGATGACCAACCGCTGCTGCGCACCGGCTTCCGGATGGTGTTGGGGGCCGAGGGTGACCTGGACGTGGTCGCCGAGGCCGGCGACGGCGTGGAGGCGGTGGAGCTGTCCCGGCGACTGCTGCCCGACGTCGTGCTGATGGACATCCGGATGCCCCGCATGGACGGGGTGGCCGCGACCCGGGCGATCGTCGACGCCCGGCTGCCGGTGCGGGTGCTGGTGCTCACCACGTTCGACCTGGACGAGTACGTGGTGGGGGCGCTGCGCGCGGGTGCCAGCGGGTTCCTGGCCAAGGACGTGCCCGCCGAGGAGCTGATCGCGGCGATCCGCACGGTGGCCGGCGGGGACGCGGTGGTCGCGCCGCGGATCCTGCGGCGGCTGCTGGAGCGCTTCGCCGACCTGCTGCCCGATCCGGCGGCGACACCCGCGCCGGTGCTCAGCGCGCTGACCGACCGGGAACGCGAGGTTCTGGTTCAGGTGGCACGGGGGTTGTCCAACGCCGAGATCGCGGCGGTGCTGTCGGTCAGCGAAACCACAGTGAAGACCCACGTCGGGCGCCTGCTGACGAAGCTGCGACTGCGGGACCGGGTGCAGGCCGTGGTGCTGGCGTACGAGTCGGGTCTGATCCGCCCACGGGCGTAGCCGGCGTCCGGCGACTACCCCACCGGGCGTACCCGGGAATCCCTCCGTGGGGGGACGGCCCGGTTGTCGTCGTCACCTACCGTGACCGGAGACGGTTCGGCGCTGTTGACCCTCCTGTGACGTGAGGGGGCAGAGTCGGGCTCGGCGGCCGTGCCGGTCGTGGGAAAAGGGTCGACCGGCCGTCGGCTCAGGGGCAACCCTGAGCCGGCATCGGGGGCCACCCGCAGCGGGAAATCCGCGCCGGGTCCCCCCGTGGGCGGACGGAACGGGCGTGCGCAGCGCCGATGATGGAGCAGTCACGCCGGACCATCGGGGGGCGGCGTGAACATACGGACAGACGGAAGAGGTAGATGACGTGACCGCGACGGTAGGCCAGCATGCGCAGGCCGCGGCCCGGGCGAACGACGTGTGGAAGGTGTACGGCAGCGGCGAGGCGCAGGTCGTCGCGCTACGGGGGGTCAGCGCCGAGTTCGAACGTGGCCGGTTCACCGCGATCATGGGGCCGTCCGGTTCGGGCAAGTCGACGCTGATGCACTGCCTCGCCGGCCTGGACTCGGTGACCCGGGGGACGGTGGCGATCGGTGAGACGACAGTCACCGGGCTGGGCGACGCGGGGCTGACGAAACTGCGCCGCGACAAGGTGGGCTTCATCTTCCAGCAGTTCAACCTGCTGCCCACGCTGACCGCCAAGGAGAACATCCTGCTGCCGCTCTCGATCGCCGGGCGCAAGCCGGACCCGACCTGGTACGACACGGTGATCAGCACTGTCGGTCTGAAGGACCGGCTGGACCACCGGCCGGCGCAGCTCTCCGGCGGGCAGCAGCAGCGCGTGGCGTGCGCGCGGGCGTTGGTCTCCCGCCCCGAGGTGATCTTCGCGGACGAGCCGACGGGCAACCTGGACTCGCGCTCCGGCGCGGAGGTGCTCAACTTCCTGCGCAACTCGGTCCGCGAGCACGGCCAGACGATCGTGATGGTCACCCACGACCCGACCGCCGCCGCGTACGCCGACCGGGTGGTCTTCCTCGCCGACGGGCAGATCGTCTCGGAGCTGATCGAGCCGACCGCCGAGACGGTGTTGGACACCATGAAGAAGCTGGACACTCCGGCCGAGGTGGGCAACTGATGTTCCGGGCGACAATGAAGAGTCTGCTGGCCCGCAAGGTCCGGCTGATCCTGTCCGGTCTGGCGGTGGTGCTCGGGGTGATGTTCGTCTCCGGCGCCTTCGTGTTGACCGACACGCTGGGTCGCTCGTTCGACTCGGTCTTCGCCGACGGTTTCTCCGAGATCGACGTGAACGTCGCGGCGAAGCCGAAGGTGGAGCTCAGCGAGATGGAGGGCGAGCAGACCAACGCCCCGCTGCCCGCCGCCGTGGTGGAGCGGGTCAAGCAGGCGCCGGGGGTGGCTTCGGCAACCGGCGTCGTCAACGCCGACGGCGCCCGCGTGATCGGCAGCAACGGCAAGGTGGTCACCTCGTTCGGCCCGCCGCAGTTGGGCGAGAACTGGATCGGCGAGACCGAGCTGATGCAGCTGCGGGAGGGACGCGCGCCGCAGGCCGAGGACGAGATCGTGCTCAACAAGGCGTTGGCGACGACGGCGAAGGTGCAGGTGGGCCAGAAGGTCGGCGTGCTCACCGCGTTCGAGTCGAAGAAGCGCGACTTCACGCTGGTCGGCATCATGGGTTACAGCGGCGACCGGGACTCGATCGGCGGCGTCAACGAGGTCTTCTTCACCACGCCGGTGGCGCAGCGGCTGATGCTCGGCCAGCCGGACACGTTCAGCAGCATCACCGTCAACGCCGCCAGTGGGGTCTCCGACAAGACGCTGCGCGACGACGTGGCCCGCACCCTGGGCCCGGACTTCGAGGTGAAGACCGGTAAGCAGTTGGCCGCTGACGCGGCGGCCAGCCTGAAGGAGGGGCTGTCCTTCTTCAACAAGATCCTGCTCGGCTTCGCCGCTGTGGCGTTGCTGGTCGGCACGTTCCTGATCCTCAACACCTTCTCGATCATCGTCGCGCAGCGCACCCGGGAGTTGGCGCTGATGCGCGCCATCGGGGCCAGCGGCCGACAGATCATCGGCTCGGTGGTGTTGGAGGCCATCGCGGTGGGCCTGATCGCCTCGGTGCTCGGCCTCGCCGCCGGCATCGGGGTGGGGGCGCTGCTGGCGTTCCTGTTCGGCAAGTTCGCCGGTGGCCTGGCCCTGGCCGGGGTCGGCGTGCCGGCGGCAGCGGTGATCGGCTCGTTCGCTGTCGGTCTGGTCATCACCGTGGTGGCGGCCCTGCTGCCGGCGCTGCGGGCATCCCGGATCCCGCCGATCGCGGCCATGCAGGACGTGGCCACCCCGGACCGGCCGTTGACCAAGGTCACCGTGGCCGGGTCGCTGGTCACCGGCATCGGCGCGGTGCTGCTCTTCCTGGGGCTCAGCGGCAACGCCCGCGGCAGCACGCTGCCCACCATCCTGGGTGGGGTGCTGTTCGCCTTCATCGGTGTGGCGCTGCTGACCCCGCTGATCAGCCGGCCGGTGGTGAGCCTGCTCGGTGCGATCTTCTCCTGGTCGGTGCCGGGCAAGCTGGGCCGGCTCAACTCCGGGCGCAACCCGCGCCGCACGGCGATCACCGCCGCCGCGCTGATGGTCGGCATCGCGCTGGTCACCGGCGTCACGGTGATCCTCGACTCGGCCAAGGGCAGCATCAGCGCGCTCGCTCAGGACACCATCAAGGCCGAGTTGGTGATCTCCGGTCAGCAGGGTGGTCCGCGTCCGCCGAGTTTCGACCCGGGTGTGCTGGACAAGGCCAAGGCCCTGCCCGGTGTGCAGTTGGTCGACGGCGAGTACGGCGACATGGCGAAGCTCGACGGCAAGAGCAGCTGGGTCGCGGCGAGCAGTGACATCACGTCGCTGCGGCAGATCTTCGGGGCGAAGGCCACCGCCGGTGACATCGACCGGCTCGGGCCGACCCAGATGCTGGCCAGTTCCGACACGGCCACCTCGCGTGGCTGGTCGGTGGGTTCGACGGTCAAGGTGCAGCTGACCCGCGGTGAGGCACGCACATACACCATCAGCGGCATCTACGAGTCGTCCCAGTTGACCAACCCGGTGACGTTGCCGGTGCAGGCCGCGAAGGACTTCACCATCCCGCAGCCCATCCAGGGCTTCATCCAGCTCGCCCCCGGTGCCCGGGTCGCCGACGTGCAGCCCCAGGTGGAGACGTTGCTGGCGGACAGCCCCGAGGTGTCGGTGGCCGACCGGAACGCGTTCATCAAGCAGCAGACCGGTCAGCTCGACGGGCTGCTCACGATGATCCAGATCCTGCTGGCCCTGGCCATCGTGATCGCCGTGCTCGGCATCATCAACACCCTGGCGCTCTCGGTGCTGGAGCGGACCCGGGAGTTGGGTCTGTTGCGGGCGATCGGCCTGCGCCGGTCGCAGACCATGGGCATGATCACCGTGGAGGCGGTGGTGATCTCCGTGTTCGGCGCGCTGCTGGGCGTGGCCGTCGGCACCGGCCTCGGCGCCGCCGTGGTCGAGGCACTCAAGGACGAGGGGATCACCGACCTGATCCTGCCCTGGGGGCAGATGGGTGTCTTCCTCGGCCTGGCCGCGATCATCGGGGTGGTGGCCGCGGTGCTCCCGGCCATCCGGGCGGCTCGGATCAACGTCCTGGGCGCGATCGCCCACGACTGAGCAGGAAGGAAAGGGGGGCCTCGGCGGACGCCGGGGTCCCCCTTTCTCGCTAGGCCGCGGCCCGGTCGGCCAGCAGCGTCGCGAGCAGCGCCAGGTCCACGCCGGTCAGGCTCCGCACCTGGTGTACGCCGGCAGTGGGCGCGAGCGCCACCTCCGCCGGTACGGCCAGCACCGCCGCACCCGAGGCGCGTGCGCTGGCCACCCCGGTTGGCGAGTCCTCGATCGCCACACACCGATCGATCGGCACACCCAGCAGGCGGGCCGCGGTCAGGTAGGGCTCGGGATGCGGTTTGGCCGCCACGACCTCGTCGCCCGCGACCACCACGTCGAAGTTGTCCCGGCCCAGGGTGTCCAGGGCGATCTCGACGAGCGCCCGGGGGCTGGAGGTGACAAGCGCGGTGGGGATCCGCGCCGCGCGGACGGCACGCAGCAGCTCGAACGCGCCGGGCTGCCAGGGCAGGCCACCGCGGAACAACTCCAGGATCCGGGCGTAGATCCACGCTCCGCTGATCTCCGGGTCCCGTTCGGGCTGCCCCAGGTCGTCGTGCAGGAGCCGCATCGACTCCGCCATGCTGGTGCCGATGATCGCCCGGCGGGCATCCTCGGACAGCTCGCCGCCGTACTCCCGGGCGAGTTCCTCCAACGCGACGTCCCACAGCTTCTCGCTGTCGACGAGCGTGCCGTCCATGTCGAAGAGCACGGCGGCAAGGTGGTGGCTGCTCAGCGGATCCTCCAGGGTCGTGGGCGACACCGTCGATCCTGCCAGGCTCGGGCACCGCCGGTGACAGTGCTGGGTGCCGACGTGATCCGGGCAACCCGCTCAGCCCAGGTCGCAGGCCTCCAGGGACCGCTCGTAGCCGCGGAAGAACGAGTCGGTGCGCTGCTGCGCGGTGCCGTGCGAGCCCTCCGCGAACCACGGCTGGTCCGGGTCGTCACCCACGGCCGCCAGCCCCTCGCGGAACTCGTCCAGGTCACCGTCGGCCAGGGTCAGGGCCTTCGCGCGCACCGAGTCGCCGAGGTACGCGCCGGCCATGCAGTCGGCCTGCAACTCCTGCTGGATGGTGAAGCTGTAGTTGATGCCGAGCCGCACCTGGATGCCGTGGGCGTACTCGTGGCCGAGCAGGTAGAACACGAACGCGTCACCGACCTGACGGAACGCCGCCACCGACCAGGCGACGTCGTAGGCGATGAAGTCGCCCCGGGAGCAGTAGACGGCGTTGTTGCGGGGCAGCGGCTCGCCCCCGCAGGACACCTCGCCCGCCCGCTGGTACGGGGTGATCCGGCGGATCGGTTGGAACCGCTGCCCGGACTCCTTGAACTGGGCCGCCCAGTACCGTTCGGCGATCGTCTGCGCGTCGGCGACGTCCTGCTCGAACTCGGCGACGCTCGTGGTGCCGTCGGCCCTGGTGGTGTTCGGCCCCGGGGAACCCTGCGAACGGGCCGGTGCGGGGCGTTCGCCCTCCGGCTCGGCCAGCCCGCCACCGGCGCAGGCGAGCGACAGCAGGGCGGCGGCCAGCAGGGCCGCCACCGGGCCCCGGGCGTCGCGTCCCGACCGTGTGCCCACTGTGCCTCCCCAGACGTCGGTGCTCGTGCTGTGCGGTACCCCGACGATACGACCGGCACGCCCACGCACCGGATTCACGGGCACGGGCACCGGATGGTTCACCGCGTCAGCCGCTGGACTCCCGGCCGCGCTGCCAGGTGTCGCCCTGGTCGCCGTGCCGCTCGGCCTCGTACCGCTGCTGCCGGGCGCGGGCATCCCGCCCGGCGAGGTCGTCGCCGGGCGCGGAGCGCCCGCGCCGAAGCACCACCACGTAGGCCAGTCCCGCGACCGCCACACCGATCCCCGCCACCACCCACGCCACCGTCATGTCCACCAACCTATGGCACCGCGCCGCGCACCGAACGCCGTGATCGACTCGGTTTCACCGAAGTCGCGGTGTCCGACCGTCGTCGATGCCCCGGATTCAGGAGAACCGAGTCGATCAACGGGAGCGGCCCCGCTCGTCGGCGACCCGCCGCCTGCCGGCTGAGCCGGCGGCGGCCGGTCAGGGGCTCGCGGCGGTCAGGGGCTCGCGGCGGTCAGGGGCTCGCGGCCAGGAAGACGAAGGCGGCCAGCAACACCAGGTGTACGCCACCTTGCAGCACGTTGGCCCGGCCCGGCACGACGGTCAGCACCGCGGTGACCGCGGTCAGCGCGAGCAGGGCGAGTTGGGTGCCGCCGAGGCCGAGCAGCAGGGGGCCGTCCAGCCAGATCGAGGCGATCGCGATGGCCGGGATGGTCAGGCCGATGCTGGCCATCGCGGAGCCGAGCGCGAGGTTCAGGCTGATCTGTACGCGGTCGCGGCGCGCGGCGCGGGCGGCGGCGAGGGTCTCCGGCAGCAGCACCAGCAGGGCGATGATCACACCGACGAACGCGTGCGGCAGGTTCGCGGCGGCGACACCTGCCTCGATGGTCGGCGAGACGGTCTTGGCGTCACCCACCACGGCGATCAACGCCACCAGCAGCAGCCCCAGGCTGATCAGTGCCGCGCGGGTCGTCGGCGGTTTGGCGTGCTCCTCGGCGTCGATCACCCGCCCCTGGCTGTCGACGGGCAGGAAGTAGTCGCGGTGCCGGCCGGTCTGCACCAGCACGAACAGCCCGTACAGGGCCAGCGACGCGACGGCGGCGAAGGTGAGTTGGGCCGGGCTGAACTCCGGGCCGGGCCGGGCCGTGGTGAAGGTCGGGATGACCAGACTCAGCGTGGCCAGGGTGATCACGGTGGCCAGCGCGCCGCCGGTGCCCTCCGGGTTGAACACGGCGACACGACGGCGTAGCGCACCGAGCAGGAGGGACAGGCCGAGGATGCCGTTGCAGGTGATCATGACGGCGGCGAAGACGGTGTCCCGGGCGAGCGACTGGGTCTTCTCCGGCCCACTGATCATCAGCGTGACGATGAGGGCGACCTCGATCACGGTGACCGCGACGGCGAGCACCAGTGATCCGTACGGCTCCCCCACCCGGTGGGCGACCACCTCCGCGTGGTGCACCGCCGCCAGCACCGCACCTCCCAGCAGCACCGCGACCACCACGATGATCGGCCCGGGCAGGTCCCGCCCCCAGGTGGCGAGCAGCACCAGCACGGCGAGCACGGGTACGGCAACTGTCCAGTCGGTCATCCGGGAGCGAAGCAGGGTGGCCATGCCGTACAGGGTGCCAGGCCAGCTGATCATGTGCCCACCATCGACGCAGCCGGGTCACCAAACCCGTAACCCATGAGTTACGCTTCCCGGGTGGACGAGGTGGCCACCGCGATCGCGGACCCGGTGCGACGGCACATCCTGACCATGCTGCGCGACGCACCCCTCTCCGCCGGCGACGTCGCCCAACACTTCGCGATCAGCCGACCCGCGATCAGCCGCCACCTGCGGGTGCTGCGCGAGAGCGGGCTGGTCCGCGACGAGCTGGTCGGCCGACAGCGGATCTACCGCCTCGACCCCGGCCCACTCGCCCCGCTTGCCGACTGGCTCGCCGGGCTCGCCGGCGCCGACCGGTGGGAGCGGCACCTCGACGCGCTGGAGACCGAGATCTATCGCACCCGCCGAGAGCGCCGCGGCAGCGGCCCGGCGGAGCACCGAAGGGAGCACACGGCATGACCCGTACGCCCGCCGGACGCCTGTTTCGCACCGCCACCGGCCACGATCTCGTCCTCACCCGGACCTTCCGCGCCCCGACGGCGGACGTCTGGGCCAGCCTGACCGAGTCGGAGCGCACGGCCCGCTGGTTCGGCCCCTGGGAGGGCGACGCCGCGCCCGGACGGACCATCCGGGTCCAGATGGCGTACGAGGAGGAGCAGCCCTGGTGTGAGGTCCACATCGACGCGTGCGAGCCCCGGCGACGCCTCGCCGTGTCGCTGATCGACAGCTACGGCACCTGGCGGCTGGAGCTGGCGCTGACCGAAACCGACGGCACCACCGAGCTGCGGTTCGTCCAGCACCTCAGCAGCGTGGAGGGCATCGCCGAGGTCGGCGCCGGCTGGGAGTACTACCTGGACCTGCTCGTCGCCTCCCGGGACGGCTCACCCCGCCCGGAGTTCGACGACTACCACCCCGCGATGCAGCCCTACTACCAGGGGCTCGCCGGGTCACTGGTGGACGAGGGCCGGCAGTGAGGGGCAGCGGTTCACCGGCCAGGAGGGACACCCATGGACACGACGCACACCGACCGCTGCGCCGAGTGCGCAGGAGCGTTGCCGACCAGCGGCGACTGCTGGACGCGGCTGCACGAACTGCTCGAGATCGAGACCCGTGTGCTGCCCACCCTCGAACCGGAGGCGGGAATGCGTGCCCACTTCTTCGCCGTGGCCACGTACCAGCTCCAGCATCCGTCCCGGCTCACGCGTGAGACGCTCGACCGCCTGCGTGCCGCGGTCGACGAGATGACCGGTCCCTCGGCGCCTCCGATCGCGCACCTGCGCCGCGACATGGGCCGCTTCGCGGCCGGCTCGCGCAAGGTCACCCGATCGGCGGCGCCAACCGATCGTTCGCACCTCGACAGGCGCTGGCCGGTGTCGTGGTCGGTCACGGCCCACGACGTGACGAAGGGGCAGGAGTCGGAGTACCCCGACGCCGTCGGGCGCTGGGCGGTCGCGACACTCGCCGACCTCCGTGCCGCGCTGGCCGCCACACCACGCCACGGCGGCTAGGGCCGTGTCAAAGTCCTCGGTCGAGCTCCCGGCGCAGCTTGGCGAACTCGGCGGCCAGCGCCGGCAGCGGAAAGTGCGCGTTCAGGCCGCTGGGGTTGGGCAGCACCCAGACCCGGGCCGGGCCCAGCCGGTCCGGCTGCGGACCCAGCCCGGCCCGGGGCCGGACAAAGGCGATCCGGTACGCGGTCACCCCGAGGATGGCCACCCACCGCGGCCGGTGCCGCTCGGCCTTCACCGCCAACCCCGTCACCCCGGCCACCAGCTCGTCCGACGTCAGCTCGGCGGCGCGGGCGGTGGCCCGGTTGCTCAGGCTGGTGATGCCCAGGCCCTGGCGGAGCAACTCGTCATGCTCCCACGGGTGCAACTCCCGGTCGGTGAAACCGCCGCGGTGCAGGGCCGGCCAGAACCGGCTGCCCCTGCGGGCGAAGGGCAACCCCACGGCGGCGGAGTAGAGACCCGGGTTGAAGCCGCAGAACAGCACCCGCAGGCCGGGACCGATCACGTCGGCCAGGCCCCGGCCGGCCGCCGCCGCCACCTCCTGCGGGGTCGGCCGCCGAAACGGCCCCGACCGCTGCGCGTCCACCAGACCGATCCTGCCGTACGCGGGGGCCGCGGGCACGGCGCACGCCGACGATCACGACATGGCACCCTCAGCGGATGCAGTCAGCCGACCACCTCGCCGCCAGCCGTTACGCACGGATGCGCTGGAACACGCCGCTCTCCCCGGAGCACGCCGCGCTGCTGCTGCAACGACTCGACGTCCACCCCGGCGCGCGCGTCCTCGATCTCGGTTGCGGTTGGGGTGAGCTGCTGTTGCGCGCGGTCGCCGCCGGGGGCGTGTCCGGTCCGGTGGCGACGCGGGGCGTCGGCGTCGACACCGACGACACGGCGTTGGCCCGTGGGCGGCACCTGGCCACGCAACGGTCGCTGCACCGACACGTCACCTTCGTCATGGGGGAGGTGGCGGCCTGGCAGGAGCCGGCCGACCGGGTCCTGTGCATCGGGTCGGCACACGCCTTCGGCGGCACCGGGGCCGCCCTCGACGCCCTTGCCGCCCTGGTCCGTCCCGGTGGGCGGCTGCTGTTCGGTGACGCGTACTGGGAACTGTCACCCACGGCGGAGATCGCCGAGGTCTTCGGCCCGGAGGTCGCGCCCCTGCCCGGGTTGGTCGAGGCCGCCCGCGAGCGCGGTTGGCGGGTGCTGCACCTGAGCACCGCCGACCAACGGGAGTGGGACGACTTCGAGTCGACCTGGCTCGCGGGCCGCCAGGAGTGGCTGCTGACGTACCCGGAGGATCCCCGCGCGGCCGACGTCCGCGCGGAGCTCGACGAGCGGTTGCGCCAGTACGTCGGTGGCTACCGGGGCGTCCTCGGCCTCGCCTACCTCGTCCTCGGTCGCTGATCGGCCCGCGTTGACACCGCTGGCTACGCTGCCGGCGGTGACCGCCAGACGTCGCGTCGCCCTGCCCGCCCGGATCCTCGTGGTCTGCACGGGCGCCGTGCTGGTGTGGCTGGCGCTGGAGGCTCTTCTCGACCGCGACTACGACCGCCCGACCCATGCCGTCGGAGCGGTCCTCACGACGGCGCTCGTCGTACCCCTGGTCGTGGTTGCCCGCCGCCGGCTGGACCGCCGCCCCTGGGCCGGTCTCGGCCTGCCCTCGCTGCGGGCCGGTTGGCGGCGCCTGCTGCTCGGCATGGCCTGCTGGCTCCTGCCCGCCGCCCTCGGCTTCGCGCTCTGCCTCGGTCTCGACTGGGTCGAGATCAGTGTTCGGACGTCCGCCGGGGACGCGCTGCGGGTGGCGGCGGTGCTTGTCGTGCTCGTCGCGCTGAAGGAGGCGCTGCCGGAGGAGTTGGTCTTCCGTGGCTACCTACAGCACAACCTCGCCACCCGGTTGCCGGCCTGGCAGGCCGCCACCGGGCAGGCGGTGGTGTTCACAGTGTTCGGGTTTCTCATCGGGGCCGCCCGGTCCGTCGACCGGCTCGCCCTGTTCTTCGTCTTCGCGCTCCTCCTGGGCGCCTTCCGTGCCGCCACCGGCGACATCTGGGCGGGCATCGGCTTCCACCTGGCCTTCCAGACGGTCGCCCAACTCTTCGGTGACGTCGGGGCGGTCTTCGACGTGACCGGGTCCGCCGTCCTGGGAGTCGTGGCCATGGGAGCCGTCCCGTTCTCGGTCGGCTGGCTGGTCGTGCGCCGCGTCTACCGGGACCGCCTCGACTGGCGGGCACGTGAGCCGGACCCGTGTGCCGAGGCGCCGCTCGACCGCCACGCGCGAGGCGGGAACGCTGTCTCTCCGAGCGGGTGAACGCGTCGAATCGTCGCATCTTGCCATGATCAACTGCCGGAGGCTGATCGCCGGACCGACCCGCATGCCGGCCCGAGGCAATCGCGTTCTCGCGACCGTCGCGCACCGGCCGCGGCAGGTCAGAACGGCAGCGCCACGAGGCGCCCGGCGAGAAGTTCCCCATCTTAGTCGGTGAACCCGCCGCCGGCCACACGTCGCGCACGGCCCCGGCGCCGGCCGCGCCAGCGGGTACCCGGGCCGGTGAACGTGGGCTTGACGGGGCGCAGACATCGGAGGTTTACTGCGTCAGCGATGCCAGTCGATACAATTCGACCGTCCACAGTGCCGGTCGGGGTGATCGGCTGGTGACGCGCCCCATCCCCCCACCACCCCGCACCACCTCAGCCGAGCATCGGCGGCCCGGCTTCCGCACCACCGCCACTGTGGCCTCCGGCCTGCCCGCGTGCACAGCCTGAGGTCCACGCTCAGCAGAGGAGCAAGACCATGCGTTCCCGTCCCCGCCTGCTGGCCCTCGTCACCGGCCTGGCCGTGTTGATGGCCGGCCTGGTAGCCCTGCCCACGCAGGCCTCGGCCGCACCGCTGACGAAGGTCCTGGTGTTCAGCAAGACCGCCGGCTTCCGCCACTCGGCCATCCCCAACGGCATCGCCGCGATCCAGCAGCTCGGCTCCGCCAACGGTTTCAGCGTGACCGCGACCGAGGATGCCGGCCAGTTCACCACCTCCAACCTGGCGCAGTACCAGGCAGTGGTGTTCATGTCGACGACCGGTGACGTCCTCAACGACAGCCAGCAGACGGCCTTCGAGTCGTACATCGCCGCCGGCGGCGGGTACGTCGGCGTGCACGCCGCCGCCGACACCGAGTACAGCTGGCCGTGGTACGGCGCGCTGGTCGGGGCGTACTTCGACTCGCACCCGGCGATCCAGACGGCGACCGTGAAGATCGAGGACCAGACCAACCCGTCGACCGCGCACCTGCCCGCCACCTGGTCCCGCTCCGACGAGTGGTACAACTACCGCACCAACCCCCGCTCCACCGCCCGGGTCCTGGCCAGCCTCGACGAGTCGTCGTACAGCGGCGGCAACATGAGCGGCGACCACCCGATCACCTGGTGCAAGGCGGTCGGCGGCGGCCGGGCCTGGTACACCGGCCTCGGGCACACCGAGGCGTCGTACACCGACCCGAACTTCACCAAGATGCTGCTCGGCGGTCTCCAGGTCGCCTCGGGCGCGGTGAGCGCCGACTGCTCGCCGCGGACGACGACTCCGCCGACGACTCCGCCGCCCACCGCCGCCGGCTCCACCCTGAAGGCCCGCGCCAACGGCAAGTTCGTGAGCGCGCCGAACGCCACCACCGCGCTGATCGCCAACAAGACCTCCGTCGGGACGACCGAGCGGTTCGACCTGGTCAACCTCGCCAACGGCAACGTGGGAGTGCGCGCCAAGGGCAACGGGCAGTTCGTGGCCGCGGAAAACTCCGGGAACTCCCCGCTGATCGCCAACCGGGCCAGCGCCGGCTCGTGGGAGACGTTCCAGCTCGTGCGCAACTCCGACGGCACTGTGAGCCTGCGGGCCACGGTGAACAACCGTTACGTCTCCGCTGACAACGGGGGCAACTCCCCGCTGATCGCCAACCGGACCTCCATCGGTCAGTGGGAGAAGTTCGACCTCGTCACCACCAGCTGACCTGGCTCCCAGCTCGTTCTCCACCACACCCCCACCTGGTCGTGGCACGCCCCCGCGCGCCCGTCCACCGGTCGTCGAGAAAGGACGATCATGTTCTCGTACCCCCGGCGCTGGCCCCGGGTCCTCGTCGCGGCGGTCACCACCGTCGCGAGCGTGACCCTGGCCGTGGCCGCCGCACCGTCCACCGCGCAGGCGGCGGTCATCCCCGCCAGCGACTATCAGCAGGTCAAACTCGCCACCGGCTCGGCCGAGCTGGGTGAGGCGATGTCCCTTGCCGTCCTGCCCAACCGCTCGGTGCTGCACACCGCCCGCAACGGCGTTCTGCGGGTCACCGACGTGAACGGCAACACCAAGACCTCCGGCACCCTCTCGGTCTACACGCACGACGAGGAGGGGTTGCAGGGCGTCGCCGTCGACCCCAACTTCGCCACCAACCGGTGGATCTACCTGTACTACTCGCCGACGCTGAGCACCCCGTCCGGCGACGCGCCGACGACCGGCTCGCAGTCTGACTGGGACCGGTGGAAGGGGCACCTGCGGCTGTCCCGGTTCACCCTCAACAGCGACGACACGCTCAACCTGGGCAGCGAGAAGATCGTGCTCCAGGTCGCCAACGACCGTGGGCAGTGCTGCCACGTCGGCGGTGACCTGGACTTCGACGCCGCCGGCAACCTGTACCTGACCACCGGCGACGACACCAACCCGTTCGAGTCGTCCGGCTACGCGCCGCTGGACGAGCGGACCAACCGCAACCCGCAGTTCGACGCCCAGCGCTCGGCGGGCAACACCAACGACCTGCGGGGCAAGGTGCTGCGGATCAAGCCGCAGGCCGACGGCACGTACACCATCCCGTCGGGCAACCTGTTCGCTCCCGGCACGGCCAACACCCGTCCGGAGATCTACGCGATGGGTCTGCGTAACCCGTTCCGGATGAGCGTCGACAAGGCCACCGGCGTGGTCTACGTCGGTGACTACGGCCCGGACGCCGGGTCCACGAACTCCAGCCGCGGCCCCTCCGGCCAGGTCGAGTTCAACCGCATCACGGCACCCGGCAACTTCGGCTGGCCGTACTGCACCGGCAGCAACAGCAGCACCGAAACGTACAACGAGTACACCTTCCCGTCCGGGCCGTCGCAGTCCAAGTACAACTGCACGGGCGGGCCGACCAACAACTCGTTCCGCAACACCGGCCTCGGCACGCTGCCCGCGGCGAAGCCGGCCTGGATCAAGTACGCCGGCGACTCCGGGTCCCCGTCGGAGTTCGGCAGCGGCTCGGAGTCGCCGATGGCCGGGCCGGTCTACCGCTACGACGCCTCGCTCAACTCCAGCATCAAGTTCCCGTCGTCGCTGGACGGCCAGTTCTTCGCCGGCGAGTACGGCCGCCGCTGGATCAAGCCAATCAAGATCAACGCCGACGGCTCGCGCGGGGAGATCTCCAGCTTCCCGTGGAGCGGCACCCAGGTCATGGACATGGCCTTCGGCCCGGACGGCGCGCTCTACGTGCTGGACTACGGCACCGGCTCGAACAACCAGGCGCTCTTCCGGATCGAGTACATCGGTGGCGGCAACCGCAACCCGATCGCGGTAGCCTCGGCCAACCCCACCTCGGGGTCGAACCCGCTGACCGTCAACTTCTCGTCGGCCGGCTCCTCCGACCCGGAGGGCGGGGCGCTGAGCTACCTGTGGACGTTCGGCGACGGCACCACGTCGACGGCGGCCAACCCGACGAAGACGTACACCACCAACGGCACCTACTCCCCCACCCTGAAGGTCACCGACCCGACCGGCCTGTCCGGCACGGCGAGCCTGGTCATCACCGTCGGGAACACCGCGCCGACGGTGACGCTGACCACGCCGGTCGACGGGCAGCTGTTCAGCTTCGGTGACACGGTGTCGTACCAGATCTCGGTGAGCGACCCGCAGGACGGCACGATCGACTGCTCCAAGGTGAGCCTGACCTACGCGCTGGGCCACGACAGCCACGCGCACCAGATCACCTCGAAGACCGGTTGCAGTGGCTCCATCACCGTCCCGACCGACGGTGAGCACGACTCCGCGGCCAACATCTACGGAGTCTTCGACGCCGCCTACACCGACAACGGTGGGCTCACCACGCACAGCATCAAGACCCTGCAACCGAAGCACCGTCAGGGTGAGCACTTCAGCGCCCAGTCCGGTGTCCAGGCCACCGACCACACCAACGCCGAGGGTGGTCGCACCGCCGGGTTCATCGAGAACAACGACTGGATCTCGTACCAGCCGTACAACCTGTCCAACGCCAACCGCATCACCGTGCGGGCGTCGTCGGCCGGCGCCGGTGGCACCATCGAGGTCCGGGCCGGGTCGGCCACCGGCACCCTGCTGGGCACCGTCACGGTGCCGGTGACCGGCAACTGGGAGACCTTCGTCGATTCGTCCGCCACGATCAGCAACCCGCCGAGCGCGTCGACCACGCTGTACCTGGTGTTCAAGGGCGGGTCCGGCTACCTGTTCGATGTCGACGCGTTCACCTTCGCCACCGGCACCGGCGGTAGCACGCCGGTGAGCACCCTACGGGCGCAGGTCAACAACCAGTACGTGTCGGCGGTCGGCACCACCGCGTTGATCGCCAACAAGGCCAGCGTCAGCAGCACCGAGCAGTTCGACCGGGTGGACGCCGGCAACGGCAACATCGCGCTGCGGTCGCGCGCCAACGGGCTCTACGTCTCGGCCGCGAACGCGGGCGCCAACCCGTTGGTCGCCAACGCCACAGCGATCGGTTCGTGGGAGACGTTCCAGCTCATCACCAACTCGGATGGGACGGTGAGCCTGCGCGCCACGGTCAACAACCAGATCGTGTGCGCCGAGAACGCCGGGGCCGGATCGCTGATCGCCAACCGTACGTCGGTTGGCGCCTGGGAGAGGTTCATCCTGACCACCGGCTGAGCAGCGGTGCGCGGCCTGGTCGGCGGCCGGGCCGCCGTACGGCGGGAGTCCGGGGCGGGCGGTGAAAACCGTCCGCCCCGGTTCTTTTCGCGATGCCACCGGCCCGGTGGACTCACGAGCCCGCGGGCACCCCGGCGTCGAGCTGGCCGATCATCGGGGCGAGAAGGTCGTTGAGCTCCCGGGCCAGCACCACCACGGCTCGGCACGCCGTGGTCGCGACGTCGTCGTCCGGACCGTCCGGAGCCGGCGGCAGCTGGTCCAGCGGCACCGGTGCCTCGACCTGGAGCATCGCCCGCAGGTGCGGGCTGCGGGTCTGGTCCTGCTCCGTCGGGGTCGTGTACTGGCCGAACAGTTGGGGCCAGTCCCGCCAGCCGCGGTCGCGCTGCCACTGCCTGGTCCAGGTGAGCTCGGCCGGCCAGCGGGAAACCACAGTCACGGCGCAGACCATGCTGCCGTCCCACGGGCTCCGCGCACAGGTCGCCGAGACGATCCGCCGATGCCAGCGGACGAAGCCGGGCGACAACGCGGTGGCGACCCGCCAGGCCGTCGCGGCGAACTCGACGGGCGAGATGTCGCCCCAGGTGTCGGCGAAGTCGTCGATCCGCCGCCGCACCTCGGCCTCGTAGCGGCCAGCGGTGTCGGTGCCGTGCTCGCGGTCGAACTGCTCGTCCAGCCAGAAGGCGCGCGGCTCGGACATCCCCACCCCCCGGATTCGTGAAGGTTTCTCAGACACGACGCGGCGCGTTCCGCAGTCAGGCAACCGTCACCGACCGTACACGACAGGACCACTGTGGATCGCCCGGCCGACCCTAGCGTGGGCGGTGCGACGTCGGAGCATGGTGACTCCGACCGCCAACCTCAGGGGGCCTCGTGCGCAGGAAACTCGGATTCGTCTCGGTGGGCATCATGCTGCTGACCACTCTCGCCGTCGCTCAGACGCCGGCCCGGGCGGGTGCCGTGGCGGCGGGCACGCCCAGCGCCTCGGCGACCGTGGCCGAGGCGCGCGCCACCATCCACGGGCGGGTGCCCACCGACGCGGACAGCGCGGCGGCGGCGGGGAACGCCTACTGGACGCCCGAACGCATGCGGGCGGCCCGCCCCGCTCCCATGCCGGACGGGGTCGACACCTTCGACGGGGAGGCCGCCGACCGCCCCGGCCGCATCGGTGCCGCACGAGACGTGGCGACACCGGCGGCGCCACGCTCCTCGGCGGCCGGCGTGCGCGCGGCCGTGGGAGGCGGCAGCCAGGGAACCCAGGCGGTGAACGCCTCACCCGGTGTCGGTCGCGTCTTCTACACCCACAACAAGGAGGACTTCTTCTGCTCCGGCGGGACCATCAACAACCCGCAGGCGAACATGGTCTCCACCGCCGGGCACTGCGTACACCCCGGTAACGGCGGATCCGTCTGGTACGACAACTGGGCGTACGCGCCGGAGTACACCGACGGTGTCGCGCTGCACGGCCTCTGGTTCGCCAAGGAGTTCACCTCCGTCGAGGGATGGGTCGACTGGGGTTACCTCTGGTGGGACTTCGCGTTCGTCACCATGCACCCGCTCAACGGCGACCGGCTCGTGCACGTCACCGGCGGGCAGGGGCTCAGCGTCAACAAGTCCAAGACGCTCACGGCGATGCTGCTCGGCTATCCGGGCGAAGCCCCGTACGACGGCCTGTCGCAGTACTACGCGCAGGGTGCCCTCAAGGCCGCCGGCGCGCAGCGGATCAAGCTGAAGAACTGCCCGCTCAACCACGGCTCCAGCGGCGGCCCGTTCCTGCGCGCCTGGGACAACGCCCTCCGATTCGGATACGTCAACTCGGTGATGTCGTACAAGTACTCCGACAACATGTACGGTCCCTACTTCGACGACGACGTCCTGGACATCTACAACGTCGCGAAGAACAAGCAGTAGCCGGCACCGGTCCGGTGTCTTGACAAGCCCCCCGGTCCAGAGTGGACCATGCACCGTGCGAATTCTCGTGGTGGGTGGCAGTGGCCTGATCGGCGCTCATGTCGTGGACGTGCTGCGCGAACGCGGCCACGCCACGACCACTGTGGCGCGGACCGCCCAGCCGGGGGTCGACCACCTGCTCGACCTCGGGTCCGCCTCGATCGAGGACCTGCGGCCGCTGCTCGCCGGTCACGACGGCGTCGTGTACGCCACCCGCACCGACGAGCAGCGGCCGCTGCCTAAGCCGATCTATCCACAGTTCCGCCGTGACAACGTCGACCCGGTGGTGCGCCTGTGCACCGCCGCCCGCCTGGAGGGCCTCACCCGCGGTGTGGTGATGGGCTCCTACTACACCTATTTCGACAGGCTGCATCCGCGGTGGCGGCTCGCCGAGCGGCACACGTACATCCGCTGCCGGGTCGAGCAGGCCCGCGAGGGACGGGCGGCGGCCGGCCCGGATCTGCCCGTCGCCGTCCTCGAACTGCCCTTCGTGTTCGGTCGGGCCGGCGACCGGCTGCCGAACTGGGCCGGGCCGCTGGACCGGTGGGCGCGGTCGCGTACCCCCCTTGCCGTGCCGACCGGCGGAAGCGCCGCGGTGTCGGCGCGCAGCGTCGCCGAGATCGCGGCGGACGCCCTGGAGCAGGCCAGCGGCGCGGACATCCCGGTCGCCGACGAGAACCTGACCTGGGACGACATGATCGGGCGCATCGCCGAGGCGGTCGGTCGACGCCGCCGGGTCGGCCGACTGCCGGCCGGCGCGGCGAAGGCCGCGTTCCGCCTCGGCGGCGCGTTACAGGCCCTCGGCCGCAAGGAGTCGGGAATCAACCTGAGCCACCTCGCGGACCTCCTGCTCGTCGACCTGTTCGTCGAGCCGACGACCGGCCGGTCACTGGACTCCGCGCTCCGCGAGACCTTCCCGACGACGGCGCCGACCGGTGCCGCGACGGCTGTCGACCCTGGGTAGCCGCGCGCCGGTGGAGACGCGTGGCGGGAATGCCTGTTCGCGCCGTCGTGTCAGGAGGCGGCAGGCGACGGGGCGCCCCCTGTCGACGGGGGCGGTGTGGCTCGTTCGGGTGGTCGTGCGAGGTACGCGGTCTTGACGTCCGCCGAGAACCCGCAGGCTCGGTAGAAGGCGTGGGTCGCGGGGCTACGCGAGCCCGTCATGAGCATCGCCTTGTAGCAGCCGGCGTCCCACGCGGCCTGGAGCGTGCCGGCCATGATCTGCCTGCCGAGGCCCGTGCCGCGCCGCGACTCGTCGACGACGACGTTCTCGACGACGGCGTAGGGCGAAGCCGACCGGCTGAGGTTGGGGATCACGTTGAGGTACGTCGTGGCGACGACGACCCCGTCCAGTTCGAGGACGAACAGGTGCAGCCCCGGTGAGCTGACGATCTGCTGGAAGGCCGCCTCGTCGGATCCATCCGCCAGCACCGGATCGTCGGCGTTCAGTTGCCGATAGAGTCGGATGATCTGCTCGAAGTCGTCGGGCCGCGCCGCACGGAACATGCCCCGCAGCGTAGCCAAGAGCCAGGCGCCGCCTCGTGCCGCGCCGCCCGGGTGCCGCTACCGTCGCACGCCGCGGTACACCTGTCGTCGAACGAGGCACCGTCACCTCCACTCTGGCCCCGGCATGCGGCCGTGCCATCGACACTGGGAACGAGGTAGACCTCATCAGTTGGTACCACGACCGCCGCGCGTCGGCGACGGACCTGGTCCTGTGGCAGGGTGTGGCGGTGCGAGACGTCGAGATCCGCGCGGCCACCCCGACCGATCGCCAGTTTCTGGTCGACATGCTGGTGGAGGCGATCAACTGGCTGCCGGAGCGCAACTGGTCTCGCGAGCAGATCCTGGCCAATCCCGCGTTGGCGCACTACGTCACCGGGTGGATGCGGCCCGACGACGTCGGGGTGGTCGCGACGCAGCCGGCTGGCCGGCCGGTCGGCGCGGCCTGGTTGCGGCACCTGACCGCCGACGATCCGGGATACGGGTACGTGAGCGACGACGTGCCGGAGCTGACCATCGGCGTTGTGGAATCGTGGCGGGGCCGAGGCGTGGGTCGGGTGTTGCTGCGCGCCGCCCTGGACGTCGCGCGTGCCCGCGGCACCGGTCGGGTGTCGCTGAGCGTGGAGCGGGCGAACTTCGCCGCCGGGTTGTACGCCGCCGAGGGGTTCCGCACCGTCGAGTCGTTCGAGAACGCCGACACCATGGTCGTCGACATTCGGGCGTGACCCGTCGGCGGCCCTCAGCCGAGCTGCTCGGCCAGTCCGACGATGATGCCCTCGGGGCCACGGACGTAGCAGAGCCGGTAGCTGTCCTCGTACCGGGCCAGCTCGCCGACGAGCTCGGCCCCCCGCGTCCGCAGGCGGGCGATGACGTCCTCGATGTCGTCGACGGCGAACATGATCCGACGAAGGCCCAGCGTGTTCGCGGGGGCGTCCGTCGGCTCGGCACGGATCGCCTCCGGCGCGTGGAACATCGCCAGCTCGACCTTTCCGTGGCCGTCCGGGGTCCGCAGCATCGCGACCTCCTGCCGGACGTCGTCGATCCCGATCACACGTTCCACCCACCGCCCCTCGACCGGCCCCCTGCCCTCCACCTCCATGCCGAGTTCGACGAAGAACGCGATGACCGCGTCAAGGTCGTCGACAACGATGAGGACGTTGTCCATCCGCTGGATCGCCATGCCGGGCCTGCCTCTCGTGGTGCGGCCCTGGTGGCCACTCACCACTGAGACGGAGCCGCCCGGCCGTTCTCGACATCCTGGACCATCGGGTTGTCCGGGGGCCGCCGCTGCTCGCCGGCGCGGGCGACCACGGTCCACCGGCTGCCCGTACCAGAAATTCCGGGAATCAGCAGGCCGTGCGCGACGGACGGATTGGACCGACAGTGCCTGCGCGGCCCGGCCGGGCCGGGAACAATGGACGTCGCTGCCGGGGGTGCGGCTGTTCGGCGGGCACCCGACGGGCCCGCGCCGACCGCTGTGGGAGGAGGACGCGATGCAGGCGATCCGGAAGGTCCGCCATCGACAGGCCGACGTCGACGGTCTGGAGGTGTTCTTCCGCGAGGCCGGGCGCGCGGGTCAGCCGACAGTCCTGCTGCTGCACGGCTTTCCGAGCTCGTCGCACACCTTCCGCGAGGTCATGCCCACGCTGGCCGACGTCGCGCACGTCATCGCGCCCGACCTCCCCGGCTTCGGTCTGTCGTCGTCACCGACCACCGACACGTACGACTACACCTTCGAGAACCTCTCCCGGACGGTCGAGCACCTCCTCGACCAGCTCGGGGTGGGCCGCTTCTTCGTCTACCTGCACGACTTCGGCGCACCAGTGGGCTACCACCTGGCCACCCGCGAGCCCTGTCGCATCCGTGGCCTCATCGTGCAGAGCGGCAACGCGCACCCCGACGGCCTCGGCGAGCAGTGGGACGACGCCAGGGCGTACTGGGCCGACCCGACCGACCAGCAGCGCGCCAAACTGCCGGACTGGTTGACCTTCGACGGGACCCGGGACCAGTATCTCGCCGGGCTGCCCGAGGGCGTGCGCACCCTGCAACCTCCCGAGTCGTGGCACCTCGACTGGGAGCGCCTGCGTCGACCGGGCACCATCGACGCCCAGTTCGCGCTGTTCACCGACTACGCCAACCACGTCGCCCGCTTCGCCGAGCTGGCCGCGTACCACCGGGCCCACCAGCCGCCGGCGCTGGTGCTCTGGGGACGGCACGACCCGTTCTTCGACGTCGACGAGGTTCTGGCCTACCACCGCGCCCTCGACCGCATGGACGCGCACATCTACGACGGCGGGCACTTCCTGTTGGAGACGCACGCGGCCGAATGCGCGGATCTCATGCGAACGTTCGTGCTCGACAACACCTGAGCCGCGTCGACGCCACTCACCCGGGGGGGCACAGACGTCTCGTCGGGCCGCCGTGGTCGGCTGGCTGAGCGACAGGGGATCGTCAGCGGAGTCGAGGCGTAGGGTGGCGCGATGTTCTCCGTCGACGCGCGTGACTCGATCCGGGAGCGGCTGCTCGCCTCGGCCGAACGTGACCCCGCCGTCGTCGGGGCCGCGATCACCGGATCCCACGCCGTCGAGGGTGCGGACCGATGGTCCGACATCGACCTGGTCCTCGGCATCGACGGCTCGCTGGATTCGGCGCTGCGCCACTGGAGTGCACTGCTCTACCGTGACTTCGCCGCCGTCCACCACTGGGACCTGCCGTCCGGCTCGTCGGTGTACCGGGTGTTCCTGCTTCCCGGCATGCTCGAGGTGGACATCGGGTTCACCCCGGCCGCTCAGTTCGGGCCGCGCGGTGCGAGCTGGCGTACCGTCTTCGGGCATCCCGCACCGGCGCAGGACGATCCGTCCCCCGATCGGCGGACCCTGGTCGGGTTGGCTTGGCACCACGCCCTGCACGCGTGGATCTGCATCCAACGACACCGCTGGTGGCAGGCCGAGCAGTGGATCAGCGCCCTCCGCGGTCAGGTTCTCGCCCTGGCCTGCCTGCGGCTCGGTCATCCCACCAGCTACGCGAAAGGCGCCCACCTGCTTCCTCCGGACGTGACAGCGCCGCTGGACGCCACACTGGTCCGTGCGCTCCACGACGCCGAACTCACCCGCGCTCTCCGCGCGGCGACGGCTGCGCTGCTCGCGGAACTCACGCTCGCCGATCCGTCCCTCGCAGCCCGACTCGCCGCGACACTGAACGATCTGCGCCCCGACGGTCAGCCGTCCGGCTCGCCCGTTCCGCGCCGCTGACGACGGCTCATCGGCAGAACGGCGCTCCGCTGCGCGGCATCCGTACGATCCTGGACATGCCTGATCTTGCCGAGCGGTTCGCCCAGCTCGCCGACGAGTACGAGGCCCGCAAGCGGGCGGCGACCGCGCTCGTCGAGGGCTGGGACTGGTACACCTGGCCGGGGCTTGATCTGCGTCCGTTGCACTTCGAACGGGACCTCCGCAAGACCGGGCGTCGTCTGGACGCCCGTCCCCCGCTGGATCGGGACGTGCTGCGTATCGGGTTCGATGCCCGGGGCCGCGTCGCCGTGGTCGAGGAGTACAGCGGCTTCCTCGACGGCGCCCGGTGCTACGAGACGTTCTTCCGCCACGGTGACGAGGTCGTCGAGGTGGCGCACTTCGACAGGGACGGTCCGATCTACCTGCACGAGTACCGTTTCGAAGGCGGGCTGATGCACACGGCCAGCATGGTCGCGCGACGCGGCTCCGGGCGGGAATCGTACGCGTACGTTGACGGGCGGATCAGCCGCGTCGAGATCGAGCACAGCGGTGCTCCCCCGGCTGTCCTGGTGGCCGAGCACGACGACCTGGGCCTGCTCCGGCTCGTCAGGATCCGCGGCCACGAGTCGCGGGTGTGCTACGCCCGGCCGCCGGCGGGCTTCGATCTTGAGGCGGCGTGTCGCGCCGTCGAGGACATGGCGGTCGCGCTGATACCGGACGCCGTCGCCCGGCTGGCGGTCGACGCCCCCATCGCCTGCCTCGCCCTCAGTTACGACCGGCCGACACAGCTGGTGATCGACGTCAGCGCGGCCACCGCCGACGAGCGCGCCGAGCTTGCCTCGCTCGAAGCCCGAGCGGCCTGGTCACCGGCGGACTTCGCGGCCAGCACCGACGTCGACCTCGGCGACACGGAACCGTCACGGCTCGTCCAGCAGGAACTCACAGTGCTCGACGCGGACGACGATGACGTGGCAGCCGGATCCGCGATCGGCCGACGACTGTGGTGCCGGGTCGCGGCTCGACTGAACCTGCGCGACTGGTCTGCCACGCTGCCGGTCACCGATGACTTCGTGGTCTACGCGGTCGACCTGGAACTGGTCGACCTGGAACGGAACCTGGCCGCTTGCCTGTCACCGGAGCGACTCGCCGAGTTCCACGGGCGGGGCCTGTGGTGACCCCAACCGGGTCGTGAGACTCGCGGGGCTTGGTCCTACTGGCCGGACTGTCAGCCGTCGGCGCGCTCTTCGAACGCCGCCACGAGGGTCGCGGCGATGACGGCGACAGCCCGCTCATCGTCGATGGTCAACTGCCGCAGGGTGCCCTGCGCGATGGTCGCCGGCATCTCGGCGAGGGCCTGGGTCAGGCGTATCCGCACCGCGGAGTCCGCAGTGTGCCCGGCGAATTCGTCGACAAGTGCGCTCATGATCCGGGCCGCGTTGCCCGGTTCCAGTGACAGTGCCCCCAGGACCTCCGCCGCTTCGACGTCGTTCGCGCCGTCGACCACCATCTCGACGAGTGTCGGCACGGCTTCGGTCGCGCCACGCCCGCCCAACGCCAGAGCAGCGTGCCGTCGCACCGTCGGGTCCGAGTCGCCGAGTGCGTCCGCGAGCACCGCGGTCGCCGCATCCGCGGATATCTCGGCGATCGCCAGGACCGCGCGCCGCCGGACGTCGACATTCTCCGAGTACACGCCGGAGGCCACGCTTGCCACACCGTCACCGCCCGACCGCGCGAGGGCCCACCGGAGGGCGCCGGCGACGTTCGGATCGGCTTCGGCGAGAATCGCCTCCGCCAGCAGCGCGTGGGGAACCGGCAGGTCTTCGGCCTGGTCCAAAACGGTCTGCTGCCGGCGCGCGGCACTGGACGAGTTGAGCCCGTGCAAGAGTTCGACGATGCGCAGGACGCCCTGCCAGCCGGAGGGCGCCGAGGCGTCGACCGTACGGAGTCGATCGAGTAGTTCCTGTTCCCGCTTCAGTCGGTCCTCGGTCCGGTGGATGAGGTCGCCGACCAGTGCGGACGGCGCGAAGGCAGGATCCTCCAGAGCACGTCTGACCTGCCGCAGCGACAGTCCCAGGGACCGCAGACTCTCCACGTGGAAGATCCGGCGAATGTCCTCGGCGGAGTACTCGCGGTAGCCACCCACGGTGCGGCCCGTTGGTCGCACCAGCCCGAGGGAGTCGTAGTGCCGGAGCATCCGGGTGCTCACCCCCGAGCGGCGTGCCACCTCACCGATCAGCACTCGGGCCCCTCGATCCGTTCCGGCCCGAGCGCGACGATCCGCTTCGCCTCGTCGACGGCCGCGTCGAAACCGATGTCCGGGTCGCGCAGGAGCAGCTCTGTGGCGCGGGCGTGCGCACTCACCGTCGGGTCGGCACCGGCCATCGCCGTCCGCAGGTCCGGCTCGATCAGCTCGCCGAGTGCGACGAGTGCTCGGCTGAGACTGAGTTTCACAGTCCGGTCGCCGCGACCGAGTTGTGCGGCCAACTCCGTGGCCAACCCCTTCTGTTCGCCGTCGGGCACGAGGACGACGGCAGCACGCCACGCGCTTCGCGCCACCTCGTCGTCGGCGTCGTGCAGCAACGCGCGTGTGATCGCGGGGTACGCGCTCCTGTCACCGATCTTGGACAGCGTATGCAACGCCTGGCTTCGGGCCTGAGCGCGTTCGGTCCGCAGTTCCGCGCGGAGTCTGGGCACCGTGATCTCCGCCGGAAGGCGGGTCAACGCCCACGTGAGCATGTCGCGCACGAAGAAGTCCGGCTCTGTCGCGCACCGTCGCACGAGCACATCGACGAACCCGGGGTCGGCGTGCGTGCCAACCGTCAGAGCCGCCTGGAGCCGCGTCGACGAGTTTTCGGCGCTCAACGCCTCGAACAGGCGCAGGTCTTGTGCATTCCGGTCTGTCGAGTTGACGGAGACCACCTCCCGCACCCAGTGAAGACCTTGTCACAGTGTCAACGTCAAGTCCCCGTGGTGCGGGAGCACGCCGGCAGGACCACCGGCTTGTTGACTCCTGCCGGGCGTCCTGCCTGTCTCCCACCACCGAACGTTGCTTGACTCAGCGGCATGACATCAATACGGAAAGCGATCGCCAGTACGGCGATCGCCGGGGCACTGGTCGGCGCGACGGCGCTCGCCGGTCCCACCTCCGCGTACGCGGAGTCCGACCAGCCCGGGGCGGCCGGAGCCGCCGCCTCCATCCTCGACATCATCCCGGCACCGACTCTGGACCGGATGGTCGCCCAGGCCCCGCTCGTCGACGCCGCCAATGTCATCCGCACCGCTGTGGACCGCGCGCCGGCACGCGGCTACGCCGGCATCGGCCTGGTCGACGACCACGTCACCCTCTGGTGGAAGGGCGCACTACCCACCGACATCACCGCAGCCGTCACCGACGCCCGCCGCACCGCGCCGGTCCAGGTGGCCAAGGCCACCTACTCCCAGGCCGAACTCCGCAAGGCGGCCGCCGCCCTCACCCCGGTGGTGAAGGCCAACCCGGCCGACGCCAGCCACTCGGTCCGGCTGCGCACCGACGGCACCGGCATCGACATCGGCGTGGACTACACCGCGGGCGCCAAGCTGCCGAAGCTGCCGGCCACCGGCGTGCGTACCAGCTTCGTCGAACGCGACCGGTTGGTCGAACGGTCACGGGCCAACGACGCCGCGCCGTTCGACGGCGGGGCGAGCATCGGGGTCACCATGCCCTGGTGCACCGCAGGCTTCGGTGTACGCAACGTGGACACCGACGCCGGTTACCTCCTCACCGCCGAACACTGCGGTGCCATCGGCTCGCCCTGGCACGTCGGCTTGTCCACCGGCACCGGCACGCTGGTCGGCTACGCGGTCGACAGCAACGACGACCACGACACGATGATCATTTCGACGTCGACTCCCGGCGACCACCTCTACGTCGGCGGTCAGCAGGACGAGGTCCGCGCCAAGGTGCTCCGCTGGACCGAGGTCTTCCCCGGCCAACTGCTGTGCCAGTCCGGGCACACCTCCGCGGGCGAGATCGGCGGTCCGGTCTGCAACCTGCGGGTCGACTTCCACTACGACGACATCGAGGACCTCGTCGAGGCCACCCAGCTCGACGGCGACGAGGCCGCACGGGGCGGCGACAGTGGCGGCCCGGTCTACTCCGTCAACGCCGACGGCACCGTGCTCGCCGCCGGCACCACCACCCGGTCACTGGGCGTGGGCTTCGGCTTCCAGGACTTCGCCACCGCCCGCGACGACTACGGCAACATCGTGCCGGCGACCACGATCGCCAGCACCTGCCGGGTCTCCTTCGTCGTCACCAACTCGTGGGTCACCGGCTACAGCGCCAGCGTCACCGTCTACAACGACGGCCCGGCCGCCAACGGCTGGTCGCTGGGCTTCGCCTTCCCGGGTGGACAACTCGTCCAGGGCCACTGGAACGGCATCTTCCAGCAGACCGGCGCGGCGGTGACCGTCACCAACGAGAACCACAACGCCAGCATCCCGACCGGCGGCGCCGTCAACTTCGGCTTCACCGCGAACGGCTCCCCCGCCGTCCCGGCCCCGTTCACCCTCAACGGCACCACCTGCAACTGACCCCTGTCCCTGCACATCGGGCCCCGCCGCATCGTCGGCGGGGCCCGGTTCGTGCTCAGGCTCAGGACTCGGCCAGTTCGCGCCGCAGGCTGGCGCGCAGAGTCCGCACCTCCGGTGCGTCCAGTTCGCCACACCGGTCGAGCGCCCGCTGGCGCAGCAGGCGGGCGTCGGCGGCCCGTCCCGGAGCCGAGCCGGCCAACGCCGCGAGCGCGGACAGGGTCTGCGCCTCCCACCACGGGCAGCACAGCGCGGAGTACAGGGCCAACGCCGCCCGCAGCGCCTCGGCCGCCGCGTCGACCTCAGCCAACGCCTGGAGCGCGAGCCCGTACCGGTGGATGGCGTTGGCCTCGCTGAACGTCGCACCGCACCGGTGGAACACCCGCCGGGCGCGGGCGTACTCGTCGGCGGCGGCCCGCCACCGGCCCATCCCGGCCAGGTCCGCCCCGAGACTCATCATCGTCCCGGCCCGGGCCACCGCCGCGCCGGTACGGCTGAGACCGCTACTGCCACGGGCGTAGAACGCCAGCACGTCGCGGTGCAGGTCGGCCGCCTCGGCGAACCGGCCGAGCGCGGCCAGCGCTCCGCCCTGCACGCCCGCCGCGCTGTGCTCGCCGAGGGCGTACCCGATCTCGCGGAAGAGGCCCACGGCCCGGCGGCAGTGGTCGACGGCCGCCACGCCGCGGCCGATCCGAATGAAGATCGCGGCGGTGTACGTCAGCGCCCACGCCTCCTCCCGGCGGTCCCCGATCCGCCGGGCCAACTCCAGCGCCCGGTCCAGGGCGGCCAGCCCGTCGGTGTTGCGGTCCCGGCAGAAGTACCGGGCCCAGCCCAGGAAGTTCAGCAGGACGGCCTCGTCGCGAGGGCTGCCGGCGGCCCGGGCCGCGGCCACCCCCAGCGAGAAGATCTCGTCCCAGGAGTGCCGGTGACTGTTGCCGTCGGAGTACCAGTGCAACGCCCTGGTGACCGCTACCACGTCGGCGTGCCGACCGCGCCGGGCCGCGTCGCGCAGCGCCGCCAGCCAGTTGCCGGACTCCCGATCCAACCAGTACGCCGCCGCCCGATCGTCGTCGAACGGGGAGTCGACCCGGGAGGCGAGCGGTTCGAACATCGAGCCGGCCTGCCGGGTACGCCGCAGCAGCCAGCCGACCATCTGCTCGTGCGCCCCCGTCCGGCAGGACTGTTGTTCCTCGGCGTCGAGGCGTTCCTGGGCGTAGAGCCGGACCAGGTCGTGGAACTGGTACCGGTCGCCCAGGGTCAGGAGGACACCGGCCTCGACCAACTCCTCCAGGGCCGCCGCCGCGGTCTCCTCGTCGATGCCGGCCACGGCTGCGACCAGCGCGGGTTCGAAGTCGGCGCCGGGGATCAGCGAGGCCCGCCGGAACACTCGCGCGGCCGTCGGCTCCAGTTGCCGGTAGGAGACCTCGAACGCGGAGCGGACGCCCAGGTCGCCGGCGGTCAGCACGGTCAGCCGCCGACGCTGGTCGCGCAGCAGGTCCACCAACCAACCGACCGACCACTGCGGTCGGCTGGCGAGGCGGTTGCCGGCGATCCGGACGGCCAGCGGCAGCCGGCCGCAGAGTGTGACGATGTGGTCGGCCGCGGCCGGTTCGGCGGCGATCCGGTCGACACCGATGATCGCCGCGAGCAGCAGTCGACCGTCTGCCGGGGCGAGCAGGTCGAGCGGCAGGCGGACCGCACCCGCAAGACCCGTCAGCGGACGCCGGCAGGTGACCAGCGTGAGGCACCCCCGCCCGGCCGGCAGCAGTGGGCGTACCTGTGCCTCACTCGCGGCGTTGTCCAGGACCACCAGCAGCGGCCGGTCCCGGGTGAGGGTGCGGAACAGACCACCGCGCTCGGCCGGCGACACCGGCACCCGGTTGTCCGGCACGCCGAGCGACCGCAGCAGCCCGGCCAGCGCCTCGGCCGGGTCGACCGGGCCGTCCGGCGAGGCGCCCTGTAGGTCGACGAAGAGCTGCCCGCCGGCGAAGGCCGGGCTGAGCCGATGGCCAGCGGCGACGGCGAGGCTGGTCTTGCCGATCCCCGGCGGCCCGTGCAGCACCACCACCGAGGCGGTGTCCGGCCGCCCCGCGGTGACGTCGGCGGCCAGCGCCGAGAGCCGCTCCAGGATCTCCGCCCGGCCGGCCAGGTCCGGAACGGCGGCGGGCAGTTCCCCGGGTACGACCACTACGGCACTGTCGTTCGGCCTCCGCACCCGATCGTGCGGCACCGCGACGCGGTCGCCCGGCACCTCCGCGCGGTCGCCCGGCGCCGCGACGCGGTCGCCCGGCACCGCCGCGCGGTCGTGCGGCTGTCGCTCGACCCGGGCCAGGGCGACGAAACGGTCCCGGTCCGCCCCGGCCAGCCGCAGGGCATCGGCGAGCAGCGCCACCGTCCGTCGTTGCGGGCTGCGCACCCGACCGTGCTCCATCTCCCGGATGCCGCGGACACTGGAACCGGCCGCCTCGGCAAGCTCCTCCTGGGTCAGCCGCCGCTCCAAGCGGAGGGTCCTGAGGAAGGCTCCGAACTGGTCACGTCGCACCTGACTCTTGGGCATGCTCCCCCAACCACCCAACGTCCTCAGTTACGTAACGTGCTCCGATGCTCGCATGTGCGTGACCGGTTTCGGGCCACTGTGGACCGAGTGTGAGTATCGCCATGGCGGATCCTCCACAGGTCACCGGCGGCCAGGGACGACCGAGAAGCCGTGTACGGCCTGGAGACGGCAGGGTCGTGGTTCGGCGGACTGCCGGCGAGCTCAGACAAATCACTCCCGCTCCGGTGGGCCGCGTCCGCGCCACCGACGAGCAGACCGGCGGCGTTCCCCTGGTACGCGTCGCGCGGCCGGCGTGGCCGAGGGTGGCCGAGGGTGGCCGAGGGTGGCCGAGGGTGGCCGAGGTCGGCTGCCGTGGCCGAGGGTGGGCAGTCTGGTGCCCGGCCCGATCGAGCCGAACACGAACCGGGGCCGCTGTGGGGTGCTGACCGCGTCGACCGCCTCCCGAACGATGCGTCCGCTCGCCTCGGACAGCTCCCGGATACGCTGCGGGATGTCCTACTCGGCGAGGTTGGCACCGAGCGTGTTGGTCTCCACGCAGTCCGCGTCGGCGGCCAGGTACGCGTCGTGCACCCCACGCGCCACGTCCGGTCGGCCAGCACACCCCTCACCGAAGTCCGCATCCGTTCAGGTTGGCGCGGCACCCCCTCCGCCCAGCGGCCCCTCGGCACCCGACCCACATCGTGTCAGCGGGAGCACCATGTCCGGTTCATTCGTGTATGACCGGGCCTCGGAGTGCCCGACCGGCGCGGCCCACAGGCCGTACCCTCGCCTGGCACGTAGGCTGACGGACGTGAAGGACAACAGGGACGCCGCCGTGCCCCACGGTATGACGACCGGGCGCCATCCCGGCGCCCGCCGCGACGAGCAGGGTGAGGTGACGGCGTGACCGAGTTCGACGGACTGCCGGTGCTGCGGTCCCCGGTGGCCATCGCCGCGTTCGAGGGCTGGAATGACGCCGCCGACGCGTCCACCGCCGCGGTCGAGCACCTCGAGCAGGTCTGGAACGCCCGGCAGATCGCCGAGTTGGACCCGGAGGACTTCTACGACTTCCAGGTCAGCCGGCCCACCATCACCATGGCCGACGGGGAGACCCGCCGGGTGGAATGGCCGACGACCCGGTTCATGGTGGCCAGCCCGGAGGGCACCGAGCGCGATGTGGTGCTGATCCGCGGCATCGAGCCGAGCATGCGCTGGCGGACGTTCTGCGAGCAGGTGCTGGAGATCTGCCACAGTCTCGAGGTGGAACGGGTGGTGCTGCTCGGCGCGTTGCTGGCCGATGTTCCCTACACCCGGCCGCTCCCGATCAGCGGCAGCGCCTCCGACGCGCAGGCCGCCGAGCGCTACCAGCTCACCCCCACCCGCTACGACGGGCCGACCGGGATCGTCGGCGTGCTGCACGACGCCTGCTCCCGCGCCGAGGTCGACGCCGTCTCGTTCTGGGTGCACGTGCCGCACTACGCCAACAACCCGCCCTGCCCGAAGGCCACCCTCGCCCTGCTGCACCGGGTCGAGGAGGTCGTCGACCTGCCGGTGCCGATGGCCGACCTGGCCGAGGAGTCCGCCGAGTGGGAGCAGCGGGTGCGCAGCGCCGCCGAGCAGGACGCCGAGCTGGGCGAATACGTCCGCGAGCTGGAGGAACGAGTCGGCGACGAGGGCATCACCCCGCTGACCGGTGACGAGATCGCCCAGGAGTTCGAGAAGTACCTGCGGCGCCGGGGCGGTTCAGCCGGCCCCACCGCCGGCTCCTGGTAGCCCAGCCTTCCCGCGGGCCCTCGGACCTTTCCTGGTTCGAGGGCCCGTTTTCGCGTGTCCGGGGTGGCGCCGCCACACCCTCTAGGGCATCCTAGGAACCTAGATGTGATCAAGGAGGTGGGTGTGCAGATCAACCCCGGGGCCGCCGAGTTCCCGCACCGACAGATCGCCGCGCAGCTCAAGGCCCAGGTCCGCCGCGGCGACTGGGGGCCCGGCGAGCGGCTGCCGTCCATCCCGGCCATCGCCGAGATGTTCGGCGTCGCCAAGCAGACAGTGCAACGCGCCGTCGACCAGCTGCGGGTCGAGGGCATCCTGATCACCAAACCCGGCTCCGGTACGTTCGTCCGGGGCACCCGCCGGCGACTCAACCGCCTCTCCCGAGGCCGGTACGGCGGCTTCCGCGGCTACCACACCGACCTCGCCGCCCGGTACCGTCAGCAACTCGTCTCGGTCGGTCGGGCCCCCGCCCCCGCCGAGGTCGCCGACGCGTTCGGGGTGCCCGACGGCACCGACCTGCTCTGCCGCCGACACCTCGTCCGCACCGACGACTCTCCCGTGGAGGTCGGCGCCTCCTGGTTCCTGCCCCGCGACACGACGGGCACCTCACTGGAGCGCGCCGAGGCGTTCGGCCGACCCCTCTACCAGGAGGCCGAGGAGGCCACCGGCCGACGGTACGTCTCGGCCACCGACACGATCAGCGCCCGCCAGCCCAGCCGGGAGGAGGCCGAGACGCTCCAGATCCGGCCGGACACCCCGGTGCTGCACCTGCTGCACGTCGCCTACGACGCGCACCGCAAGCCGATCGAGGTGGCTCAGGCCACCTGGCCCGGCCCCATGACCACCCTCACCGAGGAATACAAGATCCCCGGCCCCACTCCCGACCCGGAGTCCGACCCCGGCCTGGTCCTAGGCTGACCCACCCCATCCCGCGCCGCGCCACCCCATCCCGCGCCACCCCGCATCGCGCCACCCCGCACCGCGCCACCCCGCGCCGCGCCACCCCACCTCGCGCCGCGCGGTGATCGACTCGGCTTTCTGAAAACCGGGGCGTCGCACCGGACTGGACCCCGGGACTTCCTGAAAGTCGAGTCGATCACCTCTCGGGGGCACGGCATGCGACATAGCTGAGCGCGCCGACCTCGTTGCATCTATACACTCGGTATATATACTGCGGGTGTATCGATGGCCGGGCGGAGGTTCCGGTGTCGAGCAACCCCAGGAGGAGGATCCATGCCAACCGTGCGGTCTGTCGGTGGACGAGGAATGACGCGCCGTGGCCTTGTCGGGGCCGCGCTGGCGGCCGGGGTCAGCGTGCCGCTGGGCCTTGCCGGCGCTGCCGGCCGCGCCGTGGCGGCCACTGCTGCATCGGGACCGGTTCGGCTCACCCTGCCCCCGGCGACCGGGCCGCACCGGGCGGGCACTGCTGCTACGGGACCGGTCCGGCTCACCCTGCCCCCGCCGACCGGGCCGCACCGGGTGGGCACTGTGGCCTTGCACCTGGTCGACAGGTCACGGCCGGATCCGCTGGCCGGGCCGGGGCGACACCGGGAACTGATGGTCAACGTCTGGTACCCGGCCCGGGACGTGCAGCGCCACCCCCGCGCCCCGTGGATGACCGCCGCGTCGATGGGCATGCTGCTGGACTCCGCCGGGCTCGACCCCGACGCCGTGCTGTCGCCGCTGACGGCTGGGCGCGAGGGCGCTCCGGTGCGGCACGCGGGCCAGCGGCTGCCGGTGGTCGTCTACTCGCACGGTGCCGGCAGCCACCGCTCGGACACCACCATCGTGGTGCAGGAGCTCGCCAGCCACGGGTACGTGGTGGTCACAGTGGACCACACCTACGACGGGTTCGGCGAGTTCCCCGACGGCCGAGTCACGGTTGCCGACGAGAACTACGACGCCACCCCGTGGACCTACAGCCAGGACGCCCGGTTCGTCCTCGACCAGATCGCCGAACTCGCCGCCGGGCGCAACCCCGACGTCGACCACGCGCCGCTGCCGGCGGGGCTGGGCGCCACCCTCGACCTGAGCCGGATCGGCATGTTCGGTTGGTCGAAGGGCGGCACCGCGACGGCCCTGACCATGGGCACCGACCGGCGGGTCCGGGCAGGGCTGAGCATCGACGGCCCGATGGTGTCGCAGCCACTGCCCACCACCGACCTGTACCGGCCGTTCATGCTGATGACGGCGGAGTTCACCCGGGCCACGGAGCCCGCCGTCGCCGAGTTCTTCACGCACCTGCGCGGGTGGCGACTCAACGTCCACGCCACGGGGGCGATCCACTCGTCGTACGGCGACAACCAGTGGCTGATGCCGCAACTGGCACGGGTCGTCGGGATGAGCGACGAGGAACTGGCCGGCTGGATCGGCACGCTGGACCCCTCCCGCGCGGTCCGCATCGGGCAGGCGTACCCGCTGGCGTTCTTCGACAGGCACCTGCGGCACCGGGGCGGCCATCTGCTGGGCGGCCCGAGCCGGTCCTTCCCCGAGGTGACGTTCGTGCCGTGACGAGACGTGTGATCGACTCGGCTTTCAGGAAATCGGCGGGTCGCATCGTGCGGAACACCGCGACTTCCTGAAAACCGAGTCGATCGCCCCCGGGGGGCGGCACCAATGCGCCGGGTCGGGGTGGGCCGGGGCGGGGTGTCAGAGACGGACGCCCAGGAGGGCGTCCACGGTGTCCGCGAAGAGGGCCGGGGCGTCCGTGTCGTCGGCGGCGCCGGCGAGGGTCGCGTCGGCCCAGCGATCGGCCGCCGCCAGGGCACCGGGGGTGTCCAGGTCGTCGGCGAGACGTGCGCGTACCTCGGCCAGCAGCTCAACCCCGGACGGCCCGGCGGGCGCGGCGGCGGCCTGCCGCCAACGGGCCAGGCGTTCCTGCGCGGTGGTGAGCACCTCGTCGGTCCAGGTGCGGTCGCTGCGGTAGTGCCCGGAGATCAGCGCCAGCCGGATCGCCATCGGGTCGACCTTGTCGGCGCGCAGCCGGGACACGAAGACCAGGTTGCCGCGGGACTTGGACATCTTCTCGCCGTTGAGGCCGATCATCCCGGCGTGCACGTAGTGCTCGGCGAACGGCGTCTGGCCGGTGAGCCGCTCGGCGTGCGCGGCGGAGGCCTCGTGGTGCGGGAACAGCAGGTCGTTGCCGCCGCCCTGCACGTCGATCCGGTCGCCGAGGAGGTTCAGCGCGATCACCGCGCACTCGATGTGCCAACCCGGGCGACCCGCGCCCAACTCCCCGCCCGGCCAGGACGGCTCGCCCTCGCGGGCGCCGCGCCACAGCAGCGGGTCCAGGGGGTCACGCTTGCCGGCCCGGTCCGGGTCGCCGCCGCGTTCGGGGAAGATCTCCAGCATCTGCTCGCGGGTCAGGTTCGACTCGTAGCCGAACCGGCCCGTGGCGGAGATGTCGAAGTAGACGTCGCCGGTGCCGTCGTCGAGTCGGTACGCGGCACCGTCCTTGACCAGCACCTCGACCTTGTCGGCGATGTCCGGGATCGACTCGACAGCGCCCACGTAGTGCTGCGGCGGGATGATCCGCAGCGCCTCCATGTCCTCCCGGAACAGCGCGGTCTCGCGCATCGCCAGGACCACCCAGTCCTCGCCGTCGCGGGCGGCCCGCTCCAGCAGCGGGTCGTCGATGTCCGTGACGTTCTGCACGTAGCGCACCGGACGGCCGGCGTCGCGCCACATCCGCTGCACCAGGTCGAACGTGATCATGGTGGCGGCGTGACCGAGGTGCGTGGCGTCGTACGGGGTGATGCCGCAGACGTACATGTTTCCCGCGTCGGCCGGCTCACTCGGGTGGACACCCTGCCGCGCCGAGTCGTACAACGCCAGCGGCTCGCCCCTGCCCGGCAGCCGTGGCACCTCGTGTCCCGCCCAAGACTCCATGGGATCAGCCTAGCCAGCCCGCCCACGACGCCGGAGCGTCCCACGGGTGATCAAGATGACAGCGGGTCACATGGGTGGCCAGGGCACCGCGGGCCAGTCCTCCGGTGGCTGCGGAAAGCGGCAGGTCTCCCGCAACCTGTCGATCCGGGACGCCAACTCGGCCACCTCCCTGATCGTCAGGTGGTCGGCCAGCTCCTCGCCGAGCGACCCGGCGACCTGCCCGGCGAGCCCGTCGAGCATCTCCACGGCGTCCGGCGGCAACTGTTTGCCGGCCCAACCCCACAGCACCGTACGCAGCTTGTCCTCCACGTGGAAACTCACCCCGTGGTCGACCCCGTAGATCCGGTCGTCGGCACCGACAAGCACGTGACCGCCCTTGCGGTCGGCGTTGTTGATCACCGCGTCGAGCACCGCGAGACGGGCCAGCCGCGGGTCGTCGGAGTGGGCGAGAGCGTACGCGGTGCCGTCGTCGTCGCGGGCCGCGGCGATCGGGAACCAGCGCGGCGGCAGCTCGTCGGCCGGCACGAAACCGACGAGCGGCTCGGCGTCCTCCGGCTCGTCGATCCACAGCTGGCAGGAGCCGGGGCCGAACGGGCCGTCCCGCAGCACCGTGGGCGGCACCAGGCCCCAGCCGGTGGCCCGGGAGACCAGGTACGCGGAGACCTCCCGGCCGGCGAGGGTGCCGTCGGGAAAGTCCCAGAGCGGACGCTCACCGCGGACCGGTTTGTAGACGCAGCGGGCGGTGGCCCCGTCCAGGGTCAGGACGCCGCGCAGCGTCGTGTTCGACGCGTCGACAAGCCGACCCTCCAGGTCGAGGGTGCCGTCACGCAGCAACCGCAGCGCGGCGTCGCCGTCCTGGCGAGGCTGGAGGCCGGACGAGGTCACCGGTGATAACCGTTGTGCCGCGGGCAGAGGTGCCCGGCGGGGTCCAACGGTTGGCCGCAGAGCGGGCACGGAGGCCGACCCGCGTTGACCACTCGCCGGGCCCGCTCGATGAACTGGCGGGTCGCCTGCGGGGTGAGCCGGACCCGGAGCCGGTCGAGGTCCTCGTCCGGCTCGTCGTCCTCGACATCGTCGTCGTCGGCGTCCTCGTCGTCCTCGTCGCCCAACTCGACCTCGGGCTCCACCTCGCCCGCGGCGATCGCCTCGATCACCACTGTCGCGGTGTCCACGTCGAAGGCCAACCCGAGGGTCCCGACCCGGAACTCCTCGTCGACGGGCGTGTCCAGTGGCTCGTTGTCGCCGATCACCGGCGCCAGCTCGGGCAGCTCCACCCCGAAGCGACGTTGCGCCTCGGTGAGCAGCTCCTCCAGCTTCTCGGCGAGCAGGGACACCTGAACCTTCTCCAGCGCGACGCTGACCAGCCTGCCGCCGCCGCGGGCCTGCAGGAAGAACGCGCGCTCCCCCGGCGGCCCGACAGTCCCGGCGACGAACCGCTCCGGCGGTTCGAAGGCGTGCACCTGGTGGGTCATACCCACGACCCTATCCGGCCCGCCAGGGCACCGCGCACCCCACCGACCCGTTTCGCCCCGGGGGCGGCACGCCCGGCGTACCAGCGGCGATGACCGGGCGTGGCGGCCCACCCGCCGGCCTCGGTCGGCCTCGGCCGACGATCAGGCGGGGGTGTCGCGGCGTGGCGGCGGCCCGGCGGCGTCGTCACGAGGACGCACCGGCGCCACCGCCGACCGCGGCGTCCGAGTCGGCCGCGCGGGGAGCCCGCCGACGCCGCTTGCGCGGCGGCGGCACCAGCGCGGACAGGTCGCCGCCGGTGTCGTTGAGCCGGACCAGGAACGGCCGCAGCGGTGTGAACCGGATCGCGGTCACCGACGCCGGGTCGGCCACGATCCGCTGAAAAAGATCCAGGTGTACGCCGAGCGCGTCCGCCACGATGGCCTTGATCACATCGCCGTGGCTGCACGCCAGCCACACCGCCTCGGGACCGTGTTCGGCGCTCACCCGGGCGTCCCACGAGCGCACCGCCGCGACCGCCCGCGCGGCCATCTCCGCCATCGCCTCCCCACCGGGGAACACCGCGGCGCTGGGGCGCTGCTGGACCACCGGCCAGAGCGGCTCCTTCGCGAGCTTCTTCAGCGGCTGCCCCTCCCAGCTGCCGTAGTCACACTCGATCAGCCCGTCCTCGACGACCGGGGTGGCCTGCGGAAGCGCCAACTCCAGGGTCTGCCGGCAGCGGATCAGCGGACTGGTCACCACTGCGGCCAGCGGCACCGCCCGCAACCGTTCACCCGCGGCGACGGCCTGGGCGCGCCCGGTGTCGTCCAGCTCGACCGGTTGCCGGCCGGCCAGACCGCCGTCGGCGTTCGCCGTGGTCCGGCCGTGTCGCAGAAGCAGAAGGGTCGCCACGGGACCACCCTATGACCTACGTCCCGCCCGGGACGGTCGCGGGCTCCGAGCCACGCGCCGGTGGGGTCGGCGCGTCGGGGTCGGCGCGTCGGGGTCGGCGCGCGCCGGGGTGCCCGCCGGTCATGATCGACTCGGTTTTCAGGAAGTCGGGTTGTCCGGCCGTACTGGACAGCGCGATTTCAAGAAAGTCGAGTGGATCACGGCCGGCGGGCGGGAGGCGGCGGGCGGCTTACGGGGATGACGACCGCGACCCCCGGTCCCGCTCGAAGGCAGGGCCGGGGACCGTCGACGGGTCGGTCAGGTGGCGTCGATCGAACCGGTCAGCAGCAGCGCCAGGACCAGCGTGCCCAGCGCGACCCGGTACAGCACGAAGACGTACAGGGTGTGGTGGGCGACATAGCGCAACAGCCAGGCGATGGCCGCGTACCCGATGCCGAAGGCGATGAGGGTGGCCACGATCGTCTGGGCCACACTGGGCACGGACGTGCCCGGGGCGGACGGCTCGAAGACGTCCCCGAGGCTGAACACGCCGGACATCACCACCGCCGGGATGGCCAGCAGGAACGAGTACCGTGCCGCCGCCTCCCGGGTGAGGTTGAGCAGCAGGCCGGCGGTGAGCGTGCCACCGGAGCGGGACACCCCGGGGACCAGCGCCATGGCCTGGGCGAAGCCCATCACGATGCCGTCCTTCATCCGGAAGTTCTCCAGGGTGCGGGTCTGCCGCCCCCAGTACTCCGCGAAGGCCAGCACGAAGGCGAACACGATCAGGGTGGTCGCCACGACCCACAGGTTGCGCCCGGCGGTCTTGATCTGGTCCTTGAACACGAAACCGAACAACCCGATCGGAATCGAGCCGACGATCACGTACCAGCCCATCCGGTAGTCGAGGCTGGAACGCACCGACGTGTCCCGGATGCCCACCAACCAGGTCCGGGTGATCCGCCAGATGTCCTTGGCGAAGTAGATCAGCACGGCCGCCTCGGTGCCGAGCTGGGTGACCGCGGTGAACGACGCGCCGGCGTCCCGGTCGAAGAAGATCGCCGAGGTGATCCGCAGATGCCCCGACGAGCTGACCGGAAGGAACTCCGTCAGTCCCTGGACGATGCCCAGGACGATGGCCTCAACCCAGGTCACTCGCCGACTCCCGAAAGCTCAAGTGCCTCCGCGACGGTACGCAGGGTCTGCACACCGCTGTCCCGGTCGGCCACGAACAGGGATACCGACAGCGTGGTGACACCCGCGGCAGCGTACTCCCGCATCCGCTCGGCGACGCGTTCCTTCGGGCCGAGCAGTGAGGTGCGGTCGATGAACTCCATGGGTACGGCCGCGGCGGCGTCACGCTGCCGCTTGGCCAGGTACAGGTCCTGCACGTCGCGGGCGGCGTCGCCGTAACCCATCCGGGTGGCGAGCTGGTTGTAGAAGTTCTGCTCGCGGCTGCCCATGCCGCCCACGTACAGCGCCGCGTACCAGCGGACCAGCTCGGCGCAGGAGGCCACGTCGTCACCGATCACCACGGGCACCGCGGGCACCACGTCGAACCCGGCCAGCTCCTTGCCGACCCTGGCCCGGCCGGCGCGCACCGAGGCGAGCTGCTCCTCGGCGAACTCCGGGGCGTAGAACACCGCCAGCCAGCCGTCGGCGATCTCACCGGCCAGCTCCAGGTTCTTCGGGCCGACCGCGGCCAGGTAGATCGGTATGTGCTCGCGGGGTGGATGGAAGCCCAACCGCAGGGCCTTGCCGGGGCCGTCCGGCAGCGGCAGCGTGTAGTGCTGCCCGTCGTAGGCCACCTCCTTGCGGGCGATGGCCAGCTTGACGATGTCGACGAACTCGCGGGTCCGGGCGAGGGGCTTGGCGAAGCGCACGCCGTGCCAGCCCTCGGAGACCTGCGGACCGGAGACACCCAGGCCGAGCCGGAACCGGCCACCGGAAAGCGCGTCGATGGTGGCGGCGGTCATGGCGGTGGCCGCCGGCGTACGGGCGGGGATCTGCATCACCGCCGCGCCGACGTCGATCCGTTCGGTCTGGCCGGCCATCCAGGCGAGCATGCTGGGCGAGTCGGAACCGTACGCCTCCGCCGCCCACACCACCGAATAACCCAGCCGGTCCGCCTCCTGAGCCAGGGCCAGATGGTCGGCCGGTGTGCTCCATGCTGTCTGGTATCCAAGACTGAGCCCGAGTCGCACTGGTCCTCCCCCATCCGTGGCACAGGTCGCACCAGGTTACGCAATGCCGAAAACGGACTCGATCACCGGCTCGCCACGAATGCTCCCCCCTCCATCGGGGCAGCCCAGAGCGGCGGAACCGGCAGAACCGGCGAAGATACGGGAGCGAGGATATCGGTGGCGGCAGGTTCGAAATAAGGTTCACCCATGCAACAGCGACCGCTCGGCCGAAGCGGGCTGGCGGTTTCCCGGCTCGCGCTCGGCACCATGACCTGGGGCCGGGACACCGACGCCGACGACGCGGCCGCCCAGCTGAAGAGTTACCTCGACGCCGGGGGCAACCTGATCGACACCGCCGACGTGTACGGCGACGGCGACGCCGAGTCGGTGATCGGCTCGTTGCTGGGCACCCTCGTGCCCCGCGACGAGCTGCTGATCGCCACGAAGGCGGGGTTGCGCCCGGGCAGCGGCCGACGCCGCGACGGCTCCCGGGGGCACCTGCTGCGGACGTTGGACGCGTCGCTGCGCCGGCTCGGCACCGACCACGTCGACCTGTTCCAGGTACACGGGTACGACCCGGACACCCCGCTCGAGGAAACCCTGGCCGCACTGGACCACGCGGTGGCCAGCGGCAAGGTCCGCTACGTCGGGGTGTCGAACTTCTCCGGCTGGCAGACCGCACGGGCCGCCGCCTGGCAGACCGCCTGGCCGGGCCGCGCGCCGGTGGTCGCCTCCCAGGTGGAGTACTCGCTGCTGGAGCGGGGCGTCGAGCGGGAGGTGCTGCCCGCGTGCGACGCGCTCGGCCTCGGCCTGCTGCCCTGGTCACCGTTGGGTCGCGGCGTGCTCACCGGCAAGTACCGGCACGGCCGTCCGGCGGATTCCCGAGCCGCGTCGCCGCACTTCGAGCGGTTCGTCTCGACATACCTGGAGCCGCGCTGTTCCAGCATCGTCGAGGCGGTGGCGACGGCGGCCGGTGGCCTGGGGGTGTCGCCGCTGGAGGTGGCGTTGGCCTGGATCCGGGACCGGCCGGGGGTGACCGCACCGATCCTCGGCGCACGGACGGTCGGGCAGTTGCTCGGCGCGCTCACCGTGGAACGGATCACCCTGCCCGAGGAGATCACCACCGCGCTGGACGACGTCTCGGCGGTGCCGCTGGGCTACCCCGAACGCGACGGCTGACCGGCACGGCGCCGGCGCACGGCGGCAGACGCGCCCCGATCCGCGCCCCGATCCCCTGCACCCCACCCCACCCCACCCTCCGCGCCCCGCCGACCCGCCCCCGGCGCCCGCCCTGCCCCCGCCCCGCCCCGAGATCCGCGCAACTACACCGATGTTGCTGCCTCCCGGCGGGCGGGAGGCAGCAACATCCCCGATGTTGCGCGGATCATCCTCGCCCCGGTCGCGGCGCCGGCAAGATCGTGCTCGATCCTGGATGCAGGGGCATCCCACGGCGACGTGGCCACTACTTCCTGGACAACGCCGTTGCGTTAGGTGGAACGGCTGTTCGTCAACCAGCACTGCCTCGCCGATCATGGAGTTGTGGTGGGTAACAGAACGCCCGTAAAACCCCCAAAGTCGGCACCA